>NZ_JAGIYX010000016.1:0-199039 GCF_017813315.1 Kitasatospora sp. RG8
GGGCGCGGCGCGGACGCCCCGGGCGGCCGCGGGTGCCGGCGCTGCGGCTGGGGCTGGGGCTGGGGCCGAGGGCGGGCCCGCGGTGCGGGCCGACCGGCCGCGGCGGACCAGGACGGTCGGCGACGGTTCGGTCAGCCAGGCGGCGGAGCCCGCCGCGGGTGCCGACGGTACGGCGGAGAGCACGGCGCCGCCGGTGCGGGCCGACCGGCCGCGGCGGACCAGGTCGGTGTCGGAGGGCTCGGCGAGCCAGCCGCCGGTGAGTGCCGCGGCTAGTGCCGCTGAGGGCGCCGCTGCGGGCGTCGCCGACGGTGCCGCGGCGAGTGCCACCGGGAGTGCCGCCGAGGGAGCCGCCCCGGTGCAGCCCGAGCGGCCGGCCCGGACGCGGTCCGCGGACGCGCCCTGGCACAACCCCGTACCCGCGCACGACGAGCCCGGGCAGAACAACGTGAAGGACGCGGACGACGCGAAGGGCGCGACCGATGCGCCGAGCGTGAAGGACGCGGACGACGCGAAGGGCGCGACCGATGCGCCGAGCGTGAAGGACGCGAGCGACGCGAAGGGCGCGAACGACGCGCAGGGCGAGACGTCGGCCGATCCGGCCGGCCAGGACGGAGACAGTGCGTGAACCTGCTCGACACGTTGCTGCGCTGCGTCGGCGCGCTCGTCGTCTTCCTCAGCTTCCCCCTGGTCATCGGCCAGACCGAGCACAAGGTGATGGCGCACATGCAGGGCCGGCTCGGCCCGATGTACGCCGGTGGCTTCCACGGCTGGGCGCAGCTGGTCGCCGACGGTGTGAAGTTCGCGCAGAAGGAGGACATCGTCCCGGCCGGCGCCGACCGGCGGATCTTCCAGCTGGCACCCGCCGTCTCGCTGCTGCCGTACCTGTTCGTGCTGCTCGCGATCCCGGTCGGCCCGGACGGCCTCGTCGGCCAGGCGATCGACGCCGGCCTGTTCTTCGTGCTCGCCGTGATGGGCATCGGCGTGATCGGCAAGCTGATGGCCGGCTGGGCCTCGGCGAACAAGTTCTCGCTGCTCGGCGGTCTGCGGACGGCTGCGCAGCTGATGTCGTACGAGCTGCCGATGGTGCTCGCCGCCGCCTCGGTGGCGATGGCCGCCGGGACGCTCTCGCTGCCCGGGATCGTGGACGCCTGGCAGTGGTACTGGATCCCGTGGCAGATCATCGGCGCGTTCGTCTTCTTCACGGCCGGGCTGGCCGAGCTGCAGCGTCCGCCGTTCGACATGCCGGTGGCCGACTCCGAGATCATCTTCGGTGCGTACACCGAGTACACCGGCCTGCGCTTCGCGTTCTTCCTGCTCTCCGAGTACGCGGGCATCCTGGTGGTGTCCGGACTGACCGCGGTGCTCTTCCTGGGCGGCTGGCACGGACCGCTGCCGGACCAGCTCGGCTGGCTCTGGACCGTCCTGAAGACCTTCGCGCTGGCCTTCGTGGTGATCTGGCTGCGGGTCACCTACCCGCGGCTGCGCGAGGACCAGCTGATGCGCTTCGCGTGGACCGTGCTGATCCCGCTCGCCCTCGTCCAGCTCGCCCTCACCGGCATCATCAAGGTGGCGATCTCATGAGTTTTCCAGGTGCCGGCCTGGCCAAGGGCCTGGCCGTGACGCTGCGGACGATGACGAGGAAGAGCATCACCGCGCAGTACCCCGACGTGCAGCCGGTGCTGCCGCCGCGTTCGCGCGGGGTCATCGCGCTGCTGGAGGAGAACTGCACGGTCTGCATGCTCTGCGCCCGTGAGTGCCCGGACTGGTGCATCTACATCGACTCCCACAAGGAGACGCTGCCGGCCGCCGACCCGAACGCCCGCGCCCGCACCCGCAACGTGCTGGACCGGTTCGCCATCGACTTCTCGCTCTGCATGTACTGCGGGATCTGCATCGAGGTGTGCCCGTTCGACGCGCTGTTCTGGTCGCCGGAGTTCGAGTACGCGGAGACGGACATCCTGGAGCTGACCCACGAGCGGGAGAAGCTCCGCGAGTGGATGTGGACCGTCCCGGCGCCGCCGGCGCTGGACCCGGCGGCCGAGGAGCCCAAGGAGATCGCCACCGCGCGCAAGGCGGCGGACAAGCTGGCGGCCGCCGCGGCCGCCGCCCTGGAGACGCCCGAGGGGGGTGAGCCGGAGTGAGTTCCGCGACCCTGCTGGCCGCGACCGGTTCCCTGGAGCCGGCCGCGCGCTCCTTCCTCTCCCCGACCGGGGTCGAGATCGTCTTCCTGCTGGTCGGCATCGTCGTGCTCGGCTCGGCCGTCGTCGCCGTGACGACGAAGCAGCTGGTGCACGCCGCGCTCTGGCTGGTGGCCGCGCTCGGCGGGCTGGCGGTGGAGTTCCTGCTGCTCACCGCCGAGTTCATCGCCTGGGTGCAGGTGCTGATCTACCTGGGCTCGGTGGTCGTGCTGGTGCTGTTCGGGCTGATGCTCACCAAGGCGCCGATCGGGCGCTCGCCGGACGCCGACTCGAAGAACCGCTGGGTCGCCCTGGCGGTGGCGCTGGCCTCGGCCGGCACGCTGGTGACGCTGGTCGTGGACGCCTTCCGGACCTCCTGGATCGACCTCGGCGCGGGTGGCGGCTCGGCGGCCGTGACCGGCGCCAGCCTGTTCCGCACCTGGGTGCTGCCCTTCGAGGCGCTCTCGGTGCTGCTGCTGGCCGCGCTGGTCGGCGCGATCGTGCTGTCGCGCGGGTCCGGGCGGCGGGTGCCGACGCCCCGGGCCGGGCGGATCCGGGCCGGCAAGCCGGTCGGCTCCAACGGCACGGTCGCCGCGACGGTGCCGAAGCCGTCGGCCGCCGCCTCGCCGGACCAGGCGGCCCCGACGACCTCGCCGGAGGAGAGCTGATGCACCTCGCCTACCCCGTCGTGCTCGCCTCGCTGCTGTTCAGCGTGGGCGTCTACGGCGTGCTCGCCCGGCGCAACATCATCCTGGTGCTGATGTCCGTCGAGCTGATGCTCAACGCCGTCAACCTCAACCTCGTCGCCTTCGACGCCTGGCTGCGGGACTCCCTGCACGCCGGCCAGGCGCTCACCCTGTTCACCATCACCATCGCCGCCGCCGAGATCGGTCTCGGGCTCGCGATCGTCCTGCTGCTGTTCCGGGCCCGGGGCACCGCGGACGTGGACCGGGTCACCGCGCTCGGTGACCCGTCCGAGTCCGTCGCCGAGGAGGCGCCGGCCGGAGCCGAGGCGCTGAAGGGCCAGGCCGCCGCATGAACCTCGCCCTGCCCGTCCTCGTCCCCGTGCTGCCCGCGCTCGGTGCGGCCGCCACCCTGGCCACCGGCCGGAAGGTGCCCGGCCTGGCCCGGCCGCTGGCGATCGTGCCGGTCGCCGTCTCGGCCGTGCTCGCCCTGGTCGTCGCGCTCCAGCTGGGCACCGGCCAGACGCTGGAGGCCGCCACCCGGCTCGCCCCGACCGGCGGCCCCGGCATCTCGATCTCGATCTACCTGGACGGCTACAGCTCGCTGATCTCCGTGCTGGTCGGCCTGGTCGCCACCTGCGTGCAGGTCTACTCGACCGCCTACCTCAAGGACGACCCGCGCTACCCGTCCTACGCGGCGCTGGTCTCGCTGTTCACGGCGGCGATGTTCCTGGTCGTCTACTCGGGCGACCTGATCGTGCTGCTGGTCGGCTGGGAGGTCATGGGCATCTGCTCGTACTTCCTGATCGGCCACCACTGGGAGACCGCCGACGCCCGCTCGGCCTCGCTGAAGGCCTTCCTGGTCACCAAGCTCGGCGACGTGCCGTTCCTGTTCGGCATCTTCCTGCTCGGCGCCGACGCCGGCAGCTTCCGGATCACGGACGTGCTGGCGGCCGCGGCCGACGGGCGCCTCACGCACCCGACGCTGACCGCGCTGCTGCTGCTCGGCGGCGTGGCCGGCAAGAGCGCGCAGTTCCCGCTGCACACCTGGCTCCCGGACGCGATGGCCGGCCCGACGCCGGTCTCCGCGCTGATCCACGCCGCCACCATGGTCGCGGCCGGCATCTACCTGGTCGCCCGGCTGCTGCCGGTCTTCCTGCTCTCCGGCGCGGCTCTGGTGGTGCTGGCGGTGATGGCCGCCGTGACGATGATCGGCTCGGCGCTCTGCGCGCTCGCCCAGGACGACCTGAAACGGGTCCTCGCCTACTCGACCGTCGGCCAGCTCGGCTACATGGCCGGCGCGCTGGCCAGCGGCGACCGCGAGGCCTCGGTCTTCCACCTGGTCAGCCATGGTGCGTTCAAGGCGCTGCTGTTCCTCGCCGCCGGTGTGGTGATCCACGCCGCCCACACCAACTCGATCTCCGCGATGTCCCGGATGCCCGGGCTGCGGGGGCGCGTCCCGGACGCCTACTGGACGATGGGCATCGCGCTCGTCGCCCTGATCGGGCTGCCGCCGTTCTCGGGCTTCTTCAGCAAGGAGGCGGTGCTGACCGCCGCCGAGCACGCGGCCCACGGCGAGGCGCTGACCAACGGTGTCGGCCCGGCCTCGGCCGTCCCGCAGGCGGCCGGCTGGATCGTGCTGATCTCGGCCGGGCTGACCGCACTGCTCACGGCGGCGTACGCGACCCGGCTGTTCCTCGTCGCGTTCCACAGCCCCGCCGTCGCCCCGGCCGCGGGTGCCGCCCCGGCCGCCGGCGCCGCCGTCGCCGCGGAGCCGCTGGACCACGAGGCCGACGCGCCGTACTCGCCCGAGGTGGACGAGGCCGACCCGGCCACCGCCGAGCCGCCCGCGATGCGCTGGCCGCTCTGGGTGCTGGCGATCCCGACCATGGGCTTCGGCGTCGCGAGCCTGCGCACCGACTGGCTCCCCGAGCTGCTGGACGGCGGCTCGCTGCGGCCCTCGGCCGTGACCGCCGTGATCGGCTCCGGCCTCGCCCTGATCGGCATGCTGCTCGCCTACGGCGCCTGGCGCTCCGCCACCGCGCGGCTCGCCTCCGGCCGGCCCGCCGCCGCGCCGGAGGGCCGGGTCCCCGAGCAGGCCGGAGCCCCGGCCGCCGAGGTGATCGTCGCCGACCCCGGGCGCACCCTGCTCGGCCCGCTGTTCGGCCCGGCCCGGCACGGCTTCGGCGTCGACCGGCTCTACAGCGCGCTTTTCGTCCGCCCGGTGGCCGCCGCCGCGCAACTGGTGCGCTTCCTCGACCGCGAGGTCGTGGAGACGTACGTGCGCGGCAGCGGGGTCGGCGCCAACCTGCTCGGCCGGGCCGTCCGGCTCGCGCAGACCGGCAACGCGCAGACCTACCTCAGCGCGCTGCTGGCCGGCGTCGTCCTGCTGGCCGTCCTGGTGGCGGTGTAGCCGGATGCCGCACCCCGTTCCCCCGTTCCAGCCGGTGACCCGGGCCGTGTCCCGGGCAGCGGCCCAACCGGTGACCCGGCCGGTGACCCTGACCGCGACCGAGCCGACCGCAGTCCGTAGGAGCCCCCGATGAACGCAGTCCTCATCGCCCTCCTGGTGCTGCCGCTGGCCGGCGCCGCCCTGACCCTGGCGCCGGTGTTCGGCACCGACCCGGCCGCCGCCGACCGGCGCGCGCTGCGGCTGAACAGCGTCGTCACCGGCGTCGTGCTCCTGCTGACCGTCGTCCTGGCGGCCGGCTTCGACCACGACGAACCCGGCCGGATGCAGGCCACCACGGACGTGTCCTGGATCCCGGCCATCGGCGTGCGGTTCCACCTCGGCGTGGACGGGATCTCGCTCCCGCTGATCGTGCTGACCTCGCTGCTCACCTTCCTCTGCGCGCTGTACTCGGAGAAGCGGCTGCCGACCGGGGAGGCCCGCGGCGGAGCAGGGGACGGGAACCGCCCGTCGGCCCGGGCGTTCACCGGGCTGTTCCTCCTCCTCGAAGTCGGCATGCTCGCCACCTTCGCGGTGCTGGACCTCCTGCTCTTCTTCCTGGCCTTCGAGATCGTGCTGATCCCGATGTACTTCCTGATCGCCCGATGGGGCAGCGGGGCGAAGGTGCCGGCCGCCAACCGGTTCATCCTGTACACGCTGCTCGGCTCGGCCGTGATGCTGCTCGGCTTCCTGCTGGTGGGCGGCAAGACCGGCACCTTCGACATGCAGGCCCTGGCCGCCGCGCACGGCAACGGCCTGAGCCACGGCACGCAGGTGACCGCCGCCCTGGCGATCATGGTCGGGCTCGCGGTCAAGGCCCCCGCCTGGCCGCTGCACAGCTGGCTCCCGGACGCGCACACGGCGGCCCCGACGGTCGGCTCCGTGCTGCTCGCCGGCGTGCTGCTGAAGATGGGCACGTACGGTCTGGTCCGCGTCCTCCTCCCGGTCGTCCCCGACGGCACCGCGACGCTCGCCCCCTACCTGGGGGCGTTCGCCGCCGTCGGCATCGTCTACGGCTCGCTGGCCTGTCTCGCACTGGCCCGGCCGGGGGCGAAGGGCGACCTCAAGCGCCTGATCGCGTACTCGTCCGTCGGCCACATGGGCTTCGTCCTGCTGGGCATCGCCTCCCTCACCCAGGTGGGCGTGAACGGCGCGCTGTTCGCCAACATCGCGCACGGTCTGATCACCGGCCTGCTGTTCTTCGTCGTGGGCGCGCTCAAGGACCGTTACGGCACGGCGGACCTCGACACCCTCGCGGGCACCACCGGCGCGGCCCTCTACGGACGGGCACCGCGGATCGGCGCGCTGCTCGCCTTCGCCGCCGTCGCCAGCCTCGGGCTGCCGGGGCTGGCCGGATTCTGGGGCGAGCTGCTCGCGATGTTCGGCGCGTTCGACCCGGCCGAGGGCCTCTCGCGCCCCGCGTTCGTCACCTACATGGTCCTGGCCGGCCTGGGCACCCTCCTCACCGCCGCGTACCTGCTGATCGTGGTCAAGCGCGTCTGCATGGGCGACCCGAAGCAGCCCGCCCTGGTGGAAGGGCCGGCCGACCTGCGCCCGTACGAGGCCGTCAGCTGGACGCCGCTGGCCGCCCTCACCCTGCTCGCCGGCCTCTGGCCCGCGCTCCTGCTCGGTCTCTCCGACCCCGCCGTCAAGCACCTCCTCGGGGGTGGCTGATCATGACCGGCACCACGCTCGGCGCCCAGCTCCTCAGCACGCGGCCCGGCACCGGCACCCTGCTCGGCGCCGCGACCGGCACCGCACTCGGACCTCACTCCACGGGGCAGCCCACTGTGACCTCCCTCGCCGTAGCCAACCCGGGCAGCCTGATCCAGTCCGTGGACTGGGTGGCGATCGCGCCCCCGCTGATCGCCGCCCTGGCCGCCCTCGCCGTGCTGGTCGCCGACCTCTTCCTGCCCGCGCGCCACAAGAAGCTGCTCGGCGGCATCACCGCGGCCGGACTCGCCCTCGCGCTCATCGCACTCCTCCCGCTCACCGGGGGATCACCCCGGGCGACCTTCTGTGCGCAGAACGTAACAGGGGTCACTGACAACGCGGGCTGCTCGTACGTCGCCGACCACTTCGCCCTGGTCTTCCAGCTGCTCGCGCTCGGCGGCGCGCTGATCGCCGCGCTGCTCTCGGTGCACACCGTGGACGAGGAGCGGCTCCCCGGTGGCGAGTACTGGTTCCTGCTGCTCTCCAGCGCCACCGGCGCCGCCCTGCTGCCCGCCTCCCGCGACCTCGCCACCCTGGTGATCGCCCTGGAGGTGGCCTCGCTGCCGGCCTTCGCGCTCGTCGCGCTGCGCCGGGACGGCCGCGGCGCCGAGGCCGCGCTGAAGTTCTTCCTCACCTCCGTCACCGCGACCGCCGTCATGCTGCTCGGCGTCGGCTTCGTCTACGCCGCGAGCGGCAGCCTGCACCTGGGCGCCGTCGCAGGCGGGCTGGAGCACGCCCCCGCGCAGCTGAAGCCGCTGGCCGAGGCCGGCGCGGTGCTGACCATGGTCGGTTTCGCCTTCAAGGTCGCCGCCGTCCCGTTCCACTTCTGGGTGCCAGACACCTACACCGGCGCCCCGCTGCCGGTGGCCGGCTACCTGTCGGTGGTCGGGAAGGCGGCGGGCCTGTCCGGCCTGGCACTGGTCACCACGATCGCCTTCCGCCCGTACGCGCACACCTGGGGCCTGGTGCTCGCGGTGCTGGCCGCGGTCACCATGACGGCCGGCAACGTCGGCGCGCTGCGGCAGCGGTTCGACACCCGGTACAGCGCGGTGCGGCTGCTCGCCTGGTCCTCCGTCGGCCAGGCCGGCTACCTGCTGGTGCCGCTCGCCGCCGCCGGGTACGCGCCGACCGGCACCGACCCGCTCGGCGCCACCGCCGCGTACGCGCTGATCTACGGCGTGGTGAACCTCGGCGCGTTCGGCGTGGTCGCGGCGGTCGGCCGCCGGGCCGGGGCCAGCGTGGACGACTTCCGCGGCCTGTTCGCCCGGCGTCGCTGGACCGCCCTGGCGCTGGCGTTCTTCCTGCTCTGCCTGGCCGGGCTGCCGCCCGGCGTGATCGGCCTGTTCGGCAAGGTGGTGGTGTTCCGCGCCGCCGTCGACTCCGGACTGGGCTGGCTGGCCGTCGTCATGGCCGTCAACGTGGTCGTCGCGCTGTACTACTACCTGCTCTGGACGGCGCGGCTCTTCGCCCCGGCGGAGCCGGCGGGGACGGCCGGCGCCGTGACCGAGCGCCGGCTGCCCGCCTCGCTCGCCGCCACCCTGGGCCTCACCGCCTCGGCCGCCGTGGTGCTCTCGGTGGCCCCGCAGCTGGTCCTCCAGGTGGTGGGCGGCACCCTCTTCTGAGGCCGGCCGGGCCCCGCGGGCCGGGGCCGGACGGGCGCGCGGCCGCGCCCGACCCGGGCCGGGCGGGGACGCCGCACGGGTGTCACGGTGCTCACAAGGGAACAAGGCCGACGGCCCCGCCCGTTGTCGGGGCAGAGGGACGAGGCAGCGAGGGCTTCCCCACCGCACCATTGGAGGGCCTGCCGTGCACCGCCGGCACAACGGACTGAGGACCGCCGCACTGCTCGGCGGTCTCTCGGCGCTGATCCTGGTGATCGGCGGCTTCTTCGGCCGCACCGGGTTCGTGGTGGCCCTGGTGGTCGCCCTCGGGACCAACGCCTACGCGTACTGGAACAGCGACAAGCTGGCCCTGCGCGCCATGCGGGCCAGGCCGGTCAGCGAGATCGAGGCGCCGCGGCTGTACCGGATCGTCCGGGAGCTCTCCACCTCCGCCCGCCAGCCGATGCCCCGCCTCTACATCTCGCCCACCCCGGCCCCGAACGCCTTCGCCACCGGCCGCAACCCGCGCAACGCGGCGGTCTGCTGCACCGACGGCATCCTGCAACTGCTGGACGAGCGGGAGCTGCGGGGTGTGCTCGGGCACGAGCTGAGCCACGTCTACAACCGCGACATCCTGATCTCCTCGGTCGCCGGGGCGCTGGCCTCGGTGGTGATGTTCCTGGTGAACTTCGCCTGGCTGATCCCGTTCGGCCGCAGTGAGGACGACGACGGGCCGGGGCTGTTCGGGATGCTCGCGATCATGATCCTCGGGCCGCTGGCCGCCTCGCTGATCCAGCTGGCCGTCAGCCGCTCCCGCGAGTACGAGGCCGACGCCGACGGCGCCCGGATCACCGGTGACCCGCTCGCCCTGGCGAGCGCCCTGCGCAAGCTGGACGCCGGGACGCGCCGGCTGCCGCTGCCGCCGGAGCCGCAGCTCCAGACGGCCAGCCACATGATGATCGCCAGCCCGTTCCGGCCGGGCGAGGCGGGGGCGAAGCTGTTCTCGACCCACCCGCCGATGGCGGAGCGGATCGCCCGCCTGGAGCGGATGGCCGGCTACCGCGTCTGAGGCCGGGCCGACCCGCCCCGGGGTCAGCCGGTCAGCTCCTCGTACGCCCGCCGCAGCCGGTGGACGCCCTCGACGGCGTGCGCGGCGCTGTCCACGGCGGCGTAGCTCAGCCGGAGGTTCGCGGCCGGCGGCTCGGCGGCGTAGTAGGGCTGGCCCGCGGTGACCAGGACGCCGGCGCGCAGGGCGGCGGCGGTGAGCACCCGGTCGTCGGTGCCGTCGGGCAGCCGCAGCCAGAGGTGGTAGCCGCCGGGCCGGTGCGGTCCGAGCAGGCCGGGGAGCTCGCGGCGCAGCGCGGCCACGGTGGCGATGCGGCGGTCCCGGAGTTCGGCGCCGAGGGTGCGCAGGTGACGGGCCCAGCCCGGGTCGGCGACCAGCTCCAGGGCGGCCTCCTGGAGCGGCCGGGGGACGAAGAAGCTGTCGACCACCTGGGTGGCCCGCAGCCGGTGCAGCGCCGGGCCGCGCGCGGTGAGCGCGCCGACCCGCAGGTTTGGCGAGGTGGCCTTGGTCAGCGAGCGCAGGTGCACCACCACCCCGTCCGGGTCGTCGGCGGCGAGCGGGCGGGGCAGCGCGGGGGAGTCGGCGTGCACCAGGCGGCGGGCGAAGTCGTCCTCGACGACGAAGGCGCCGGCGGTCCTGGCGATCCGCAGCACCTCGGTGCGGCGCTCGGGGGAGAGCACCGCGCCGGTCGGGTTCTGGAACACCGGCTGGCAGACGAAGAGCCGGGCCCGGGTGGCGTCGAGGGCCGCGGCCAGCAGGTCGGTGCGGACGCCGTCCTCGTCCACCGGGACCGGGACGACCCGCAGCCCGGCCGCGCGGGCGACGGCGAGGATGCCGGGGTAGGTCGGGGACTCCACCAGGACGGGGGCGCCCGGGGCGGCCAGGGAGCGCAGGGCGATGGTGAGGGCGCTCTGGCCGCCCGCGGTGACCAGGACGTCGCCCGCGCCGAGCGGCCCGCCGTTGCCGCCGATGTCGCGGGCGAACCAGCCGCGCAACTCGGTCAGGCCGTCCACCGGCGGCCGGTCCCAGGCGCCCGGGCGCCGTCCGGCCCGGGCGAGGGCGGCGGCCAGCAGCCGTTCGGGCAGCAGCGAGGCGTGCGGGTAGCCGCCGTTGAGGTCGACCACGTCGGGCGGCGGCACGTTCAGGGTGGCGAGCAGCGGTCCGGCGCCGACGTCGCGCTGGCCGGCGTCGGCGCTCAGCGCGACCTCCTGCCAGGAGAGGTCACCGGGTCGGGCCGGGGGCGGTGCGGCGGCCGGCGCGGCGCCGGTGCCCGCGAAGGCGGCGGCGCGGAAGACCCCGGCGCCCGGCCGCGAGACCACCAGGCCCTCGGCCGCCAGGACGGCGATCGCACGGGAGACCGTCACGGGACTCACCTGGTGACGCTCCACCAACGCCCGGCTCGACGGCAGCTTCCGTCCCTCTGGATAGCGCTCTACCTCACGGCGCAGTCTTTCGGCGAGATCGGCCACACTGCTACGCTCGTTCATGACGGATCAAGATAGCGCTATCCAGTCCACGGCGGTAGCACCGCAGCCGACCACGGCCCCCGGGGCTCCCGCGGCCGCCAGTTCCGCCAGTGCTCCCGGTGCCCCCGCGGCCGCCAGTGCCCCCGGTGTCTCCGGCACCGCCCTGGCCGCGCTCGGTGTCCTCTCCTTCTCGGTCAGCTTCCCCGCCACCGCCTGGGCCCTGACCGGCTTCGGCCCGTGGACGGCGACCGGGTTGCGCGGTGCGCTGGCCGGGGTGATCGCCGCGGTCTGCCTGGCGGCCGCCCGCGTCCCGCTGCCCGCGCGGCGGCACTGGCCCGGGTTGCTGGTGGTCGCGGCGGGCTGCGTGCTCGGGTTCCCGCTGCTCACCACGCTCGCGCTGCGGACCTCCTCGACGGCGCACTCCGCGGTCGTGATCGGCGTGCTGCCGCTGGCCACCGCCGCGTTCTCGGCGCTGCGCACCGGCCGCCGCCCGTCCCGCACCTTCTGGGGCGCGGCGCTCGCCGGGGCGGTGGCGGTTCTGGCCTTCACCCTGCTGCAGAGCCACGGGCGGCCGACCCTCGCCGACCTCTACCTGTTCGCGGCGCTGCTGGTCTGCGCGGCCGGGTACGCGGAGGGCGGGCGGATCTCGCGGGAGCTGCCGGGGTGGCAGGTGATCGCCTGGGCGGTGGTCGCGGCGCTCCCGGTCACCGTGCTCACCGTCGCGCTGGCGCTGCCGGCCGAGCCGGTCCAGCTGGGCGCGAAGGCGCTGGCCGGTCTGGCGTACACGGCGGCGGTCTCGCAGTTCGGCGGGTTCGTGCTCTGGTACCGGGGGATGGCGGCGATCGGGGTGCCGCGGGCGAGCCAGCTCCAGTTGGCGCAGCCGTTGCTGACGCTGGTCTGGTCGGTGCTGCTGCTGGGGGAGGACCTGCCGGCGGCCGCGCCGGTCACGGCGGTGGCGGTGCTCGTCTGCATCGTGGTCACCCAGCGCGCGCGTGACTGAGCCGGCCGGCGGATCGGCGGCCGGCTGCCGCTCGTGCTGCGCAACGGCGCGTGCCCGCCCCCCGGTCGGGGTGCGGGCACGGGCGGGGCGGCCGGCCGGTGGCGCCGGGGCCGTGGGGGGCTACCCGGTGGTGTCGGGGCGGTAGACGCAGAGCGCCCAGATGATGAGTACGTCCGCCGCGATCACCATGATCGACCAGAACGGGTAGTACGGCAGGTCGAGGAGGTTCTCCAGGGCGCTCAGCGCGGTGATGGCGATACCGGCCCAGCGGGCCCAGGCGGCCCCCTTGAGGAGGAACGCGCCGATCAGCGCGACGATCGCGCCGATGACCACGTGGGTCCAGCCCCACCCGGTGAGGTCGAAGCGGAAGACGTAGCGCGGCGTGCTGAGGAAGACGTCGTCGTCGGCGATCGCCATGACGCCGCGGAGGACCTCGAAGCATCCGTTGATCAGCATCAGGACACCGGCGAAGATCACCAGCCCGGGGGCCCAGTCGCTGAACTGGTTGACCGAGCTCGGCGGAGGTGGCGCGCCGGTGCCGGAACGCCAGGGCGGGGGCTGGTCGGGAGAGGGCGACGCGGTGCTCATGGACTCCTCCTAGGCCGCACGCCGGGCGGGCGGGGCGACCGCACCCGGGGATGCGACCGCACCGGAAGCCGAACGGGCGTACGGAAAGGCGTACGGAACTCGACCGTCCGCCCAAACCGCGGGGCGGGCAATCCGGCCGCACCTGTTCGGGTGACAGGCCCCGCGCGGCCGCCGGGGAGCGCGGCCGGTGCCTGGTAGTGGTGGGGCGACCACTGTCCGGGCCGGGGTCCGTCCGCCTCGGCGGGGCGCGCCGCAGCCCGGCCCGAACACGGAAGGCGCGCTGCGTGACTCTTCTGCCGAAGGACGTCGTGGAGCAGGCCCCGCACCCGTCGCGCACGCCCCGGTTGGCCCGCTGGCGTGCGGCCGCCCGCCGTCGGCGGGGACGAGCCCTGGTCGGCTGGCTCACCACCACCGACCACAAGCGGATCGGCACCCTCTACATCACCACCGCGTTCCTGTTCTTCCTGGTCGGCGGCCTGATGGCGATGGTCATGCGGGCCGAGCTGGCCCGGCCGGGGCTGCAACTGGTCAGCAACGAGGTGTTCAACCAGCTCTTCACCATGCACGGCACGATCATGCTGCTGATGTTCGCGACCCCGTTGTTCGCCGGCTTCGCCAACTGGATCATGCCGTTGCAGATCGGCGCGCCCGACGTGGCCTTCCCCCGGCTCAACGCGCTCGCCTACTGGCTCTACCTGTTCGGCTCGCTGATCGCCGTGTACGGCTTCCTCACCCCCGACGGCGCGGCCGACTTCGGCTGGTTCGCCTACGCGCCGCTGAACAGCGCCGAGCGGAGCCCCGGCCTCGGCGCCGACCTGTGGATCATGGGCCTGGCCTTCTCCGGCTTCGGCACCATCCTCGGCTCGGTCAACTTCATCACCACGATCATCTGCTTCCGCGCGCCCGGGATGACGCTGTTCCGGATGCCGATCTTCGTCTGGAACGTCCTGCTCACCGCGGTGCTGGTGCTGTTCGCGTTCCCGGTGCTGGCGGCCGCGCTGCTCTGCCTGGAGTCGGACCGCAAGTTCGGCTCGCACGTCTTCGACGCGGCCAACGGCGGTGCGATGCTCTGGCAGCACCTGTTCTGGTTCTTCGGGCACCCCGAGGTGTACATCATCGCGCTGCCGTTCTTCGGCATCGTCACCGAGATCATCCCGGTGTTCAGCCGGAAACCGGTCTTCGGCTACTCCGGCCTGATCGCCGCGACGGTCGCCATCACCGGTCTGTCGATCACGGTCTGGGCGCACCACATGTTCGTCACCGGGCAGGTGCTGCTGCCGTTCTTCTCGATCATGACGATGCTGATCGCGGTGCCGACCGGGGTGAAGTTCTTCAACTGGATCGGCACCATGTGGCAGGGCTCGCTGAGCTTCGAGACACCGATGCTGTGGACGGTCGGCTTCCTGGTCACCTTCCTGTTCGGCGGGTTGACGGGCGTTCTGCTGGCCGCGCCGCCGATCGACTTCCACGTCTCCGACTCGTACTTCGTCGTCGCGCACTTCCACTACGTGGTGTTCGGGACGGTGGTGTTCGCGATGTTCGCCGGATTCCACTTCTGGTGGCCCAAGTTCACCGGGCGGATGCTCGACGAGCGGCTCGGGCGGATCCACTTCTGGACGCTGTTCACCGGCTTCCACGCCACGTTCCTGGTGCAGCACTGGCTCGGCGCCGAGGGGATGCCGCGCCGGTACGCCGACTACCTGGCCTCGGACGGGTTCACCACGCTCAACACCGTCTCCACCATCGGCTCCTTCCTGCTGGGGATCTCCACGCTGCCGTTCCTCTACAACGTCTGGCGCACCGCCCGGTACGGCGAGAAGGTGACGGCGGACGACCCGTGGGGGTACGGCCGTTCGCTGGAGTGGGCCACCTCCTGCCCGCCGCCGCGGCACAACTTCGTCACCCTGCCGCGGATCCGGTCCGAATCCCCCGCCTTCGACCTGCACCACCCCGGGATCGCCGAGCTGGACCGGCAGCAGAACGCGCGCGAGCCGCTGGGCTGAGCGGGTGCTTCCGCCGCGGGCCGCACGCGGGCCCCGCCCGGGGCCCGCGGCGGGGCGGGGCCAGGCCCGCGCGTCGGGCCGCTCGTTAGGATGAGTGCGCGCCCCGCCGGCTGCGGGGCGCGGCATCCGGAGGGAGTGGCCGTCATGGCAGAGGAGAGGCACGCCCCGGCGGCCGGGGATCCGCGGGCCCGGCGGCGCGGCCAGGGCGAGCTGGAGGCGCAGGTGCTGGCCGTGCTCCAGCGGGCGCCGGGCCCGGCCACCGCGGGGTGGGTGCAGGAACGCCTGGACGGCGGCCTGGCGTACACCACGGTGATGACCATCCTGTCCCGGCTGCACGCCAAGAAGGCCGTCTCGCGGACCCGTTCGGGCCGCTCGTACCTGTGGCAGGCGGCCTCCGACGCGGCCGGGCTGGCCGCGCTGCGGATGCGCCGGATGCTCGACGGCGAGCCGGACCGGGACGCGGTGCTGGCCAGCTTCGTCACCGCGCTGCTGCCGCACGACGAGGAGCTGCTGCGGACGCTGCTGGACAGTGCGGCGCTGGACGGCCCCCTGGACGGCACTGCGGGCGGCGGCTCCCTGGACGGCGCGTCCGCGGTGGCCTTCACGCCCGCCGATCCGGCAGCGGCCGACCGTGAGAGCTGAGCCGTGGGCGTCTTCGTCTTCCTCCCGCTCGTCCTGCCGCTGACCGCGGTACCGATCGCCCGCCTCGCCGAGCAGCACCTGCACCCGCGCGGCGCGGCCAGGCTGCTGACCGTGATCGGCGCGGTGATGGCGGTGTGCAGTGCGGTCTGCCTGGGCCTGATCGGCGTGGTGGGCACCGCCCAGATCCCGGGCAACCCGCTGCCGGACAGCTGGTCCGACCCCGAGGTGCGGGCGGCGCTGCCGTACGACGAGACGGTCGGGACGGCGGCGATCTGCCTGCTGGCGGTGGTCGCGCTGGCCCTCCTGCGAACCGTCGTCCGCCACCTGCGGATCCGGGCCCGGGCCCGGCGGGCACTCGGCCGGGAGCTGCCCGCCACCGACCTCCCCGTCGTGGGTCTCCCCGGCACGGGCCTGTCCGGCTCCGGCCTGTCCGACGTCGCCCTGCTCCCCGACTCCGCCCCGTACGCCTACGCGCTGCCCGGGTCCGCCCGGCTGCCCGGGCGCGTCGTCGTCTCCACCGGCATGCTGGCCGGACTGCCCGAGGACGAACGTGCCGCCCTGCTCGCCCACGAGCGGGCCCATCTCGCGCACCGGCACCACCGCTATCTGCTGACCACTCAACTCGCGGGCTGCGTCAACCCGTTCCTGCGACCGTTGCAGCACGCGGTGGCCTACAGCGCCGAGCGCTGGGCCGACGAGGAGTCCGCCCAGGCCGTCGGCGACCGGCGGGTCACCGCCCGCGCCGTCGCCCGTGCCGCCCTCGCCTCCCACCGGGCGCCGGGCCCCGGATTCGCCGCCTTCGCGGCGCCCGGCCCCGTTCCCCGCCGTGTCGCCGCCCTGCTCGGCCCGGTCCCGGCCGCCCGGAGCTGGCCCCCGGCGCACTCCCCGGCGGGCCTGGCCGCCATGGTCGCCGCCGTCGGCACCGCGGCGTCGGCGCTCTGCGCGCTCAATGCGGCGGTGGCGCTGCTGCTGGTGCTGAAGGCGGTCACCCCGCTGTAGCGCGGGCCCCGGCGTCGGGGTGGGCTCCGCCGCGTAGACACGCCCGCCTACGGGGATGATCGGTCATAGGTGCCGACCGCGCGCCGTGAGAGGGTGCCCATCATGAGGGTGATCGACTTCGTCCTGAACGTCATCTGGCTGATTTTCTGCGGCATCTGGATGGCGATCGGCTATGCCATCGCAGGAATCATCTGTTTCATTCTGATCGTCACAATTCCCTTTGGCATCGCCTCGTTCCGCATTGCCGGCTTCGTCATCTGGCCGTTCGGGCGGACGACGGTGGAGAACCCGGATGCCGGGGCGCCGTCGTGCGTGGGGAACGTGATCTGGCTGGTGTTCGCCGGCTGGTGGCTGGCGCTGATGCACCTGCTGACCAGCATCCCGCTGTTCATCTCGATCATCGGGATCCCGTTCGGGTGGGCCAACCTGAAGATGATCCCGATCTCGCTGATGCCGCTCGGGCGTGAGGTCGTGTCGACGGACGAGAAGTTCGGCGGGCGCTGAGGGCGACGAGGGCCACGGGGCCGTGGGGGCGCGAGGGCGGCGGGCGCCGGCGGGGCGCCGAGGTCGCTGAGCCGTCAGGGGGCGTCGGTGAGCTGGACGATCATCTTGCCGGTGTTGGCGCCACCGAGCACGCCGAGGAAGGCGTCCACCACGTTCTCGAAGCCGCGGACGACGGTCTCGTCGGGGACGACGGCGCCCGAGCGCAGGTGCGGGACGAGGAAGTCGTAGAGCTCGGGGCGGGCGTCCAGGTGGTTGCGGACCAGGAAGCCCTCCAGGCGCAGGCTCTTGCCGACGACGTCGTACAGGTTGCGCGGCGCGGCGGGCGGGTCCTGGAGGTGGTCGTACTGGGCGACGGCGCCGCACCAGGCGATCCGGCCGTGGTCGCGCAGGGCGGTGATCGCGCCTTCGAGGTGGTCGCCGCCGACGTTGTCGAAGTAGACGTCGAGGCCGCCGGGCGCGGCCTCGCGGAGCCGGTCGGCGATCGGGCCGTCGCGGTAGTCGAAGGCGGCGTCGAAGCCGAGCTCCTCGGTGAGGTGCTTCACCTTGGCGGCGGAACCGGCGCTGCCGACGATCCGGCCGGCGCCGAGCAGCCGGGCGAGCCGGCCCGCGGCGGTGCCGACGCCGCCGGCGGCCGCCGAGACGAAGACCGTCTCGCCGGGCTGGAGGCGGGCGACCCTGGTCAGGCCGACCCAGGCGGAGAGGCCGGTGCCGCCGAGGATGCCCAGGTGGGCGCTGAGCGGGACGCCGGCGAAGTCGGGCACGATCCAGGCGTCGGCGGCGCCGACCACCGAGTGGGTGCGCCAGGCCCGGCGGTGGTGGACGAGCGAGCCGACCGGCAGCGCCGGGGTGCGGGACTCGACGACGCGGCCGAGCGTCCGGCCCTCCAGCGGGGCGTTGAGCTCCCAGCCGCCCTCGTTCATCTCCTCGCGCATGTACGGGTCGACGGACTGGTAGATGTTCTCGACCAGCGCCTGACCCTCGGTGAGCGCGGGGACGGTCTCTTCGACGAAGGCGAAGTCGGCGGCGGTGGCGGGGCCGGACGGACGGGAGACCTGGTGGACGGCGAGGGCGGTGGGGCGGGACATGGGCGGGCTCCAGTGTGCGGTGTGACCGTGCGGTGCTGCGTCCGGTGTGACCTGCGGAGTGCGGGCCGGGACGTGATCACCGTAGGGAGGGCGGGGGAGGGCCGGGCAGGGGTCCGCGTCGATGGAACGGCCGGTTCCATGAGCAGGATCGATGGATGCCGGTAGATTCGGCCCATGAACCACGTGCCGGGCCACACCCCCGACCTCGCCCCGCAGGAGCTGCGCATCCTGGTCGCCGTCGAGGGGGAGGGCAGCTTCACGGCGGCCGCGGCACGCCTCGGCACGACCCAGTCCGCCGTCTCGCACGCCGTGCGCACCTGCGAACGGAAGCTCGGCGCGGTGCTCTTCGACCGCGGCCGCAACGGCGCGCGCCCCACGGAGGCCGGCGCGCGGGCCGTCGCCTACGCCCGGCGGATCCTGCGGCTGCTGGAGGCGATGGGCCCCGAGGTGCGGGGCGCCGGCGCCGGGGACGCGGCGGGAGCGGTGGCCGGGCCGCTGCGGATCGCCGCCTTCCGCAGCGTCGCCGCCCACCTGCTGCCGCCCGTCCTCGCCCGGCTGACCGCCCGCCACCCCGGGCTGACCCCGCAGGTCCGGATCGTCCGCGAGATCGGCCGGGGCACGGCCGGCGAGGTCGCCGACGGCCACGCGGACCTCGGGCTCGCCACCCTGAACACCGACGGTCCGCCGCCCGTCCCCGGGCTGGTCGCGGTGCGCCTCTTCGAGGAGGAGTACGCGCTCGCGCACCCGGCCGGCCACCCGGCGCCGCGCGGGCTCCCGCTGGTCGACTGGGACGAGAACTGCGGTTCCTACACCCGCAGTTGGTGGGACGGGCAGGACTGGATCCCGCCCGCGACCATCAACGTCGAGGACGACACGGTCGCCGTGTCGCTCGTCTCGCAGGGGCTGGGGATGGCGATCATGCCCCGGAGCGCCCTGCTGGGCGCCCCGCCCGGCCTGGCCGTCACCGGCCTCGGCCCGCAGCCGCCCCGCCGCTCCGTCGGCTACGTGACCACGCCGGAGCTGGCGGGGACGGCGCCGGTGCGGGCGTTGATCCGTGAACTTCGGTCGCTGGCCCTGCCGGAGGGGCTGGCGGCGGCCTGAGGGAAGCGGAGGAGCGGGGCCCGGACGCGCGGCGGCCGGCCGGCCGGCGGGAGGCTACTCCACCGCCGCCCGCAGCCGCCCGAACTCCTCCGCCAGCCCGTCCAGCGTGTAGTGCGCGTTGAGACCGCTCGGGTTGGGCAGCACCCAGACCTCGGTCTCCCCGATGCCCTCCTCCTGCCGCCCCACGGCCGCCGTCCGCCGCCCGAAGGCCGTCCGGTACGCGCCGATGCCCAGCACGGCCAGGACGCGCGGGCGCAGCCGCAGGACCCGCCCGGTGAGCGCGGCGCCGCCCTCGCGCAGTTCGTCGGCGGTGAGTTCGTCCGCCTTGGCCGTGGCGCGCGGGGCGACGTTGGTGATGCCGAGGCCCAGGCCGAGCAACTCCTCCTGCTCGTCCGGGCGGAGCAGCCGCGGGGTGAAGCCGGAGCGGTGCAGGGCCGGCCAGAAGCGGTTCCCGGGCCGGGCGAAGTGGTGGCCGGTGGCGCCGGACCAGAGCCCCGGGTTGATCCCGCAGAAGAGCACCCGCAGCCCGGGGGCGGCGACATCGGGGATGGTGGTGTCGCGGGCGGCGAGCAGCTGTTCGGCGGTGGGCTTCAGCGGAGTGGGCACCGCCCCAGTCTGGCCCACCGCCCGCCGGCGCTACGGACGCCCCCGCAGTCCGGCCCGCGGCTGCGCCCGCAGGCCTGCCCTCAGCCGCGCCTGCCGCCGCTCCCGCAGCCACCGCGCACCGAAGACCACGGCGGCCGCGTACGCCCAGCCCGCGAAGATGTCGACGATGAAGTGCTCCGCGCCGTACACCAGGGTGAACGCCATCGCGAGCGGGTACGCGACGAGCAGGGCCCGCAGCCACCGGGTGGACGTCGGCCAGAAGAAGAAGAGCAGCATCGCCGGGTAGGCGGAGTGCAGCGAGGGCATCGCGGCGACGTCGTTGGCGAACCGGCTGCCGTTCTCGAAGATCGACCCGGCCCGCTGGAGCCCGCTCTCGTTGAGGACGTCCGACACCACCCGGGTGAGCGCCGGCATGTGGCCCTCCTGGGAGGTGAGCCACGGCGGGTCGGCGGGGAAGAGGAGGTACGTCGCGAAGCCGGCGAAGGTCAGCACGAGGTAGCAGGTGAGCAGCTGCCGGAACCGGTCGTGGCGGCGCCGCCAGAGCACGGCCAGCACCACGAAGACCATGAAGAAGTGCGACATGTAGACGGTGACCGCCGCGTAGTCGTACCAGTGCGGCGAGCCGGGGGTGTAGAGCCCGTACTGGAGGCGGACCGTCCAGGTCTCACCGAGGCCGAGCAGCTCGTCGGCGCGCAGCTGCGGCCGCCAGTGCGGGGCCCACGGGGTGTGCGCGCCGTAGCCCCGCAGTAGCGAGTACGCCCAGACGGCGGCCATCACCGGGACCCAGTCGCGCAGCACCAGCAGGAAGCCGCGCCGCCCGTGGCCGCTGTGCACGGCGGCGGCCAGCAGCGCGCCGATCAGCCAGCAGAACACCACGTCGTTGGAGTACGGCAGTCCGTTGACCCGCACGTACCAGACCAGCGCGAGGAGGTAGAGCGGCCACGCCAGCAGCCTGAGCCGGGCCGGCACGCTGGCGCGCGAACCGGTCAGTGGCCGGGACACCGGGCGCAGCCGCCCGGCGCTCGGGGGCGGGGTCGGCGCCGGGCGGAGCAGTTTGGTCATGCCGGTCGAAGCTAGCAAGGCATTCTTGGAGGACTCTTTATGCGCGCCGTCCGACCGTTCAGAAAAGACTCAGGGACGGCGGGCGTCAGGAGACGATGCCGAGTTCGTGCGGCGTGTTGTTGAACCGCCGCCCGCCCTGCTCGGTCACCGTCACGATGTCCTCGATCCGCACCCCGAACCGGCCGGGCAGGTAGACGCCGGGCTCGATCGAGAAGCACATGCCGGGGACGAGCGGCTGCTCCTCGCCCTCGACCAGGTACGGCGGCTCGTGCGTGGTGATGCCGATGCCGTGGCCGGTGCGGTGGATGAAGTACTCGCCGTAGCCGGCGTCGGTGATCACGCGGCGGGCGATCCGGTCGATCTCCTGGCAGGTCACCCCGGGCCGGACGGCCTCGAACGCGGTCTGCTGCGCCCGCCGGACGATGTCGTGCACCTTCTGCACCTCGTCCGGGACGTCCGCGCCGACGTGCACGGTGCGGGTGGTGTCCGAGCCGTAGCCGTCCTTGAGGCCGCCGAAGTCGAGCACCACGGTGTCGCCGGGCCGGATGACCCGGTCGCCGGCCTCGTGGTGCGGGTTGGCGCCGTTGGGGCCGGAGCCGACCACGGTGAAGTCGACCTGGCTGTGCCCGTACTGGATGAGCAGTGCGCTGAGGTCGGCCGCCACGTCGGTCTCCCGTCGGCCGGCGAAGCCGACCTCCAGGATGCCCCGGTAGGCGGCGTCGGCCGCGCCGCCGGCCGCGGCCAGGCGCTCCAGCTCGTCGGTGCCCTTGACCGCCCGCAGCATCGGCAGCGCCTCGGTGAGCGAGGTCCAGCCGGTGCCGGGCAGGGCGGCCTGGAGGCCCAGCAGGTGCATCGCCCAGGCGTTGTCGGAGATGCCGTACCGGCCCGCGGGGTCGAGCAGCGGGGCGGTGACGGCGTACGGGTCCTCGCCGTCGGTCCAGTCGACCAGGTCCAGGGCGGGGGCGCCGGCCGCCTTCTCGGCGTCCGGACGCTCCAGCCTGGGGACGACCAGGGCGGGTGCGCGGCCGGCGGAGAGGACGAGGGCGGTCAGCCGCTCGGTGATCGCGGTGGGCTGGTAGCCGCAGAGGTAGACCAGGTCGGGGCCGGGGGCGACGACCAGGCCGGTGAGCCCGGCGGTGGAGGCGTCGGCGGTGGCCCGGGCGAGCCGGGCGGTGTAGTCGTCGGTGGTGAACGGTCGTGGCACGGGGATCTCCCGCCTTCCTGTGTCGACGGCGCTCGGCCGGATGGATGTGGGTGCACCCGGTCCTGACGCCCTATCACGTCCCTGTTCGGTTGGCGTAGTGCCGGAGGAAGAGCGCCTCGACGTTGGCCATGTGCTCGATCTCGCCCGGGTCGACGCTCTCGTTGGGGGCGTGGATGAGGCAGCGCGGCTCCTCGACGCCCATCAGGATGATCTCCGCCTCGGGGAAGGTCCGGGCGAGGACGTTGCAGAGCGGGATCGAGCCGCCCTGTCCGAGGAAGGACATCGGCCTGCCGTAGACCTCCTGCATGGCCCTGTCGAGCGCGGTGTACGCCGGCCCGCCGGTGGCGGCCCGGAACGGGGAGCCGACGCTCTCCGGTTCGACGCCGACCCGCGCGCCCCACGGCACGGCCGCCTCCAGGTGCGCGGCGAGCGCGTTCTGCGCGGCGTGCGGGTCGGTGCCCGGTGGCACCCGCAGGCTCACCCGGGCGCGGGCGGTGGCGGGGATGGCGGCGGCCGAGCCGACCACCGGCGGGCAGTCGATGCCGAGCACGGTGACGGCGGGGCGGGCCCAGAGCCGGTCGGCGACGGTGCCGGAGCCGGTGAGCCGGACGCCGTCGAGCACGCCCGCGTCGGTGCGGAACTGCTGCTCGTCGTAGCCGACGCCGCTCCAGGCGCCCTCGCAGTCGAGCCCGTCGATCCGGGTGCCGCCGTCGGTGTCGCGCAGTGAGTCGAGGGCGCGGATCAGGGCCGCCAGCGCGTCCGGGGCCGGGCCGCCGAACATGCCGGAGTGCATGTCGCCGTGCAGCGTGGACACGGTGACGACGAGGTTGGCGAGGCCGCGCAGCGAGGTGGTGGCGGTGGGCACGCCGACGGCCGCGTTGCCGGTGTCGCAGATCAGCAGGGCGTCGGCGTGGAGTTCGCCGGCGTGTGGGGACACGTACTCCTCCAGGCCGCCGGTGCCCTGCTCCTCCGAGCCCTCGGCGACGAACTTGATGCCGACCGGGACGTCGTCACCGAGCGCCCGCAGCGCGGTGAGGTGCATGACGATGTTGCCCTTGCAGTCGGCGGTGCCGCGCCCGTACCAGCGGCCGTCGCGTTCGGTGAGCTCGAACGGCGGGGACGTCCAGGCGGAGTCGTCGAGGGGCGGCTGGACGTCGTAGTGGCAGTAGAGCAGGACGGTCGGCGCGCCGGGCGGGGGCGGGCGGTGGCCGATCACGGCGTGGCTGCCGTCCGGGGTCTCCTCCAGGTGGACGTCGCGCAGGCCGGCCTCGGCGAAGGCGGCGGCGACCCACTCGGCGGCCTCGCGGCACTTCTCCGGCGGGTACTGGCGGGGGTCGGCAACGGACGGGATGGCGACCAGTTCGGCCAGGTCGGCCTTGGCCCGGGGCATCAGGCCGGCGATCCGGCGGGCGATTTCGTCGGTCATGTCGGTCATGGGGGCGGCTCCTGGTCGGAAGGGCGGCGCTGGGTCGGTTGCGGACGGTGTTGCCGAGCTTGAGGTCGTCGAGCCTCTCCTTGAGGTCGGCGAGCTTCTCCGGGCAGTGGACGGAGAGCACGACCGCCTCGGCGAACACCACCTCGCGGTCGGAGAGCACCGGCCGCCGGCCGGGGCCGCCGACGCCGTTGGACATGCCGTACTTCCACTGCGCCTGGGTCAGCGCGTGGGAGGGGTTCTCGCAGACGGCGCCGCCGTCCTCGCCCAGGATGTGGACGATCTGGCTCTGGCCGGGCACCGGGTAGCCGGCCGCCCGCAGCGCGTCGGAGAGCTGGGCGGCCTTCCGGTCGGCCTCGTTGGTCGAGTGCCGGGCGGCCCCGCCCCGGCCCCCGCCCCGGCCGTCGTGCCGGCCCCCGCCCTGGCCGTCGTGCCGGCCGTCGTGCCGGCCGATCCGGAGCCGCCCGGACTGCCCCGGCCGGACGCGGGCAGATCCGCAGAACTCATGAGTCCTCCTCGGGTGCGGCCCCGCGCGCCCGCCCCGGGAGATCCCGGGGCGGGCTGTACACGGCCAGTTCACCCGGTTGCCCGTGGCGTCGCATGCGGCGTGCACCCGCACGGGTGAGCGGGTGTCAGGGGCGCGTGTCGGAGGTTTGGCTCCCGCGTGAGCGGGGGCCGGGTTGTGCGGGAGCCAGGCTGCGCGGTGCTGGGCAGTGCGGTGCTGGGCAGTGCGGTGCCGGGTTGCCCGGGACCGGTTTGTTCGGGGCCGGGTTGTTCGGGGTTGCCCGGGACCGGTTCCGGGGTTCGCGGCCGTCGGCGGGGGTGGCCCCGGGCGGGGTCCCGGGCGGGGTCCCGGGGGCGGGCGGCCCCGGGCGGTTGCACCCGGGCGGGTCAACTCTCGGCCGGCCAGGTCGCGCGGCGCAGCGTACGGCCGGCCGTCGCGGGCAGCAGGCAGGCGGCGAGCAACCCGGCGACCGTGGTCAGCGCGGCGGTGGGGGAGAAGTGGTCGAGGAGCAGTCCGCTGCCGAGCATTCCGGCCGGCATGCCGACGGTGAGCAGCGTCATGGTCGCGGCGACCACCCGCCCGCGGAGCTCGTCCGAGACCCGGCGGAACACCAGGAGGTCGATCATCACCCGCAGCGTCGGCGTCCCCAGCCCCACCAGGAACAGCGCGGCGAAGACGGTGGCGGCCCCGCCCGGCAGCAGCGGTGCCAGCGTCACCGGGACGCAGGTCCAGGCCACCGCCAGCAGCAGCACGCCCGGTCCGGCCAGCCGGTGCAGCCGGCCGACGAGGAACGCCCCCGCCAGCGCCCCCGCCGCCTCGCCCGCCAGGGCCAGGCCGATCCCGCCGCTGGAGGCGCCGTGGCCGCGCAGCTGGACGATCACCGGCAGCAGCATCGCGGCGCCGGCCAGGTTGGTCACGAAGATGACGGCGAGGGCGGGGCGCAGCACCGGGTCGGCGGCCAGGTGGCGGAAGCCGGCCAGGGCGCCGCCCCTGCTCCGCGGCTGCTGCTCCGCGGCCTTCGGCGGGCTCGGGAAGCGCACCGCCAGGGCGGCGGAGAGCGAGAGCAGCGTCGCCACCACGGTGCCGAGAAAGGGCACCGCCCGGCCGGCCCCGAACAGGTACCCCGCCAGTGGCGGCCCGATGAGCCCGGCGCCGCTCATCCGCGCCTCGTCCTGGGCGAGCGCCTGCCGCAGCTGCTCGGGCGGGACCACCGACCGCACCGCCAGCAGTCGGACCGGCCCGCTGTAAGCGATGGTGGCGCCGATGGCGACGGCGACCAGCAGGGTGTGCACGACGGTGAGCCGGTCCAGGGCCATCGCCAGCGGGACGCTCCCGGCGGCGAGCAGGCGGACGGAGTCCGCGGTGATCAGTACCCGGCGGCGGTCGTGCCGGTCGGCGACCGACCCGCCGTGCAGGCCGAACAGCACGGTGGCGCAGATCTGCAGCGCCCCGAACGCCCCGGCGAGCGTGGACGAGCCGGTGAGTGCGAGCAGCAGCAGCGGGTACGCGGTGTCGGCGACCTGCAGGCCGAGGGTGGCGGAGGCCTGGCCGGCCCAGAGCGCCTGGAACCGCCAGTTGCGGTACAGCGGGACGAGGGCGGGCGCCCGGCCCGCTTCCTCGTCCGTCGTCCCCGTTGCCGTCTCCCTTGCCGGCCCCGTTGTCGTCGCCGGTGCGGTCCCTGCTGTCGTTGCGTCCATGTCCACCCCTTGCGCTCGCGCAACCATTCACGTTCTCGTAAATGATTACCGAAGGGAGATTGGTCACGCAAGGGTGATTGCGAGGACGGGCGGCGGTCTGCCAGGGTGGGGCCGTGGCCGAGAACGTTGAACAGCAGGCCGGCGGGGCCGGCGAGCACACCGGCGAGCGTGCGGGTGGGTACGAGGGCGAGCGCGCGGGTGGGCGTCCGGGCGGGTACGCGGGTGACCAGGTGGGCGATCAGGCACGCGATCAGGGGGAGGGTCGCGCGGCCGACCGTGCCAGGGAGCGCCGGGTGGGCGACGCCGCCACCCTCAAGGCGTTGGCCGACCCGCTGCGCCTGGGCATCCTGGGCGCCCTGATGGGGGCCGACGGCGGTTCGCTCACCGCCAAGGAGATCGCGTCCGCCCTCGGCGAGCCGCAGACCAAGCTCTACCGTCACATCAAGCAGCTGGAGACCGTCGGACTGATCCGGGTCGCCGGCACCCGGCTCGTCTCCGGCATCGTCGAGAGCCGCTACGCCGCCGCGCAGGAGTCGCTCCGGCTCTCCTCGGAGATCTTCTCCGCGGACTCCCCGGACCGCTCCGAGGCGTACGGCGCGGTGCTCGCCGGGGTGGACCGGGTCCGCGGCGACTTCCAGGCCCAGGCGCAGGCGGGCCGGGTCGACTTCAGTGCCCCCAAGGACGGATCGGCCGGCCCGCCCAGCATGTTCGCCGACTTCTCGCTCCGGCTCAGCCCGGCCCGGCTGGTCCGCCTCCGTAGCCAGCTCGGAGAAATCTTCGACGAGTTGATGGCAGAGGGGCGGAGCGAGGCGAAGGACGCGGTGGACGTGACCGTCCTCACCCTGCTCTACGGCCTCCAGCCGGAGCATTCCTCCCGGGCCGATTCCCCTACAGGCACGGAATCATAAATGCCGGGCGCAGTGTCAGTGCCGTGGTTCAGGATGACTGAATGCCATACGAACTTCAGGCGCTGATCGGTCCGGCGGAGCTGCTCGCGGTGGCCGTGGCCGAGGTCCCGGCCGCCCACCTCAGCCCGCTGGCCCAGGGGCTGGCCCTGATCCCGGCTACCCCCGCCTTCCTGTCCGCGCTCCAACTCCGCGGCGGGGTGGGGGCTTCGGGCGGAAATGCCGGCTTCACGTGGTTCCCGGACGGGCTCGGGCTCCGGGTAGCCGCCTGGTCCAAGGCCGGCCCGATCGCCTGCGTCGAGGCCGACTACTTCGGCGGCGCCGGCACCCAGCGCGCCGCCGTCTGGTCCGACGGCCGGCTCGACCTCGGCCCGCTCACCAGTGGCGAGTTCGAGCCCTTCCCGCCCGAGGGCAGCCCGATATCCCGCGCCCTGCGCCGGATCGGCGCGCGCGTGCAGGGCGGCTGCGCCGACGAGTTCGAGTCCGTCGGCCTGCCCGCCCACTCCAGCACCGTCCGCTGGGTGACGCCCGGCTGAGCCCGTTCCGGGTCGCACCCGGCGTGTCGCCCGGGTGCTGTCCGGGTGTTGTCCGCGTGCTGTCCGGGTGTCGCCCGCCGCCCGGCCCGTTCGGCGTAGCCGCGGCGGCCGGGCCGACGGGGCGGCGGACGGCGTCTGCCGACGGAGCCTCAGGCCTGGCCGGTGAAGGACGCGCAGGCGGAGCAGCGGCGGACGGCGGCGCGGCCGGTGTTCCCCTCGGTGGCCTGTACGGGCCGGGCGCCGTCGATCAGCGTCCACAGGTCCGACGGAGGGCGGGGGATCCAGCCCCACCGCGGAGCGGCGACGTCCTGCTCGGCGACGTGGCCGCAGGCGCCGGGGCGATGGGCGTACCCGGTCGGGGAGATCAGGATGGCGTCCGGTCGGAAGCCCGTCCACGCCGTGCCGCCGGCCGAGGACGCCCCGGGGGCGCAGGCCGCGATCCGGTCCGCGAGGCCCTCGTAGCCGACGGGCTCGCCGCAGAGCCCCTGAACGGCGGTCATGCCCAGACTGGCCCGCCCGGTGGCCTCCACGGGGGTGCGGGAGGTGACGTAGAAGCGCCACTGGCCGACGTCGAGCGGGTCGTAGTCGGCGTGTGTCCGCGCGGTGTGGAGGGCGAAGACGTAGACGTCGGCGTTGTAGGACTGCTCCTCGGCGCCACCGTCCTCGGGGGACCAGGTGCGCCCGCGCAGCCGGGAGAAACGGATGTCCGACAGCCGGGCCTGTCCCCAGGCCTGGAGGTGGGCGCTGGTCTTGACCTCGATCCTGAGCCCGTCCGGCGTCAGGACGTCGAAGCTCTCCCACTCCGCGTTGCGCTCCACGGCGCCCACAGCCCGGTGGACCAGGAACTCGGCGAGCAGGCCGCGGGTGGTGTTGGTCCGCAGGTCGGGCATCGCGTAGCGCCAGAACTCCAGCACCGTCCCGGCGTCGGCGCCGCGGAAGACCTCGCCGCCCTCAAGCGGCGTCAGTTCGGCCGGGGTGTGCCGGCCGTCGGGGGTGGAGGGTGAGGACACCGCCCCAGCCTGTCACGGACCGCCCGGCGGCCGGGGGCACATCGGGGGCGGCACATCGGGGCGGCACATCGGGGAAGGGGCACATCGGGGGCGGCGGCCGAGGACTCCGGCGCCGCACCCCCGATGTGCCCCGTCATGCCATCGCGGGCCCGGCCTGCGCCCGCGCAGGCCGGGCCGCGTGACTAGCGGTAGTTCACGAACTGGAGCGCGAAGTCGAGGTCCTTGCCCTTGAGCAGGGCCTGAACGGTCTGCAGGTCGTCACGGCTCTTCGAGCTGACCCGCAGCTCGTCGCCCTGCACCTGGGCCTTCACGCCCTTGGGGCCCTCGTCACGGATGATCTTCGCGACCTTCTTGGCATCGTCCTGGGAGATGCCCTCCTTCACGTCCGCGAAGATCTTGTACTCCTTGCCGGACAGCTGCGGGTCCTTGGCGTCCAGGGCCTTCAGCGACAGACCGCGCTTGATGAACTTGCTCTGCAGCACGTCCAGCACGGCCTTCACGCGCTCCTCGCCGTTGGCCTTCATCTCGATCGTCTCGCCGGAGCGGCTGATCTCGGCGCCGACGTTCTTGAAGTCGAAGCGGGTGGCGATCTCACGGGAGGTCTGGTTGATCGCGTTGTCGACCTCCTGCCACTCGACCTTCGAGACGATGTCGAAACTGGAGTCGGCCATGGGTGTTGGTCTCCTTGATGCTCTGGCTTCACTGGCTCGGTCCGCCCCACGGGGCGTCCGCCGTCCCAGCCTATCCAGCCCCACCCCGCCCCCGCCCCCGACAGCCACGCCACAACCCTTGATCATCACGTGACCAATCGAGTGGCGAACCACCCCCCGGAATCAGGTATCGTTTACGGAGTCGAACGGGTCAAGCACCCGGGAGACACCAATCCTGGCTGGTTGCCCGAGCGGCCAAAGGGAGCAGACTGTAAATCTGTCGCGCAAGCTACGCAGGTTCGAACCCTGCACCAGCCACTGGATAGAAAACAGGCCCTGATCTGCGGAAACGCAGATCAGGGCCTGTTTTGTTGTGCTCGAACACCGGTCACGCCGGATGGCCGTTTTGCGCGGTTTGTCTCACCTCGCTTCGCTCGGATCCCAGTCCTGACCAGCGGTTCCGGACCAGTCGCGGACCAGGATCAGGAGCCGTCGGGCGCCGGCTGGGGAGCGGGCCGCCGCTGGAGCCGCTCGGTGATCAGCCGGTTGGCGTGGTCCTCGTCACCGTGGATGCACTTGGCGTAGACGCGGAGCAGGACGGCGATGCTGTGCCCCGCGCGTCGGGCGCACTCGGCCACCGGCACCCCGGAGGCCAGCCAGAGCGAGATCCCGGCGTGCCGGGCGTCGTACGGGCGCTTGGCGAGCGGGGTGGCCCGCTCCTCCTCGCTGAACACCTCGGCCCGCGCGGCGGCCCAGACGACGCCGTACCCGCTCTCCTGCACAATGCCGTTCCGGAAGGTCCGGAACAGGCGGCCGTCGGGCGCGGTGCCGTGCAGCTCGATGTGCTCCCGCAGCAGCTTCACCAGCTCGGGCGGGATCGGAACCGGCCGGGTGGCTTTCTCCGGCCGATGCTTCAGGCTGCGGGGATCGTGGGACGCGCCGCTGTCGGTCCAGGACGACCCGACGCGGGGGCTGTTCCCGTTGAGGTTGAGCCTCCCCCAGCCCTCCGCCGGCAGGACACACCGGTCCTTGCGCAGGTGCACCACCTCGCCTGGGCGCATGCCCGCGTAGTACATGCACCCGAAGAACGCCACCAGCCGCGGCCCGCGCCGCCCCTGCCGGCCGATGGCCTCCAGCATCGCGGCGGCCTGCTCGGGGCTCATGACGTACTCGGGATCGACCTCCTCCTCGGTCCGGGGCGGCTGCCACTGCACGGACGGCAGGGGGTTGGTGGTCAGCAGGCCGTCCTCGACGGCGCGGCCCAGGACGTGGTTCAGGATCCGGCGCTTCCGGAGCGTGGTGGAGGCCGCGGCCTTGGTGCCGTCCAGCCTCACCGAGAGGGCGGCGAGCAGGCGGCGGACCATCTTCGGGTCCGCCAGCTCGGACACGTCCACGGAGTTCCGCGCCACCCACACCAAGGCCTTGGCGACGTCGGCCGGCGGCTCCTCGGTCCACCGGTTCACGTTGAAGGCCCAGCCGTACAGCGCGCGCCGCACGAGCAGCTTGTCCGGCATCCCGGTCTTGCTCTTGACCAGCTCGAACGTGACGCTGGCCAGGGCGTCGGCCCACGTCGTTCGCGTCTTGGCCGGGGCGCCGTCCCATCGGGCCTCGACGTAGTTCCGTCCGTGCTGGTACCAGGTGACGGAGTTCTGCTCCTCCTGGCGCTTGCGAAGCTCCGCGAGCGGGAGACCCGTCTCGGTGTCGAAGGGTTGGTGAGAGGCCGCTGCGATGAGCAGTTCGGCCTTCCGGCCGTCCGCCTGGGTCTTCGTGAGGTAGGACTCGGAGAACTCCCGGCTGTTCACCGTCCACCGGACCATCCACGGCTTGCGGCGGTCAGGGCGGTGGCGGTGGTCCCAGAACGTGACCTTGTAGGAGGTGGGCATCAGGCGGCCACCTCGCAGGAGTCGAGCCACGCGTTCAGGTCGGCGCGGTCGACCCGGACCTGTCCGTTGGGGAGCTTGATGAGGCGCGGGCCCTTGCCCCGGGCGCGCATCCGGTAGAAGGCGGCACGGGACATGCCGAGTTCGGCGAGCACGACGGGGAGCTTGAGCAGTTCGCGCTTGGGCATGGCGAAGTCTCCTACTGTGGGTGCGGATGGTGGTTGCGGAGTGTTGCGAGCCCTCTCGCAGGCGGATTCGGAGGGCGGAAAGCGTCAGGGCTGTCAGGGGAACTCGCTGACCTGCCGATATGGCCCCTGTTGGGGCGTCAGGGATTGTCAGGGCTGTCAGGAGATCTCGGTTATCCCTGGCAGCCCTGACGTTCCCTGACAGGCCGTCCGGTGGCGCTTTGGGCTGGTCAGGGTTTTGTCCTGACATCCCTGACGGTTACCTGGTCGCGTCCGTGCCGGTGGGGGTGCTCACGACCGGGTGAACGCGGTAGGTGACGGCCTGGGGGCGCCCACGCTGGCCACTGGCGGGGGGTTGGTCGGAGCGGAGCCAGCCGTGCTGTTCGAGCAGCTGCAGGGCAGGCTCGACGTCGGCGACCTTCTTGAACCGGCGGCTGCTGGCGACGGCGTCGTGGGCCTTGATGTGGGTGCGGTGGGTGCCGTCCTTCTTCGGGCGCTGGAGCCACTGGAGGAGGGCGTGGGCGTCGTCGGTGGCGGGGTCGGCGGCGATGAGGTCGAAGACGGCGAGGGTATGGGCGGTGTAGTACTCGGCGATCTCGGCCGCGCGGTCGACGGTGGCCGGCTCGACGGGAGCGCGCCAGTCGCCGGCGACGCGGTCGGCGAGGTGGAGCAGGGTGGCGATGCGGGCGATGTGGCCGACGAGCTTGCCGGCCCAGTCCTTGATGTGGGCGAGCGGCTCGTCCGGGCGGAGCTGGACCTCGTACCGCTCCTGGAGCTTCTCGACGGCGAGATCGGCGGCCTCGGCCATCGTCACGGTGACCGGCTCGTCCAGGGACGTCAGGGCGCGCAACAGAGCGGACAGGCGGACGTCGTAGGTGGTTGCGACGGTGTCGGGGATGGGGGTGGTGCGGATCTTGCGGTAGCCGAGGTTGGAGGGCGGGAGGGAGTAGAGGAAGCGGGCGAGCAGGCCGCGGTCGCGGGCGCCGGGGGCGGCGCCGAGTTCCTGGAGGACGGCGGGCTGGGGGGTGACGCCGATGGTGAGGGCGGGCTTGTCGACGGTGGGCTGTTCGCGGGTGATGCGGTCGGTCTGGAGGCGCTCGCCCTTGTGGGCCTGGAGGAACACGCCCAGGTTGGGCTTGCTGCTGTAGCGGCCGGCGATGCTGTCGAACAGGTCGCCCTCCGGGCTCAGCGCGGCCAGGCAGCGGTGGACGCCGAGGTGGTGGGTGACGGTCTCGGGGGTGAGGTCCCCGGACATCGTCAGGCGCGGAGTGGGCGGGACGGTGATGTCGTCGGCGACCATCCGGGCGGCGGTGATCTCGGCGACCAGGTGCGTGCGGTCGAGGTCGGGGTTCTTGCGGGCCTTGTTCATGAGGGCCTCGACCTCGGCCAGGGCGGTCTCCTTGGCGGTCTGGGCCTCGATGATGGCCATCTTGGCGCCGGCCTGGAGCTCGTCCTCGACCCGGTAGACGGGTCCGGTCATGAACGCGAACACGTCGGACTTGCGGCTGGCCGGGGGCATCGCGCAGACCAGGTAGAGGTTGGACTGTTCGCGCCAGCCGGGCCGGATCTCGATGTTCACCCGGCCGCCGGCGGCGGTCGAGAGAGCGGCCAGGGCCATGGTGGCAGCCATGTCGGGCGGGGTCTGGGTGAACTCCGCGACCGCCTCCACGTACCCGCCCACCCAGGCCGGGAGGGCGTGGACGGGGAAGGTCGGCAGGGCGCCGTGTGAGCCGAGCGGGACGGGGTCGAGCCAGGTCTCCCCGGAGGCGAGGTCCGCGAGCGCGGCCAGGGCGGCGGTGCGGACATCGGCGAGGTCGGCGTGCTGGTCGCCGGCGAGGTGGGCGAGGCGGCTGGTGGCGGTGTTGATGCGGCGGCGCTCGGCACCGGCCCGGACGAGGTCGGCGTAGTACTCGCCGTTCGCGGCGGTGGGCGTGGCGGCGATGCACGTGTGCAGGTAGCCGGGCCCGCCGACCTTGTTCAGGTCGCCCTGGGCGTGCAGGACATCCGTCAGCAGCAGCGGGTCGACGGGACGCCCGGCCGCGCTCATGCGGGTGATGGTGCGCCAGATCGTCTCGTGCGCCGGGCGGTAGAACACACCGGGATCGCCGAGGAGTTCGGCGAGGTCGGGGATGCGGGTGGGGTCGAGCAGAGCGGCGCCGATGACGGCCTGCTCGGCGGTGAGGACCTCGGCGGGCTCCGGCCGGAACGGGATCACGTTGAGGGAGTTCTCGGTCACCGCTCGTCCTCGTTGGGGAGTTGGTGGTGGTCGAGCCAGGCGAACGCGGAGGTGGTCTGGGCGCGGTAGTAGACGTCGGTGGCGGCGCCGGGGACGCTGCCGGGGTGGACCCGGGGGTCGATGAGGCTGGCGTACAGGCGCGTGCCGTGGTGCACGCAGGCCTTGGCGGCGTCGCCGTGGCGGTCGAAGACGATCACGGCGTCATCCGGGCCCTCGCAGGGGCTGGCGTCGCCGAGGTGGGCGGCCTCGCAGCGGGGCTGCGGCGTGGTGATGTTTCCGGGCATGCTGGAGTCCTCTGGTCTCTGAGAGGGATCGGATTGGCCCCGCAGCAACCGCCCGTCACCCGGCAAGGTCGACGGTTGCTGCGGGGCTTCGTGCTGTGTCCAGGGGGTCATGCGGCGTCGGCGGTGTGGACGACGATCGTGCGGGCGGGGTTGTCAGGGTCGGCCTGTAGGACGAACCCCTCTCGGCCGGCGGGCTCGTCGGTGTTGTTGGCGTTGGCGTTGGCGCTGCGACCTGGGCCAACGTTGGCAACAACGCTGGGAGCGAGGGCCGGGGCGGAGGGGGAGGGGAGAGCGGGCACGTCCTGGTGGTGGACGCCGGGGCCGTTGCCGTCCGGGGTGCGCACTCCCTCGCGGACTGGGATGCCGGCCTCGGCGAGAAGGGCCCGGACAGCCTTGGTGGAGGGCTCCCAGCCGGGGTGATAGGGAGCCAGTTCGGCGGTGATGCGGGTGAGGAGGAGGGAGGTGCCACCGACGGTCCGGGAGGCAACCAGGCGGTGCACGTCGGCAGGAGTCGGACCGGTCGGCGCGGTGTCCTCGGGCTCGTCCTGGTCCTCCTCGGCGCCGCCATCAGGGGCGACGTCCGGGGCGCCGGCGGGGGGCTGCTCCGCCTGTTCCGGCGTGGTCTGACCGAGGGCCAGGGCGACGAGTACCCACAGGGTGAGCCCGCCGGCGACGACGACGGTGTGGCGGCCGTGGAGCATCGGCCAGGCGACGACGGCCGCGACCACGGTGCATCCGGCGGCGACCAGGACGGGGTGGGTGGGCCGCTCCCCCTTGAGCTCTTCGAGGGCCGCCGCGCGCTTCTCGGGTTCCTTGATCTCCCGGGCCTTGGCGCGGCGCTCCTGCCACGCGGCCAGGGCCTCGACGTGCTCGGCCTTGGCGTCCTGGTGCCGGGCCTTGAGCGGGGCCAGCATGCGCCGGTTGCCCCGGGAGAGCGCGGCCAGCGAGACGCCTTCGAGGTAGCGCTTCATCAGGCACCGACCATGGACTTGATCACCGAGCCGACCACGGTGAGGGGGAGCGCCCACAGTCCGCCGGCGGCGGCGTACACGCTCGGCACGGTGGCGCCGAGGATGCTGTCCAGGATCGGGCGGGGCTTGGTGCCGAACAGGATGAGCGTCAGGATCGCGGCGACGGCGCCGACGCCGACCGAGCCGAACGCGGCGGACTGGGAGGTGAAGGCGTGGGTGAATGCCTCCCCTACCTGGCCCGGGGCACTGAACGCCTGCCCGGCCCCGGCGGCGAAGATCCCGAAGAGGATCATCCACCACGCGGTGTGGCTGTCCTCGTGCTTCTCGGCCAGCTTGCCCTTGCCCCGATGGCCGATGATCACCCATACCGCGATGGCCAGGCACACGCCGCCGGACCCGAACGCGCCGAAGAGCTCGGTCATGGTGATGGACTCCCTTGTGTGTCAGTGGTGGTGGAAGAGGTGGCCGGTGTCGGCGGGCAAGCCATCGAGGTGGAGCAGGGAGGCGAGGACGGAGGAGACCGGCACGCGGGCCAGGACGACGGCGGAGATCGGGCGGGCGCCGCGCAGGCCGGACAGGCGCACGGCGTCGCGGACGCCGCCGCGCATGCGCAGGTCCAGCCAGTACGCGGCGGGCAGTGCGAACAGCCCGGTGACCAGGGGCGGCAGGGTGCTGACCCACTGGACCAGGCCGACCGAGTAGCCAGCGGATGCGGACAGGGCGGTGAGGACGCACCAGCGGCGGAAGCGGCGGGCGCGCTCCCCGGGGTCGGCCTTCCACAGCCGCGAGGCGGCGCGCTGGGCCCGGCGGTCCTCGATGCGGTGGCGGGCGGCACGCTGCCCGGGCTTCTCCCCCGCCGCGGCGCGGATCGCGTCGTTCTCGGCGCGCTCGCGCCGGCGCCGCTCCTCGGGGGTCTCGGTGATTCTGCGGCTCAGTTCGTCCATGGATGCGGCCAGCCGGGCCTGGGCGGCCTCGGCCGTGGTGATGCGCTCGGGTGTCCACACGGCGGCGGAGGTCTGGGACCACCAGGTGGTGGGCAGCCCGGTTGTGGGCGCGTAGTTCGGTGGCGGTGGCGGGGGCGTGGTCACCGGTTCTCCTCCCGGCGAAGGAGCCACACGGCGACACCAGCACCGACCGCGAGGATCGGGTAGAGCAGGCTCAGGAGCCAGTCCATGGCGAGTTCTCCAGGTAGGGGCCCGGCCGGGGAGGCCGGGCCCGGGGAGGGTCAGGAAGATCGCCGCGAGGCGTCCGGGGTATGCCGCCAGTTCGTGATGCTGCGGCTGGTGGGGAGCGCGTCGATCGCGGCGTTCCCGGCGCGGTCGGCCTTGCGGACGGCCTTCGCCCTGCGCTGCTGGCGGGACTGGGGCTGGGCGGACTGCTTCTTGCCGATGCCGAACATCAGGTGCCCTCCCCGATCCGGCCGACGAGGACGAACGGCTCTCCGTCCAGCTCGCAGAGCGCGCGGAACTCGGCGGGGCGCTCGCCGTCGGCGGAGGCGTCGGAGACCGTCAGGCGGCGGCACCAGGTCTCGCGGAGCAGGCCGGCGACCTCATCGATCGTCAGCGGCTCGGCGAGGCGGTAGGCGAGGCAGCCGTGGTCGAGGCGGGCGGTGCCCAGGCCGGGCACCTGCTTGAGCGTGTTCACCGGGCACCGCCCTTCGCGCCGACGAGACGGGTGAGCAGGCGAGCGGCGGCGCCGGCGGCGTGGGCGCGGTCCGCTTCGGTGATGGGCGGGATGGGGGATGCGATTCTGGTCAGGGTCATGACAGTTCCCTCAATGTGCGCGTGGTGGGGCGAATCTGGGGGAGGGGGGGTAGGTGTCCTCGCCGCGGACGCTCAGGCGGCGGTCGGCGGGTTGTTGCGCTCGGTGTCGACGTGGCGGCGCAGGCGCACGGCGTAGTCGTTGCGGCAGCCGAGGGCGTCGCGGACCTTCTTGGTGGTGAGCTCCTGGCCGCGCGAGGCGAGGTCGTCGGCCAGGACGCGAATCCTGGTGAGGTCGACCGGGTCGAGGAGGCGTTCCCCGGCGACGCCGGAAGCGTTCCCGACAGCCTCGTCCGTGCGGCCTGCCCTGGGCGCCTCGGAATCGGGTGCGGGTACGTATGACCCCGTTCCGTAAAGGGCTTCCAGGCTTTCGACCATGATCGGGGAAGCGTTCCGCAAGTCGTCGGGAACGGTGTCGAGGTAGACGCCGTCGGACGGCCCGGAGGGCAGCGGGAGGGTGAGGGCGGGGAACGGGTCGTCGGGCATTCCCGGCCACAGATCGGCGGGCGCCGGGAGCGTGCTCAGCTCCGCCACCCGGGCGCGGGCATTGAGCCGCTGGGCCAGCAGGTCGGCCGTCAGGCCGGGGACGGTGACGCCGTGGACGTACTCCCACGCGATCCGCCACGCTTCGTCGGCCAGCAGCTCGCCGAACGGGGCGGCGGACAGCAGGCGGTCGGCGACTTCCCGGACTTCGGGGTGGTGCTCGGAGCGGCGGCGGGCGTGCTCGGCCCGTTCCCTCGCCTGCTTCTTCTCGGCGGTGGTCGGGCCGCGGCCGCCGTGGGTCTGGAGGTCGGTCAGCCAGACGGCGCCGATGCTGGACAGGGCCAGCACGAACGCGACCCAGTGGTGCGCGGGGTACTGCTGCCAGCCGTGGGCGAAGTTGATGCCCCCGGCGACCGCGCCGGCCGCCCATGCGCCGAGTCGGTAGGTGCGGGTGGAGCGCTCGCCCTCGGCCTGGGCGCCCATAGCGACCAGCGCCCACGCGCCGCCCTCCAGCATCGCGGCCAGCAGCACCGCGAGCAGCAGGTACACCTCGGCGTGGTCGAGCGCGGCGACCTGAGACGCCACGGCCGGCACGATCGAGCAGGCCTGCACGAACCGGACGAACGCTCGCGAAGGGTTGGCCGTCACCCACCCGGTCGCCCGGCCGAGGCGCGCGGCTCGCGCCGCCCGTCGCCGGTCCCGGGCCTCCTCGGCGGCTCGCCGGTCGGATTCCCGCCGCTTGCGGGCCGCCTCGGCGTCCAGCCGGCTCTGCTCGCGCTCGTCCCGGCGGTCCGCTCGGGCGTCGGCGCGGTCGGCCTGACGGTCGGCCCGCCGCTCGGCGCGGTAGTCGCCCAGGCCGCTCACGCCGCCACCCGCTCGACGCTGGCGGTGCAACGGGCGACTACCGGACGCCGCAACGGCAGCACCGGCGCCATCCTCATCTGTTGCTCGGCGTAGGCAGCCAGCTCCGGGTCCTCCCGGCGCAGGTCCGCCAGCACCGCGTACGCCACGTCCAACCGGGCCTGGCGCTCGATCGCCGACTCGCCGACCACGCCGGCGAACAGCTCCTCGTCCACACCCAACGCCAGCTCCCCGAACTCCTCGGTGCCCAAGGCGTGTTGACCTGCAACAATCGACTTCACGGGTCTACCTCTTCCAGTGGGAGGTGGGCCCCAGGGGCTGCCGCGCGCCCGGCCAAGGAAAGCGCGGCGGCCCCGAATCCGGGGCCAGCTACTCGTCACGTCACGAGCAGCCATGACCCCCGACCCGCCGCAGGCGGCACGGATCAGGGACCAAAGACACTCGTTCGCTGAGACCGCGCCGGTCCGGGGCCGAGGAGCTCGGCGGTGAACTGGCGGGGGGCGTCTTTCAAGGCAGACGCGGACCTCTCGGTCCATGCCATCCGCATGCCAAGGCGCGGTCGACCTCGGCCCGATCTGCCCCGGGCCCCTTCGCCTATCCCCATAGGCGCATTCGTGCAGCTCAGAGCAGCCCAAAGAAGGCCCCTCTGTGTCGCCCCTGTCTCACTTGGTGCGGCACTCACAACATAGACAACCTGCTTAGGCAGGTCAAGAGAGTTGGGTTTCTCGCGCCTGTTGGGCACCTGCCCTAGCATTGGTCCATGGCCCTAGACCCGGATGACTCGCGCCCCCCGTATCAGCAGGTCAGCAGCACTCTGCGGGCCTCGATCCTCACGAAGAAGCCGGGCTTCGAGACCGGCGACAAGCTTCCTTCCGGCCCTGAGCTGGCGAAGCACTTCGGCGTGGCGCGCGGCACGGTGGACAAGGCGCTCGACCTGCTCCGCATCGAGGGGCTGATCGTGACCCGCCAGGGGAGCGGGTCCTTCGTCCGGGAGAGGACCTCTCGGCCGGTCGGGCTTCGGCCCCACCTTGAGGCGGCCTTCGAGCAGCAGCAGGTGACCCTCGACTTCGCTGGGTTCTCCAGCGAGACGCTGCACAACGCGCTCCAGGAGCCGCTCGACAAGGTTCGCTCCGGCCGCCTGGCGCCGGAGTCCATCACGATCCGGCTACTGCTGCCGGACACCACGGCGCCGATGGCCGTGCCGGTCCTGGTCGACGGGCTCCAGGACGAGGAAGCCCTCCGGCAGCGTGCGCGCAATATCGCGCTGACGAACGCCGGCGGGATCGCGCACTCGGTGGAGATGCTGGCTGAGCTGGGCTTGGTCCAGAAGGCGAGCGTGCAGGTCAAGGTGCACCGGGCGTCCAGCCTCTTCAAGCTGTACATCCTGAACCGCGCGGAGGCGTTCTTCGGCTTCTACCCGCTCCGCGAGCGCACGGTGACGATCGCGGACGCGGCCCACACCTTCTACGACGTGACCGGCAAGGACACCACCCTGTTCCACCACGCCGCCGGCCCGGATGACGCCTCGCTCGGGTCGCAGTACGTCCAGCAGGCCCAGATGTGGTTCGACAGCGTGTGGAGCACGATCGCCTACGAGCGGCAGTCATGATCGCGACGCCTCGGCAACTTGCTGACGTGCTGCGGCAGGTGAAGCACGTGCTGCTCGACTTCGACGGCCCTGTGTGCTCGGTCTTTGCCGGCCTCCCTGCTCCGGAGGTCGCTCGGCAACTCCGCGAGGGCCTGCTCACCGCTGGCGAGCAGGCCCCGGCTGGCGCGGAGGAGGAGACCGACCCGCTCGCCTTGCTCCGGCTGATCTCAGAAGCCCGACCCGAGCTCACGGAGAGCACGGACGCTGAGCTGGCTGCGCTGGAGACCGAAGCCGTTCGGGTAGCCCGCCCGACCCCGGGCGGAGAATCGGTCCTGCGTGCTGCTGCCCGCTCCGGTCGCCTCGTCTCCGTGGTCAGCAACAACGGGGGCGCGGCCATCACGGTCTACCTCGCCGAGCACGGCCTCAGCGGCTACGTGGCTGGTGTCTTCGGACGCGCCCCGGGCGACCCCTCCTCCATGAAGCCGAACCCACGCCTCCTGCTCGAAGCCATGGAGGCTGCGGGCACCAGGCCAGAGCAGTGCATCTTCATCGGCGACGCGGCCCGTGATGTTGAGGCTGGGAAAGCGGCCGGAATTCCTACGGTCGGCTATGCCAATAAACCTGGCAAGGAGGAAAAGCTGGCGGCGGCCGGTGCTATTGTGATAGTTGACTCAATGCAGGCATTGGCGAATGTTCTTATTTGACGTTAAAAGTTCTTGCATGCGAGTTGTGAGAGTGGCACCACTCGCGCCCAAGTGATATTTTTACGTCCACTTGTTGTTGAGGCGACTCTCCCTTGCTTCTTGAAGTGAGGCAAGGAAGCTCAAGTGAAATTCGCTTGACGGCATCGTCGCAGGATCCCAATGGATCCACTGGGGCTTTTGGCGGCGGTGTCCGCGCCATTCCGTGATGATTGCTGCGGCCTGAGCAGTGAGAGGAACATTGCTAATTACGATCGGCAATGCATGGAGGTTTGGCGGCAGGCTGTTGATCGTGCGCATGACGGTTGCTGCGCTCGCGACATGGCTTTGATATTTGATCACAATGGCAAAAGTCGTCGAATCAGCCGTCACAATTAGGTCAATCCCATTGTCCGTGTCAAGTCGCTGCACCATCGGCGCAAGGCCCTGCTCGTGGAGGCTGAGGATTTCACTCACCACGATGCTTTCGTAGTGCATTGTGGCCGCACGCGCGCTGTGGTGCTTTGTCTGCTTGATGGTCTCTTCCGAGACAGGCTTGGACAGGGCTTTCCCGGCGCGCCTCAGAAATCCGGAGAGAGGCTGTTGGTAGTAGGCCACCTCGGCAGTCGAGCGCATTTCTCGAACGAGCTCGGTTCGAGGGCCGATAGTCTGGCCGCTTTGGCGCCTGTACCAGTCTTCCTTGATATCGTCAGTCACTAGGAGAACTGGCCGTTGGGCCTCTTGCGCATGCTCAATTAGCTGGAGCCAGAGAATGGCATCGCCGTTTGCATTGACTCCCTTGTCCGCATCCTTGCCGCCCGGGGGGAGGCCGGACTTAATTCGCTCCTCGGCCAATGCATTGAGCTCTGCATGGCGGGTGGCATCTGGGCGCTCCCCGATCCTTCCGGAAAGGAGATATTCCCATCGATTGAGGACTGGGTCGATGCGAAGGGCTTCTTCGAGCTTTGAATCTCGCTGATTACTTAGTGATTTTACTTCTTCGATCAGATCATCCAGTCCGCGTGTGATCTTTTGTTGCTTTTCGGTGGTGACGATTGAGTGACCCTGGAGGGTCTTGATGTGGTCTTCCAGTGACTTCTTTGCCGCTATTAGTGGCGCTTCGAGTTTCTGGTAGACCTTATCCTCTCCTGCGAGTACGTTTGGCCGATTATTGAAGAACTCCCATGCGGCCTGATGGGGAATCCAGATTTGCTCAGCCAGGAACTCTAGGATTGAAAAGAGCTGCCCCCGGGCTTGGCTGTCCATTCTGTAGGGGGAGAGTAGGACGTTGGTGTCTAGCGATACCACTCCGTTGGATAGATATTCCAGATACTCCTCGTCGGACGGTGAGTAGTATTCGCTAAACTGTTCGCGCATCGTCATTCGGTCCCCTCCTGGATGCGGTATGCGCGGGATTCTACCGATAGTTGGGGCGGAAGTTGGCCTGTTGGGCCATGTTGATCGCGGGCCGCGCTCGACGGCGTTGACGCTTGGGCGCCAAGGTGGAGCGACCCAAGATGGCGAAGCGCAAGGAGCGGTGGCCGTGCTCTCAGTTGCGCTGCAATCGAATGGCTGCGCGGAGTGGTCATGAGTCGGGTTGGTGGGGGCTGCCGGACCATGATCCGGACCAGGCGCGGACCAGATCCGGTCCGTGATCAAGAGTCCGCAGGTCAGAACGCCCCTCGTCAGCGGCCTGTAAATCTGTCGCGCAAGCTACGCAGGTTCGAACCCTGCACCAGCCACTGGATTACCAGACCGGCCCGAACAGCGGAAACGCTGTTCGGGCCGGTTCTGTTTTCCGGGCTGACGGGGGTCAGCGGGTGGCGAGGAGGAGGGTGGCGGCGGCGGGTGTGTCGGGGGCGGTGTGCGTGGGGACGGGGTGCGACGGGGGGAGCGGCGGGGGCGGGGCGGGGGTGATCCAGATGGACCGGAGGCCGGTGGCGTGGGCGCCGCAGATGTCGGTGGCGGGGTTGTTGCCGACCATCCAGTCGGCGGGGGTGAGGGTACGGCCGAGGCGGGCGGCGGCGAGGTGGAAGATCTCGGGGGCGGGTTTGCGGGCGCCGGCCTCCTCGGAGACGCAGACGGCGTCGACGGCGGGGAGCAGGCCGGTGCGGGCGAGTTTCGCGCGCTGGATGTCGGTGTGGCCGTTGGTGACGACGCCGATGGTCCAGCCGGCCTCGCGGAGGGTGGCGAGGGCGTCGGGGACGCCGGGCAGCAGGTGGGTGCGGGCGGCCTCGTGGGCGACGTGGGCGTTCCAGAGGGCCCGGCCGGTGTGGGTGAGGCCGTAGTGCGCGGCGATCCGGGTGAAGCCGGCGGGCGAGGGGTCGGCGCGGAACAGGGCGAAGACGGTGGGGGCCGCGTCGGCCGGTAGTCCGTGGGTGGTGCAGAAGGCGGGGGTCCAGGCGTCCGCACCGCCGTCGCGCTCGACGAGGGTGTGGTCGAGGTCGATGAGAAGGAGGGGCTCAGGGTGACGGTTCATGTGCGGAGAGTAGTGCAGGGGTGGCCCGCGCGTTATTGCACATAGCTTGCAATTACCTCGATGAGGCAGCAAAGTGTTCCCCAGGGGGCGGGCGCGGCCTTTCAGCCTCCCCGCTGAGCAGTCCCGGACGTGTCAGCATGCGCCGGGAGTCCTCCGTACGAGCTGATCGTCTTCCCAACCGGCGCCCGCCGGGACAACGGTCCGCCCGCCCCCGTCCACCTCCCCCCTCAAAACGGCGTCAAGGGCCGCCGTCGCGGCGTCAAGAACGCGTAGGGGAGCGGAGCGCGGGGGTGCACGGCCCGCAGGATCGGGAGCAGTAGCCCGACCGCGGAGGTTCCGTTCGATGTCCAGCCCCGTCGCCGCCCAGGCCGTCACCGCCGAGCCCGAGCCGCCCGGTGCCGCCCGGCCCTCCGATCCGGACGAGCGTCACCGCCTCACCGCGTGGGGCGGGTTGGCCGCGTTGTCGCTGGACGCGATGGCGTCGGTGGCGTACGGGCCGGAGTCGATCGTGCTGGTGCTGGCGGCGGCCGGGGCGTACGGGTTGGGCTTCACCCTGCCGGTGACGGCGGCGATCGCGGTGCTGCTGGCGGTGCTGGTGGCCTCGTACCGGCAGGTGATCGCGGCGTTCCCGGACGGCGGCGGCTCGTACGCGGTGGCGAAGGCGCACCTGGGGCGGCGGACGGCGCTGACCGCGGCGGCCTCGCTGGTGATCGACTACGTGCTGAACGTGGCGGTGTCGGTGACGGCCGGCGTGGCGGCGCTGACCTCCGCGGTGCCGGGCCTGTACGACGACCGGGTCTGGCTCTGCCTGGGCGTGCTCGCGCTGGTCACGGCGGTGAACCTGCGGGGGATCGCCGAGTCGGCGCGCTGGTTCATGGCGCCCACCGCCGTCTTCGTGCTCTCGATCCTGGCGATCATCGTGGCGGGCCTGTTCCGGGACGCGCCGGCGAGCACCGAGGCCGCCGCCGGACACGCCTCCGCGCTGGCCGGCAACGCCACCACCGTGGGCGCGCTGCTGCTGCTCAAGGCCTTCGCGGCCGGCTGCTCGGCGCTGACCGGCGTGGAAGCGGTGGCCAACGCCGTCCCCTCCTTCCGCACGCCCGGCGTCAAGCGCGCCCAGCACACCGAGGTCGCGCTCGGCGCGCTGCTGGGCGTGATGCTGATCGGACTGGCGGTGCTGATCGGCCGCTTCCACCTCCAGCCGGTGGAGGGCGTCACCGTCCTCGCCCAGCTCGCCGACGCCTCGCTCGGCCACGGCGCCGGCTTCTACCTCGTACAGTTCGCCACCGTCGTCCTGCTCGGCCTGGCCGCCAACACCTCCTTCGGCGGGCTGCCCGTCCTGCTCCACCTCCTGGCCCGCGACAACCACCTGCCGCACGTCTTCGCCCTGCGCGCCGACCGGCAGGTCCACCGCCACGGCGTCCTCTTCCTCGCCGCCGTCTCCGCCGTGCTGCTGGCCGGATCCGGCGGGGACGTCAACCGCCTCGTCCCGCTGTTCGCCATCGGGGTGTTCGTCGGCTTCACCGTCTGCCAGGTCGGCATGGTCCGCCACTGGTGGCTGCAGCGGCCCGCCCACTGGCACGCCAAGGCCGCCCTCAACGGCTTCGGCGCCCTCCTCACCGGCATCGCCGCCCTCGTCGTCACCGGCACCAGGTTCACCGAGGGCGCCTGGGGCATCTGCCTCGCCCTGCCCCTGCTCGTCCTCCTCTTCGAGGCGATCCACCGCAGCTACGCCCGGATCGGCGAACACCTCGAACTGGGCCACGTCCCCGGCCCCCTCACCCCGCAGCGCAGCCTCGTCCTCGTCCTCGTCCCCGTCACCGCCATCACCCGCCTCACCCGCGACGCCCTCTCCGCCGCCCTCTCCCTCGGCGACGAGGTCCTCGCCGTCACCGTCGTCCACGACCCCGCCGAGGCCGAGGCGCTGCGCCGGGACTGGGAGCTCTGGCAGCCGGGCGTGCCACTGGTGGAGATCCCCGACGGCCACCGCCGCCTCGGCCCGCCGATCGCCGCCTTCGTCAACGACCTCGCCGCCGACGGCGAGCACACCTACGACCGCCTGACCGTGCTGATCCCCGAGGTCGAGCCGGTCCGCTTCTGGCAGCGGGCGCTGCAGAACCGGCGCGGCGCCGTCATCGACCGGGCCCTGCGCCGCCACACCGACGCGGTGGTCTGCCGGCTCCGGATGCGGATGTGACGGGGCGGGCGGGGAGCGGCGAGGCGACGTGGTGCGGTGCGGGGCGAGGAGCGGCGACGTGGTGCGGTGCGGGGCGAGGAGCGGCGACGTGGTGCGGTGCGGGGAGCGGCGGTGCGGGGAGCGGCACGGCGGGGCAGGGGCCGAGGGGGAGATATGAACGGAAATGTCCAAATCATCCCATCCGATCGTCATATCTTGACGATGTCTTAACGGGGGGGCTTAACGCCCTCGAAACGCCCCCGCCCGCCCCGAAAGGTCCCGCACATAGCGGCTGCGACCTGCGGGAACACTCCGCCCAATGGGCGTGCAGGGCCCGCCCGGTACTCCGTCGAGGCTTATTGCCACCCCGATAAACGCCCTTACGCTCGCCCATGTGTTCAACGTGCCCCAGGCGCTCAAGCGCCTAGTGATCGGCAAGGCCATGCGCAGCGAAGAGCTGGGCGAGACGCTGCTCCCCAAGCGGCTGGCGCTGCCGATCTTCGCTTCCGACCCGCTCTCCTCGGTCGCCTACGCGACCCAGGAGATCCTGCTGGTGCTCACCGTCGGTGGCACCGCCTTCCTGTACCTGACCCCGTGGGTCGCGGCCGGTGTGGTCGCGCTGATGGCGGTCGTCGTGATGTCGTACCGCCAGGTCGTGCACGCCTACCCGAGCGGGGGCGGCTCGTACGAGGTGGTGTCCCGCAACCTGGGCGCCAACTCAGGCCTGGTGGTGGCGGCGTCGCTGCTGGTCGACTACGTGATGACGGTCGCGGTGTCGGTGGCCTCCGGCGTCGACAACATCATCTCGGCGCTGCCCTCGCTGGCCGACTACCGGGTCGAGCTGGCGGTCGGCTTCGTCGTCCTGCTGGCGGCGATGAACCTGCGCGGGGTCCGGGAGTCCGGCAAGGCCTTCGCGGCGCCGACGTACCTGTTCATCGGCGGCATCGTGCTGATGGTGGTCACCGGCCTGGTCAAGGCGGCCTTCGGGCACACCCCGGTGGCGGCCAGCGCCTCGTACGGGGTCCTGCCGGTGGACGGGAAGGACACCCTGGCCGGCCTCGGCCTGCTGATGCTGGGCCTGCGGGCGTTCGCCTCCGGCTGTACGGCGCTGACCGGCGTCGAGGCGATCTCCAACGGCGTGCCGGCCTTCCGCGCGCCCAAGTCGAAGAACGCCGCCGCCACGATGGCCGTGATGGGCACCACGGCCGTGGTCATGTTCGTCGGCATCACCGCGCTGGCCCTGATGTCCAAGGTGCACATCACCGACGACGCCTGCCAGTTGACCGGCTTCCCCGGGGACTGCCACACCGCGCCGCAGCAGACCGTGATCGCCCAGCTGGCGGCCGCGATCTTCGGCGGGGACCAGAGCTTCCTCTTCTACTTCATCCAGGCCGTCACCGCGCTGGTGCTCATCCTGGCGGCCAACACCGCGTTCAACGGCTTCCCGCTGCTGGCCTCGATCCTGGCCGAGCACCGCTACCTGCCCCGGCAGATGCACACCCGCGGCGACCGCCTCGCCTTCTCCAACGGCATCATCGCGCTCGCGGTGGTGGCCGGCGGGCTGCTCTGGCTGTACGACGCGGACGTCACCAGCCTGATCCACCTCTACATCCTGGGCGTCTTCACCTCGTTCACGCTCTCCCAGATCGGGATGGTGAAGCACTGGAACCGGGTGCTGGGCACCGAGACCGACCCGGCCGTCCGCGGCTCGGCGCAGCGCTCCCGGGTGATCAACGCCTTCGGTGCGGTCACCACGGCGCTGGTGCTGGTCATCGTGCTGCTGACCAAGTTCACGCAGGGCGCCTGGCTGGCCGTGGTCGCTGCGGCGGTGCTCTGGGTGATGATGCGCGGCATCCGCCGGCACTACGACAGCGTGGCCGAGGAACTGGCGGTGGACGACCCGAACGCCGAGTCGGTGCGGCCGTCCAACGTCCACGGGATCGTGCTGGTCTCCAAGCTGCACAAGCCCACCCTGCGGGCGCTCGGCTACGCGCAGGCGTTCCGGCCGGACTCGCTGGAGGCGCTGACGGTCGCGGTCGAGAACGACGCCACCCAGGAGCTGGAGCGGCAGTGGGAGGAACTGGACGTCCAGGTGCCGCTCAAGGTTCTGGCCTCGCCGTACCGGGAGATCACCAAGCCGGTCGTCCAGTACGTCCGCGAGTACCGCCGCAGCAGCCCGCGCGACGCGGTGGCGGTGTTCATCCCCGAGTACGTGGTCGGGCACTGGTGGGAGCACCTGCTGCACAACCAGTCGGCGCTCTGGCTGAAGAGCCGGCTGCTGTTCACCTCGGGCGTGATGGTGATCAGCGTGCCGTGGCAGCTCACCTCCTCCAGCAAGGCGTACCACCCGTCCCGCCGGGCCCCCGGCGCGGTCCGGCGCGGTGAGCCGGCTGCGCGGTCGGAGTACGAGAAGCTGCCGGCGCCCGAGAACGCCTGACACCTCGCACCAGGGCCCCGGACAGCACCGCGCTGTCCGGGGCCCTTCGGCGTGTTCCCCGGCGCGGCCGGCCCGGGAGCGGTCCCGTATGGACCTCGTCAACAAGCGAACGGGATCCGTATGGAGGGCGTCAAGAACCGCGGTGACGCCCCGTGCAGGCGCTTGGCTGGCTCTGCCGGCCCTCCGCCGGCGCCGCACGGGCCCCGCAGAGGGCGCTCGCGGCCACCCCCGAACCACTGTGGTGGAGCCCATGTCCGATCTCATCTACGTCGGTGTCACGGTCGCCGTGTTCGCCGTCATCGCCCTGATCGCGCGGGGGGTGGAGAAGCTGTGAGTGAGTGCAGCGAACGAACCATCAGTGGCGGCGTGTGGCGCGAAGCGCCCGCCGAGCGGAGCGAGGTGGGCGCATGAGCGTCGAGAACATCGTGGGTCTGCTCGTGGCCGTCGCCCTCGTCGGCTACCTCGTCGTGGCGCTGATCTACCCGGAGAAGTTCTGACATGAGCTCCACTCTCACGGGCTGGCTGCAGGTCCTCGCGCTGGTCGGCGCCCTGGCCCTGTGCTACCGCCCCCTGGGCGACTACATCGCCCGCATCCTCACCACCTCCAAGCACCTCAGAGTCGAGCGCGGCCTGTACAAGGTGATCGGCGTGGACGGTGACGCCGACCAGCGCTGGCCGGTGTACCTGCGTTCGGTGCTGGCGTTCTCGGCCGTCTCGGTGCTCTTCCTCTACGGCCTGATCCGCCTGCAGGGCCACCTGCTGCTGAGCCTGGGCGTTCCGCAGATGGAGGGCCACCAGGCCTGGAACACCGCGATCTCGTTCGTCGCCAACACCAACTGGCAGTCCTACGGCGGCGAGGCCGCGATGGGGCACCTGGTGCAGATGGCCGGTCTGGCGGTGCAGAACTTCGTGTCCGCCGCCGTGGGTATCGCGGTGGTGGCGGCGTTCGTCCGCGGGTTCACCCGCAACCGGACGGACCGCCTGGGCAACTTCTGGGTGGACCTGACCCGGATCTGCCTGCGGCTGCTGCTGCCGCTGTCGGTCGTGTTCGCCCTCGCCCTGGTCGCGACCGGGGTGGTGCAGAACCTCCACGGCTTCCACGAGGTCGCGACCCTGGTGGGTGACCCGCAGGCGGTCCCGGGCGGGCCGGTGGCCTCGCAGGAGGTCATCAAGGAGCTGGGCACCAACGGCGGCGGCTTCTACAACGCCAACTCGGCGCACCCGTTCGAGAACCCGACCGGGCTGAGCAACTTCCTGGAGATCTTCCTCATCCTGCTGATCCCGTTCGCGCTGCCGCGCGCCTTCGGCAGGATGGTCGGCGACCACCGCCAGGGCTACGCGATCGTCGCGGTGATGGGCCTGTTCTGGGCGGCCTCGGTCGCGCTGATCACCTTCTTCGAGGCGCAGCACTCCGGCGCGGCGATGCAGGCGGCCGGTGCGGCGATGGAGGGCAAGGAGCAGCGGTTCGGCATCGCGGCGTCCAGCCTGTTCGCGGCGTCGACGACGCTGACGTCGACGGGTGCGGTGAACTCCTTCCACGACTCGTACTCGCCGTTCGGCGGCGGGATCGCCATGTTCAACATGATGCTGGGCGAGATCGCGCCCGGCGGGGTGGGCTCGGGCCTGTACGGGATGCTGGTCCTGGCGATCGTGGCGGTGTTCGTGGCCGGTCTGATGGTCGGGCGCACCCCGGAGTACCTGGGCAAGAAGCTCGGCGGGCGGGAGATGAAGTTCGCCTCCCTGTACATCCTGACCACGCCGACGATCGTGCTGATCGGCACGGGGGTGGCGATGGCGCTGCCGGGCGAGCGGGCCGGGATGCTGAACTCCGGTGCCCACGGCTTCTCCGAGGTGCTGTACGCGTTCACCTCGGGGGCGAACAACAACGGTTCGGCGTTCGGCGGGATCACCGTCAACACCGACTGGTACGACACCGCGATCGGCCTGGCGATGGTGTTCGGCCGGTTCCTGCCGATGGTCTTCGTCCTGGCGCTGGCCGGCTCGCTCGCGCAGCAGCAGCCCGTCCCCGCCACCCCGGGCACCCTGCCCACCCACAAGCCGCTGTTCGTGGGCCTGCTGTCGGGCGTCGTCCTGATCGTCGTCGGCCTCACCTACTTCCCGGCCCTGGCCCTCGGGCCGATCGCGGAAGGTCTCTCCTGATGTCGTCCACCCTTACCGACAAGCCGGCCGCACAGCCGGAGGCGCCCGCCGCGGCGGCGCCGCACAGAGTCTCCGGCGGCCTGCTGGACCCGAAGCTGATCGTGTCCTCCCTTCCCGACGCGGTGAAGAAGCTCGACCCCCGGGTGATGGTGAAGAACCCGGTGATGTTCGTGGTCGAGGTCGGCTCGGTGGTCACCACCGTGGCGGCGATAGCCGACCCGAGCGTGTTCGCCTGGTCGATCACCGTCTGGCTCTGGCTCACCACGGTCTTCGCCAACCTGGCCGAGGCCGTCGCCGAGGGCCGCGGCAAGGCGCAGGCCGACACGCTGCGCAAGACCAAGACCGACACCATGGCGCGCCGGCTGCTGGACTGGCCGAAGAGCCAGGGCGAGGAGGAGGTCCCCGGCACCGCGCTGCGCCTCGGCGACCACGTGGTGGTCGAGGCCGGGCAGATCATCCCCGGCGACGGTGACGTCGTCGAGGGCGTCGCCTCCGTCGACGAGTCGGCGATCACCGGCGAGTCCGCGCCCGTCATCCGCGAGTCCGGCGGCGACCGCTCCGCCGTCACCGGCGGCACCAAGGTGCTGTCGGACCGGATCGTGGTGAGGATCGCCTCGGAGCCGGGCAAGTCGTTCATCGACCGGATGATCGCGCTGGTCGAGGGCGCGGCCCGGCAGAAGACGCCGAACGAGATCGCGCTGAACATCCTGCTGGCCTCGCTGACCATCGTCTTCCTGGTCGCGGTCGTCACCCTCCAGCCGATGGCCACCTACGCGGGCGCCCCGCAGTCGATGATCGTGCTGGTCGCCCTGATCGTGGCGCTCATCCCGACCACGATCGGCGCGCTGCTCTCCGCGATCGGCATCGCCGGCATGGACCGGCTGGTGCAGCGCAACGTGCTGGCGATGTCCGGCCGCGCGGTCGAGGCCGCCGGTGACGTCAACACGCTGCTGCTCGACAAGACCGGCACCATCACCCTCGGCAACCGCCAGGCCGCCGAGTTCCTCTCCGCCGCCGGCGTCTCCACCGAGGAGCTGGCGGACGCAGCCCAGCTCTCCTCGCTGGCCGACGAGACCCCGGAGGGCCGCTCGATCGTCGTCCTCGCCAAGACCGGGTACGGCCTGCGGGCCCGCGCCCAGGGCGAGCTGGCGCACGCCACCTGGGTGCCGTTCACCGCGCAGACCCGGATGTCCGGCGTCGACCTCGACGAGGCCGACGGCCTGCACCAGGTCCGCAAGGGCGCGGCCGCCGCCGTCACCACCTGGGTGACCGGCAACGGCGGGACCGTCACCGACGAGGTCTCCACCCTGGTGGACGGCATCTCCGCGGCCGGCGGCACCCCGCTGGTGGTCGCCGCCAGGGCGGGCACCGCCCCGGCCAGGGTCCTGGGGGTCATCCACCTCAAGGACGTGGTCAAGGAGGGCATGCGGGAGCGGTTCGACGAGCTGCGCCGGATGGGCATCAAGACCATCATGATCACGGGCGACAACCCGCTGACCGCCAGGGCGATCGCGGAGGAGGCCGGCGTGGACGACTTCCTCGCCGAGGCCACCCCCGAGGACAAGATGGCCCTGATCAAGAAGGAGCAGGCCGGCGGCAAGCTGGTCGCGATGACGGGCGACGGCACCAACGACGCCCCCGCCCTCGCCCAGGCCGACGTCGGCGTCGCGATGAACACCGGGACCATGGCGGCCAAGGAGGCCGGCAACATGGTCGACCTGGACTCCAACCCGACCAAGCTGATCGAGATCGTCGAGATCGGCAAGCAGCTCCTGATCACCCGCGGCGCGCTGACCACCTTCTCGATCGCCAACGACGTCGCCAAGTACTTCGCGATCATCCCGGCGATGTTCGCCGCGGTCTACCCGGGCCTGGACAAGCTCAACGTCATGGGCCTGCACAGCCCCCAGTCCGCGATCACCTCGGCCATCGTGTTCAACGCCCTGGTCATCGTCGGCCTCATCCCGCTCGCCCTGCGCGGCGTCAAGTACCGCCCCTCGGACGCCAGTTCCCTGCTGCGCCGCAACCTCGGGCTGTACGGGTTCGGCGGGCTGGTCGTCCCCTTCGTCGGGATCAAGCTGATCGACCTCGTCGTCCAGTTCATCCCCGGCCTGAGCTGAGAGAGGAGAACCCCAGATGTCCAAGCCCCTGCCCACCACCGTGCGCACGCACTTCACCGCGCTGCGGATGCTGCTGGTGATGACGGTGATCCTCGGCCTCGCCTACCCGCTGCTGGTCACCGGCATCGGCCAGGCCGTGTTCGGCGACAAGGCCAACGGCTCGATCGTGAGGACCGCCGACGGCAAGGAGATCGGTTCCAGCCTGCTGGGCCAGAGCTACGACCTGCCGAAGAAGAACCCGGACGACGCCGACGAGGAGGCCGTCCCGGACCCGAAGTGGTTCCAGCCGAGGCCGTCGGCCAACAAGTACGACGGGAAGGTCTCCGGCGCCTCCAACCTGGGCCCGAACAGCGAGGACCTCACCAAGACGGTCGAGGACCGCCGCAAGGCCGTCGCCGAGTTCGACGGCGTCGACCCGGCGAGCGTGCCCGCCGACGCCGTCACCGCCTCCGGCTCCGCCCTCGACCCGCACATCTCCGTGGCCTACGCCAAGGAGCAGGTCGACCGGGTCGCCAGGATCCGTGGCAACGTCTCGCCCGAGACGCTGAACAAGCTGATCGAGAAGTACACCGAGGGCCCCTCGCTCGGCTTCCTCGGACAGCAGGGCGTCAACGTCGTCCTGCTCAACACCGCACTGGCACAGCAGAAGTGAGGCCGGCGAAAGTGACGGCCGACCGGCTGGACCGGTGAGACGGGCCGACCCGGGCCGGGGAACCACCCCGCGCCCGGGTCGGCCGACGTACGCCCTGACCCTCGTGCGAAGAAGACGACCCTCGTACGAAGAAGACGAAAGAGCAGCGCCCATGGCCCGCGACCTCACCCCCGGCACCGGCCCCCGCCGCGGCCGGCTGAGGGTGTACCTCGGTTCCGCCCCCGGTGTCGGCAAGACCTACCGGATGCTGGACGAGGCCCGGCGCAGACGGGAACGCGGCGCCGACGTCGTGGTCGGCTTCATCGAGTGCCACGGGCGGCGGCACACCGAGTCCATGCTCACCGGCCTGGAGACCGTCCCCCGGCTCACCCGCTCCTACCGCGACGCCGAGTTCGAGGAGATGGACCTCGACGCGGTGCTGAAGCGGCGCCCGGCGGTGGTGCTGGTGGACGAGCTGGCGCACACCAACATCCCCGGCGGACGGCACGCCAAGCGCTGGCAGGACGTCGGGGAGCTGCTGGACGCCGGGATCGACGTCATCACCACCGTCAACGTCCAGCACCTGGAATCGCTGAACGACGTCGTCCAGAAGATCACCGGCATCCCCCAGCGCGAGACCGTCCCGGACGAGGTGGTCCGCCGGGCCGACCAGATCGAACTCGTCGACATGGCCCCCCAGGCGCTGCGCCGCCGGATGGCCCACGGCAACGTCTACAGGGCGGAGAAGGTGGACGCCGCGCTCTCCAACTACTTCCGGGTCGGCAACCTGACGGCCCTGCGCGAGCTCGCGCTGCTCTGGGTGGCCGGGCGGGTCGACGAGGGGCTGCGCGACTACCGGGCCAGCCACAACATCGACCGCGTCTGGGAGACCCGCGAACGCGTCGTGGTCGCCCTCACCGGCGGCCCCGAGGGCGAGACGCTGATCCGCCGCGCCGCCCGGATCTCCGACCGCACCGCCGGCGGTGACCTCCTCGCCGTCCACGTCACCCGCAGCGACGGCCTGGCCGGCGCCTCCTCCGGCGCGCTCGCCCAGCAGCGGCAACTGGTCGAGACCCTCGGCGGCACCTACCACGTGGTGGTCGGCGACGACATCCCCACCGCGCTGCTCGCCTTCGCCCGCGCCCACGACGCCACCCAGCTGGTCCTCGGCACCAGCCGCCGCGGCCGGATCACCCGCTTCCTCACCGGCCCCGGCATCGGCGAGACCACCGTGGACGCCTCCGAGGACATCGACGTCCACATGGTCACCCACGAGTTCACCGGCCGCGGCCGGCTGCCCTCGCTCGGACGCCGACACTCCAGGCGCCGCACCGTCGCCGGGTACGTCGCCGGGCTGGTCCTGCCCTGGCTGCTCACCGCGGTGCTCTCGCAGGCGCACCACACCGTCAACCTCACCACCGACGCCCTGATCTTCCAGCTCGGCGTGGTGATCGTCGCCCTGCTCGGCGGCGCCACCTCGGCGCTGCTGGCCTCCGTCGTCGCCTCGGTGCTGCTGAACTACTTCTTCATCCCGCCCGTCCACACCCTGACCATCGGCGAGACCAACAACATCGTCGCGCTGGTCGTCTTCGCCGCCGTCGCGCTGGCCGTCTCCACCGTGGTCGACCACGCGAGCCGGCTCACCACCCGGGCCGCCCGGGCCACCGCCGAGGCGGAAACCCTCTCCACCCTCGCCGGCAGCGTGCTGCGCGGCGCCGACGCGCTGCCCGCACTGCTGGAGAAGTCCCGGACGGCCTTCGGCATGGACTCCGTCGCCCTGCTGGAACGCACCGGCGGCGAGGTGCTGGCCCGCTGCGACGGGGAGGGCGAGGCAGGCCCGGGGCCCGCGCAGCCGGGGGAGACCACCGAGATCCCGGTCGGCCCCGACGCCGTGCTCGTCCTCACCGGCCGCCGGCTGCCCGCCGCCGACCAGCGCGTGCTCACCGCCTTCGCCGCGCACGTCGCCGCCGCCCTGGAACGTGACCGGCTCGCCGTGGTCGCGGCCGAGGTCGAGCCGATCAAGGCCGCCGACCGGATGCGCACCGCCCTGCTCGCCGCCGTCAGCCACGACCTTCGCACCCCGCTGGCCGCCGCCCTCGCCTCGGTCGGCTCGCTGCGCAGCCCGGACGTCGAGTTCTCGCCCGAGGACCAGGCCGAGCTGCTCGCCACCGCCGACGAGTCCCTGGTCAAGCTCACCCGGCTGGTGGACAACCTGCTCGACATGAGCCGCCTCCAGGCCGGCGCCCTCACCCTCCACCTCGCCGAGACGCACCTCGACGAGATCCTGCCCAGGGCCTTGGACTCGTTGGCGGACCCGTACGCGCCCGTCCAGCCGCTCGACCTCGACACCGTGCCGGCGGTGCTGGCCGACCCGCCGCTGCTGGAGCGCGTCCTCGCCAACGTCGTCACCAACGCACTGCGGCACAACGCCCCCGGTGCGCCCGTGCTGGTCGCCGCCAGCCACCACGCCGAACGGGTCGAGGTCCGGGTGATCGACCGCGGCCCCGGCATCGCCCCAGAGGACCGCGACCGCGTCTTCCTGCCCTTCCAGCGCCTCGGCGACACCGACAACACCACCGGCGTCGGCCTGGGGCTCGCGCTCTCCCGCGGCCTCGCCGAGGCCATGGGCGGCAGCCTGGAGGTCGAGGACACCCCCGGCGGCGGCACCACGATGCTGCTCACCCTGCCCGCCGCGCAGACCGTTCACGACAACCGCCCGGACGACCGGGCAGGAGGGGTGGGCGCATGAGCGAGCGGAGCGAGCGAGTCGTCCGGTGGTGCGCGTCTCGCGAAGCGACCGTCGAGCGGAGCGAGGTGGGCGCATGAGCGAGATCCTGATCGTCGACGACGAACCGGCGCTGCTGCGCACCCTGCGGATCAACCTCAGCGCCCGCCGGTACGCCGTCCGGACGGCCGCCAGCGGCGGCGAGGCCCTGGACCGCGCCGCGCAGACCACGCCCGACGCCGTCCTGCTCGACCTCGGCCTGCCCGACCTGGACGGCATGGAGGTGATCCGGGGCCTGCGCCGCCGCAGCGCCGTGCCGATCATCGTGCTCTCCGGCCGCTCCGGCGCCGCCGACAAGGTCGACGCGCTCGACGCCGGTGCGGACGACTACCTCACCAAGCCGTTCCTGATGGAAGAGCTGCTGGCCCGGCTGCGCGCCGTGCTGCGCCGGCCGCCGGGCGGCCCCGCCCCGGCCGCGGCGGTGATCGGCGACCACACCGTGGACCTCGCCGCCACCACCGTGACCGGCCCCGACGGCCCGGTCCGGCTGACCCCCACCGAATGGCGGATCCTCGCCCTGTTACTCGCCGCCCCGGGCCGGCTGGTGCCCGGGCGGCAGATCCTGCGCGAGGTCTGGGGTCCGGCGCAGGAGGGGCACGGCAACTACCTGCGGGTCTACCTGGCCGGGCTGCGCCGCAAGCTGGAACGCGACCCGGGCCGGCCGCGCCACCTGATCACCGAGCCCGGGATCGGCTACCGCTACGAGCCCTGAGGCCGCTCCGGCCGGCCCGGAGAAGCGTCAAAGGAGCGTCAGGGGGAGGCCGGCGGACGACAGGAGGGCGTCAAGACCGGCCGGGACGGCCCGTTGGCGGGCGTAGCGTCAGCGGTGAGGGAGCGGCCCCGCTCCGTGTGGGGGATGCCTGGGGCCGCTCCGCCGCCCCGGCGGCGGCCAGCAGGTGGGGAGGGGCGCGCGGACAACACCGCGCGCCCCGTCACCTGCTCAGCCCCCACTCCGTCAGCCCACCCCGTCAGCCCCCGCCCGTGCTCCCCGACTGCCGGGGCAGCGCCAGCACCACCGTGTCGGCGAACTCCCGCACCGCGCTGGTCCGGCTGACCACCCGTCCGCTGTGCACCACCAGGCGGCTGTGCCCGCCCGCGAGCGCCCCCGCCAGGCTGTCCCCGCGCACCGCCAGCAGCTCCGCGGGGAACCCGGCGTCCACCCGGACCGGCGGCAGTCCGAGCGCAGCCCGCGCCTGGTTGGCCACCGCGTCGTACGCCGCCTCCGGCGCCATCAGCCCGCCCGCCGCCAGCAGGTACGCGGCCTCCAGCGGATCGGCCCGCCCCACCGGGTTGGCCGGGTCGCGCAGCGAGCCGCTGCCCGCCGCGAACGGCACCCGGGCCTCCAGCAGCTCGCGCAGCAGCCCCGGTCGCTGCTCGGCGGCCCGGCCCTCCAGCCCGCTGCAGCGGCCGTTCTGCGGCAGGCAGACCACCCGGACGCCGCTGGTGGCCAGCACCGTCGCGGCGCCCGGCGCCGGCGATCCGCACGGGCCGAGCACCACCCGCGGCCGCAGCGGTGCCAGCGCGCTCGCCAGCCGGGCCAGCTGGACCGGGTCGGCGCCCGTGGTGTGCAGGTCGACCGGGCAGTCCGCCTCCCGGGCGGCCTCCAGCAGTACCTGGACGTACCCCGCCGGGTCCGGGTCCAGCTCCGGGCAGCCGCCGGCCGCCGTCGCACCCAGCTTGAGGGCGTCGCGCAACTGGGCCCGGCTGTCCGCCCCGGCCCGGCCGGTGAGCAGCCGGGGCATGGCGACGGCCTGCAGTTCGGCGAGCCCGCGCAGCGCCTGCCGGGCGGTGAGCACGGCCTCCAGCCGGCGCAGCCCATGCACGTCGCCGATCCGGACGTGGGTGCGCTGGGCGGTGGCGCCGTAGCCGAGCGAGGTGAGCGCGGCCTCGGTGACCCGCCGGGTGAGGTCGGCGGGGGTCTCCGGCGGCGGGCTGGGCAGGGCGGCGGAGAAGGCGACGTCGTAGTGGGCGTGCGCCTCGGCCGGGGCCGGCAGCAGCAGGTAGCCCTTGAGGTCGATCCGGGCGCCGGTGGTGGCGGTGGGGGTGCCGGGCAGGGCGGGCAGCGGGCCGAGGCTGCCGGCGGTGCCGACGGCCTGGATCCGGTCGCCGCTGATCCGCACGTCCACCACCCGGCCGTCGGCGAGCCGGGCGTCGGTGAGCAGCAGGACGGGGCCGTGCCCGAGCGGGTTGGCCGCCGGGCCGGGTCCGGAGTGCCCGTCGGCGGCTGCGCTGTCCATCGCCCGGCTCCTTCTCGCGCTGGCCCGTCCGACTGCCCGGTCCGTCCCGATCAATGAGCGTCGAGCCTATGGGGCGCGGGCGCGGGGCGCCGGGAGGCGGGCATTAGTCGTATCGGGTCGGGCCGCGCCGCCGGAGGCCGGTCGAACACCCGGCCTTCGATCGCTCGCCCGTGCACGCCGCCGACCTGCGGTCTTCGCCACGGGATACGGATTTCACCTCTGGGCGCGGAACGTGTAATCTCTTCCTCGTTCGCCCCTATAGCTCAGTCGGTAGAGCGTCTCCATGGTAAGGAGAAGGTCTGCGGTTCGATTCCGCATGGGGGCTCTGGTGAAAAGGAGTCAGCTTCGGCTGTGCTCCGGATCACTGTGGCGGTGTAGCTCAGTTGGTAGAGCAAGCGGCTCATAATCGCTGTGTCACCGGTTCAAGTCCGGTCACCGCTACCCCGCGTAGTCGGTCGGGAGATCGCACTCCCGGTCGGCTACTCTTGTTGTGTTCTTATTCATTGTCCAAGGAAGGCACTCCCGTGGCTGCCACCGACGTCCGCCCGAAGATCACGCTGGCCTGCGTGGAGTGCAAGGAGCGGAACTACATCACCAAGAAGAACCGGCGTAACGACCCGGACCGTCTTGAGATGAAGAAGCACTGCCCCCGCTGCAACTCGCACACCGCGCACCGCGAGACCCGCTGACCCTGTTGCAGGGCGCCGGGCCTGTGTGATTCAGGTCTTCGACTCCGGGCCGCACCCTCACTGGGTGCGGCCCGGAGTCTTTTTTGCCATCCACCGGACTTACGAGGAGTTTGCCCGTGGCACTCGACCCCTCCTTCATCGGGCGGACCTACCCGCCCACCGAGCCGTACGAGGTCGGCCGGGAGAAGATCCGCGAGTTCGCGGTGGCCGTGGGTGACGCCAACCCGGCGTACACCGATCCGGAGGCCGCCAAGGCGCTCGGGCACCAGGACGTCATCGCCCCGCCGACCTTCCCGTTCGTGCTGACCTTCCGGGCCGCCGCCCAGGTGGTCCAGGACCCGGAGCTGGGCCTGGACTACAGCCGGGTGGTGCACGGCGATCAGAAGTTCGCGTACACCCGCCCGGTGCGGGCCGGCGACCGCCTCTCGGTCGCGGTGACCATCGACAACATCAAGTCGCTCGCGGGCAACGACGTGCTCACCGTGCGCGGCGAGGTGTCGGACGCGAGCGGCGAGCACGTGGTGACGTCGGTCATGACCCTGGTGGCCCGTGCCGCCGACGAGGCGGGGGAGTAGCACCATGGCGATCAGCTTCGACGAGGTCGCGGCCGGCACCGAGCTGCCCGCGCAGTCCTTCCCCGTGACGCGCGCCACACTGGTGCAGTACGCGGGCGCCTCCGGCGACTTCAACCCGATCCACTGGAACGAGAAGTTCGCCAGGGAGGTCGGCCTGCCGGACGTCATCGCGCACGGCATGTTCACCATGGCCGAGGCGATCCGGGTGGTCACCGACTGGGTCGGCGACCCGGGTGCGGTGGTCGAGTACGGCGTGCGGTTCACCCGCCCGGTGCCGGTGCCCAACGACGGGGTCGGCTCCGTGATCGAGGTCACCGGCAAGGTGGCCAAGCTGCTCGACGACCGCAAGGTCCAGGTCGACCTGGTGGCGACCTACGGCGGCCAGAAGGTGCTGGGCATGTCCCGCGCCGTCGTCCGGCTGGCCTGAGACGCCCGGCGGGGGAGGGGCGGCCCGGCCCCTCCCCGTACGCTGGTGGGCGTGCTGGTAGAACTCGACGCCCCCCTCGCCCCGCTGACCACGCTCCGGCTCGGTGGTCCGGCCCGCCGCCTGGTGACCGCGACCACCGACGACGAGGTGGTCGCCGCCGTCCGCGAGGCCGACGCCGCCGGTGAGCCGCTGCTGGTCCTCGGCGGCGGCTCCAACCTGGTGATCGGCGACGCCGGCTTCCCCGGGACGGTCCTGCGGATCGCCACCACCGGCTTCGCGCTGGACGGCACCACCCTGGAGCTGGCCGCCGGCGAGGTGTGGGCCGAGGCGGTGGCCCGTACGGTGGAGCACGGCCTGGCCGGCATCGAGTTCCTGGCCGGCATCCCCGGCTCGGCCGGTGCCACGCCCGTCCAGAACGTCGGCGCGTACGGCCAGGAGGTGGCGCAGTCCGTCACCGAGGTGGTCGCCTACGACCGCCGGGCCGGCGAGACCGTGACGCTCTCCAACGCCGAGTGCGCCTTCTCCTACCGGCACAGCCGCTTCAAGGCCGACCCGGACCGCTACGTGGTGCTGCGGGTCCGGTTCGGGCTGGCCGACCACGGCGGGCTCTCCACCCCGGTCGCCTACGCCGAGACGGCCCGGCACCTGGGCGTCGAGCAGGGCGAGCCGGTCGGGCTGCGCGAGGCCCACGACGCCGTGCTGCGGCTGCGCTCGGGCAAGGGCATGGTGCTCGACCCGGCCGACCACGACACCTGGTCGGCGGGTTCCTTCTTCACCAACCCGGTGCTGACCGCCGAGCAGTACGACGCCTTCCTGGCCCTGGCCGCCGAGCGCGAGCTCACCGCCCCCGCCTACCCGGCGCCGGACGGCTGCACCAAGACCTCGGCCGCCTGGCTCATCGACAAGGCGGGCTTCGGCAAGGGCTACGGCAGCGGCCCGGCCACCCTCTCCACCAAGCACACGCTGGCCCTGACCAACCGGGGCGCGGCCACCGCCGAGGACCTTCTGGCGCTGGCCCGGGAGATCCGCGACGGCGTCCGGGCGGCGTTCGGCGTCGAGCTGGTCAACGAGCCGGTCATGGTGGGCGTCAAGCTCTAGGCCCCGCCGCGGAGGACGGCCCCGCCCCGGAGGGCGGACCCCAGGGGCGGGACCCGTCCAGCAGCCAGGTGTCGATGTCCGCCAGCAGCTCCTTGCGGGTGGTCTCCGGCGCGCACGAGCCGCGCACCGACTGGCGGGCCAGCTCGGCGAGTTCCGCGTCGTTGAAGCCGAGCACGTCGCGGGCCAGGTCGTACTGGGCGGCCAGCCGGGTGCCGAACAGCAGCGGGTCGTCGGCGCCCAGCGCCAGCTGCACGCCCGCGTCGAACAGCCGGCGCAGCGGGACGTCCTCGGCCCGCTCGTAGACGCCCAGCGAGACGTTGGACGAGGGGCAGACCTCGCAGGTGACCTGACGGTCGGCCAGCCGCTGCATCAGCCGCGGGTCCTCGGCGGCCCGGACGCCGTGGCCGATCCGCCCCGCGCCGAGGTCGTCCAGGCAGTCCCGGACGGACTCCGGGCCGGCCAGCTCGCCGCCGTGCGGGGCGGCCAGCAGCCCGCCCCTGCGGGCGATGTCGAAGGCCCGGTCGAAGTCCCGGGCGAGGCCGCGCCGCTCGTCGTTGGAGAGGCCGAAGCCGACCACGCCCTGGTCGGCGTACCGGACGGCGAGCCGGGCCAGGGTCCGGGCGTCCATCGGGGACTTCATCCGGTTGGCCGCGACCAGGACCCGGATGCCGACGCCGGTGGCCTCGGAGGCGTGCCGGACGGCGTCCAGGATCAGCTCCAGCGCGGGGATCAGACCGCCGAGCCGGGGCGCGTATGAGGTCGGGTCGACCTGGATCTCCAGCCAGCGGGAGCCGTCCCGGCGCTCGTCCTCGGCGGTCTCCATGACCAGCCGGCGGATGTCGGACTCGTCCCGCAGGACGGACCGGGCGGTGTCGTAGAGGCGCTGGAACCGGAACCAGCCGCGTTCGTCGGTGGCCCGCAGGCTGGGCGGCTCGCCGGAGCTGAGTGCCTCCGGCAGGCGGACGCCGTGCTTGTCGGCCAGTTCCAGCAGGGTGGCGGGGCGCATCGAGCCGGTGAAGTGCAGGTGCAGGTGGGCCTTGGGGAGGTCCCTGACGTCTCGCGGATTCAGCAGGCGTTCCATTCGCCGATACTGCCGCATCGGACCCGGATACGGGAACCGCCCCCTTCACGTCCCCCGAAGGGGTGAAGGGGGCGGTCCGGGCCGGGCGGGTGCCGTCAGGCGGTCGCCTCGGCGAGCAGCTTCTGGATCCGGCCGACGCCCTCGACCAGGTCGGCGTCGCCGAGCGCGTACGACAGGCGCAGGTAGCCCGGGGTGCCGAAGGCCTCACCGGGGACGACCGCGACCTCGGCCTCGTCCAGGATCAGGGTGGCCAGCTCGGCCGAGGTCTGCGGGCGCTTGCCGCGGATCTCCTTGCCGAGCAGGCCCTTGACGGACGGGTAGACGTAGAACGCGCCCTCGGGCTCGGGGCAGAGGACGCCCTCGATCTCGTTGAGCATCTTCACGATGGTCCTGCGGCGCCGGTCGAAGGCGGTGCGCATCTCGTGCACGGCGGAGAGGTCGCCGCTGACGGCGGCGATCGCGGCGCGCTGCGCGACGTTGGAGACGTTCGAGGTGGCGTGCGACTGCAGGTTGGTCGCGGCCTTGACGACGTCCTTCGGGCCGATCACCCAGCCCACCCGCCAGCCGGTCATCGCGTACGTCTTGGCGACACCGTTGACCACGATGGTCTTGTCGGCCAGCGCGGGCAGCAGGGCCGGCAGCGAGGTGAACTTCGCGTCGCCGTAGACCAGGTGCTCGTAGATCTCGTCGGTCAGCACCCAGAGGCCGTGCTCCAGCGCCCACTCGCCGATGGCCCGGGCCTCGGCCTCGGTGTACACCGCGCCGGTCGGGTTGGACGGCGAGACGAAGAGCACCACCTTGGTGTTCTCGGTGCGGGCGGCCTCCAGCTGCTCGACCGAGACCTTGTAGCCGGTGGTCTCGTCGGACACGACCTCGACCGGGACGCCGCCGGCCAGCTGGATCGACTCCGGGTAGGTGGTCCAGTACGGGGCCGGGACGATGACCTCGTCGCCCGGGTCGAGGATCGCGGCGAACGCCTCGTAGATCGCCTGCTTGCCGCCGTTGGTCACCAGGACCTGGGAGGCGTCCACCGAGTAGCCGGAGTCGCGCAGCGTCTTGGCGGCGATCGCGGCCTTCAGCTCGGGCAGGCCGCCCGCCGGGGTGTACCGGTGGTTCTTCGGGTCGCGGCAGGCCTCGACGGCCGCCTCGACGATGTAGTCCGGGGTGGGGAAGTCCGGCTCGCCGGCGCCGAAGCCGATCACCGGCCGGCCGGCCGCCTTGAGGGCCTTGGCCTTGGCGTCCACGGCGAGGGTCGCGGACTCGGCGATGGCGCCGATCCGGGCGGAGACCCGTCGGTCGGCGGGGCGGACGGAACTGTCGGGCTGCGGGGTGGAAGCGCTCATGCCTGCATGGTCGCAGAATCGGGACGGACCGGGCATGGGGGTTTCACCATATGTACGGGGGTGTCCGCATGGCGACCGCGCCGACGTGGGCCGTTGAAGAAGAGGTTCGACCAAACCCCCCTCGACCACGTACACTCACTGCTCGACGGCCACCGAGAAAGCCGAAGCTTTCACCGCTTGTGCATACAGCGGCGGGAGATGCGGTAGGTTGGTGGTCGCTACAGGAGCCGCGAGGCACCGTAGGGCAATAGCTCAATTGGTAGAGCACCGGTCTCCAAAACCGGCGGTTGGGGGTTCAAGTCCCTCTTGCCCTGCTGCTTGATCCGTATTCAGCCCGTTCGCTCCACAGAGCGAGCGGGCTTGATGCGGAGAGGGCACCGAACAGCACCGCTTTAGCCGGCCGCTCGTGCCCGATCGGGTACGCAGGTGATGCTCGGCAGGACCCGGATTCAGGTGAGGACGAGTGACGGAGACCACGGGCTCCACCGCAACGCCTGAGAGCGGCAACCCCGAGGGTGCCGACGGCGCGGACGAGACCACGCCCGCCGAGGGCGAGTCGCGTCGCGACCGCAAGCGGGCCGGCCGCTCCGGCGACAAGAAGTCCGGCAAGCGGGCCAAGAAGGGCGTCTTCGCCCGGCTCGCCCTGTTCTACCGGCAGATCATCGCCGAGCTGCGCAAGGTCGTCTGGCCCACCCGCAGCGAGCTGGTCAACTACACCACCGTGGTGGTCGTGTTCGTCGTGGTCGTGATGGCCTTCGTGGCCGGTCTCGACTACGGGTTCTCGAAGCTCAGCCTCTGGATCTTCGGCTGACCGAGCCGCCCCACCTTCGAAACAGCTTCCCGACCCGGGCCGATTCATCGGCCCGGGTCGAGCTGTCGGCGCCGGACGTACGCGGCCGCTACCGTTGACTCGGTACTGTTGAAGTCTCCGAGACAGTTGCCGGCGCCCGCGTGAGCGGAGCGGCGCCGGAGCGGCCTTGGAGCGCGCCACCTTCACCATCTCCAGGAAAGAAGCAGCCACCGTGTCTGAGTCCCCCCTGTACGACGCCGACGAGACCGTCCGCGAGGCGGATGTCGCCGCCGAGCTGGACGCGGCCGAGCTGGCTGACGACGTCGAGGCCGCCGAGCAGATCGTGGACGCCGCGGACAGCGACGAGGACGAGGCCGAGGCGTACGACGAGGCCGAGGCCGGCGAGCCGGCCGAGGAGGCCGCGCTGCACGTGGAGTCCGACGAGGAGCCCGCCGTCGAGGAGGCCGAGGAGGCCGCCGACGAGGTCGAGGTCGAGGCCGAGGTCGAGGCCGAGCCCGCCGTCGAGGTCGACCCGGTCGCCAAGTTCCGCGAGGACCTGCGCTTCATGCCGGGCGAGTGGTACGTGATCCACACCTACGCGGGCTACGAGAACCGGGTCAAGCAGAACCTGGAGCAGCGCGCGGTCTCGCTGAACGTCGAGGAGTACATCTTCCAGGCCGAGGTGCCGCAGGAGGAGGTCGTCCAGATCAAGAACGGCGACCGCAAGACCATCCGCCAGAACAAGCTCCCCGGCTACGTCCTGGTGCGCATGGACCTCACGCCGGAGTCCTGGGGCGTCGTGCGCAACACCCCCGGTGTCACCGGCTTCGTCGGCAACGCCTACGACCCGTACCCGCTGACCCTGGACGAGGTCGTCAAGATGCTGGCGCCCGACGTCGAGCGCCAGGCGGCCAAGGAGGCCGGCAAGCCCTCGCCGGTCAAGCCGAGCGAGATCCAGGTCCTCGACTTCGAGGTCGGCGACTCGGTCACCGTCACCGACGGCCCGTTCGCCACCCTGCAGGCGACCATCAACGAGATCAACCCGGACTCGAAGAAGGTCAAGGGCCTGGTCGAGATCTTCGGCCGGGAGACCCCGGTCGAGCTCTCCTTCGACCAGATCCAGAAGAACTAGCACTGAGCTTCGGCTTCGGGGCGGGGCTGCGGCTCCGCCCCGAAGTCGTTTTGGTCCAGCGGCGCATCCGCGTTAGCCTGGTCCGATGTGTGTGCTGGCGGCCGGGTGTCGCCCCGGTTCGGCACGCACCAGCAATCACCTCTCGGAAGGACCCGGAGAGAAATGCCTCCCAAGAAGAAGAAGGTCACGGGGCTTATCAAGCTCCAGATCAACGCCGGTGCGGCCAACCCGGCGCCGCCGGTCGGCCCCGCGCTGGGTCAGCACGGCGTCAACATCATGGAGTTCTGCAAGGCCTACAACGCTGCGACCGAGTCGCAGCGCGGCATGATCGTGCCGGTGGAGATCACGGTCTACGAGGACCGCACCTTCACCTTCATCACGAAGACGCCGCCGGCCGCGCGCCTCATCCTGAAGGCCGCGGGCGTGGAGAAGGGCTCCGCCGAGCCGCACAAGACCAAGGTCGCCAAGCTCACGGCCGCCCAGGTCCGCGAGATCGCCACGGTCAAGCTCCCCGACCTGAACGCCAACGACCTGGACGCCGCGTCCAAGATCATCGCCGGCACCGCCCGGTCGATGGGCATCACGGTCGAGGGCTGATCACCCTTCTCGTCCATGTGGTAGGGCCCGCGCGGCCCGTCGATACCACGACTCCATTCCCCACTCAGGAGCAGCAGTGAAGCGCAGCAAGGCTCTGAAGGCCGCGGACGCTCAGGTCGACCGCGACCGCCTCTACGCCCCCCTCGAGGCCATCCGCCTCGCCAAGGCGACCAGCACCACCAAGTTCGACGGCACCGTCGAGGTCGCCATGCGTCTGGGCGTCGACCCGCGCAAGGCCGACCAGATGGTCCGCAGCACCGTGATCCTCCCGCACGGCACCGGTAAGACCGCTCGGGTCCTGGTCTTCGCGACCGGCGAGCGTGCCGAGGCCGCGCGTGCTGCGGGCGCCGACATCGTCGGTGCCGACGAGCTCATCGACGAGGTCGCCAAGGGCAAGCTGGACTTCGACGCCGTCGTCGCCACCCCGGACCTCATGGGCAAGGTCGGCCGCCTCGGCCGCGTGCTCGGTCCCCGTGGTCTGATGCCGAACCCGAAGACCGGCACCGTCACCCCCGATGTCGCCAAGGCTGTCAACGACATCAAGGGCGGCAAGATCGAGTTCCGCGTCGACAAGCACTCGAACCTGCACTTCATCATCGGTAAGGTCTCCTTCACCGACGAGCAGCTGGTCGAGAACTACGCCGCCGCGCTGGACGAGGTGCTCCGCGCCAAGCCGTCCGCCGCCAAGGGCCGCTACATCAAGAAGACCGCGGTCTCCACCACCATCGGCCCCGGCATCCCGGTGGACCCGAACCGCACCCGCAACCTCCTGGTCGAGGAGGACCCGGCTTCCGTCTGAGCCCCGAGCTCACACCGGTAGCCGCGTCCTGGGCGCAGCAGTAGTCCGTACGACGGGCCCGTACCCCTTCACCGGGGTGCGGGCCCGTCGTCGTGTCCGGATCGAGACCGGGGCGGGGGGAAAGAGGGGTGTGGCGCGTCGTACGCTCAGCCGGTCGGATCATGTGACTTTCTTGTGTGACTGCCGGAGTGTGCCGTGCTGCCCGCCCTTCGCCCCGCCGTCTGGGGGGCAGCCCTGCTGCTGCTCGCCGGCTGTCTCACCGCATGCAGCCTGATGGCCGTCTCGGGGGAGCGCACCCCGGGTGACGGGGCCGCGACCGTCCGGCCGCCCAAGCAGGTGCTGCTCTCGGCCGCGCAGGCCCTGGACGACGTCGGCGGCGCGCAGGTCCAGACCGTCGAGGAGGGTCCCGCCGGGCGGCGGACCGCCTCCGGAACCGTCATCTGGGGCGCCAAGGACGCCGTCGACCTGACCGTCACCGACGAGTCGGGCACCGGCCGGCTCCAGGCCCGGGACGGCGCGCTCGACCTCGCGTACGGCGGGGCGCCGGCGAAGCGGGCCGAGCGGGCCGACGCCGAGTCGCTGGACCCGCGGGCGCCCGGTGCGGCGTACGCGGGCGGCTGGCTGAGCGGGCTGGTCGCCAATCCGGGCGGCCCGGCGCACGCGATGGCGCTGGCCGGGAAGCTCACCTCGCTCGGCGGCGAGCAGCTGGCCGGCGGCACGGTGGCGCACTACCGGGCCACGGCGCCGGTGGCCGAGTACTTCGGCGCCGACGAGGGGCTCGGCCCCGACCGGCTCGCCGTGGTGCTCGCCTACCAGCGGCAGCAGGGGGTCACGACGATCGGCTACGACTTCTGGGTGGCGCCCGGGAACCGGCTGGTCCGGCTCCGCGCCACGGTCCAGGGCAGCGCCGGAACGGTGGTCACCACGACCGACGTCTCCGAGGCCGTGGCGGCCACGGAGACCCCGGCGGCGACCGGCTGAGCCGTTCCGGGGGTGGCCGTTGTCAGGCGGACTTTGACGATCCGTTAGAGTCCGCTGAGTATTACCTGACAATCGGGCCTCATTGGGGGTTTCTTCATGCGTGCTCTGCGCCTCGCTTCCGTCGCCGTCACAGCCGCCGTGCTGGTCGGAGGACTGGCGGCCTGCGGTGACGGCAAGGCGGACACCAAGTCCTCCGAGGACCCGGCCGCCGGCAAGGCCTCCGGCTTCGAACCGAAGGCCGCGCTGGCCGCCTCGGCCGTGGTGATGGAGAAGGCCGCCAACGGCAACGTCGAGCTGGCCCTGCCGGACAACACCATGACCGGCACCGCCCAGTGGAAGCAGAGAACCGACATCGACGTGGCCGGCAAGGGCAAGGCGTCCACCAAGACCCGGGTGGTCGGCGACGACATCTTCCTCGGCGGCGGCCCCGACGTGACGGCCGCCCTGGCCGGGAAGCACTGGGCGAAGGTCACCCCGCAGGACCCGGGCGTGGGCCCGATGGCCGGCATGTTCCTGACCGTGACCCAGCTGAGCAACCCGGTGCTCCAGCTCACCGTGGCGGCCCAGGCCGGCAAGCCGACCAAGGTCGGGGCGGAGGCCGTCGGCGGGGTCCAGACCACGCACTACCGTGCGGTGGAGGACGTCGCCAAGCTGACCGAGGCTATGACCGCGCTCGGCAGCGACCAGCGCGCCGCCGTCCAGCAGACCCTCGCGGCGGGCGGCAACACGATGACCGTCGACTTCTGGATCAACGGCACCCAGGAGCTGGTCCAGCTCAAGGGCTACAGCAACAAGAACGGCGAGCAGCAGGCCGTCACCGTCAAGTACTCGGGCCTCGGCACCGCGGCCAAGATCGAGGCGCCGGCCTTCGGCGACGTCGGCAAGAGCTCCGACTTCTCCAGGCTCTTCGGGGGCTGAGCCCGCCCCGCCCCCGGTCCGGTCCGGGCCGGTCGGCCGCTCACCCGGTCGGAGGAGGGGGCGCCGCCCGTCGGCCGGGGTCCTGGTGGCAAGGTGGCTCGGAACAGGCGCGTCAGGGACGGAAGGGGAGCGGGCATGGCGGTGCGGCGGCAGCTGGCGGCGGTGGTGGCCGCGACGCTGCTGGCGGGCGGCCTGACGGCGTGCGGCGGGGGTGACGGCTCACCGCCGGCGCCCTCCGGCACGCCGACGCCGACCAGCGCCTCCCCGACGGGCCCGGCCAAGCCGACCGACCGGTCGCCGCACGGCGTCCTGCTCTCCGCCCAGCTGGCCATGCAGACCGCCCGCCGGGCCAAGGTCAGCTACCGGCTCGGCCCGGACGCCGGCTCCGGCCCGATGTTCTGGCTGCCCAAGACCGCCCTCCAGGTCAAACGTTCCACCCCGGCCGAGGCCGAGCAGCTGATCGTCGTGGACACCGTGGCGTACCAGGGCGGCGACGCCGCGACCGCGGCCCGGCTCGGCGGCCGGCACTGGGAGCGGTTCACCGGCACGCCGGGCCCGGACGGCCACCGGGAGGTCCCGTACGCCGGGCTGATCGACCTGCTCAACCCGGTCGAGGCGCTGGCCGCCGCGACCGCGGACGGGGTGGAGGCGCAGTTCCTCGGCGAGGAGAAGTTCGAGGACTCGGCGGTCGTGCACTACCGGGTCACCACCGACGCCGAGCGGTACGCGGCCGCGCAGACCCAGCTGAGCCCGGCCCGCCGGGAGGGCCTGCGCGCCGCGCTCGCCCCCGGGGGTTCGGCCTCGCTGACCCTGGACCTCTGGCTCAACGACAAGGACCAGCTGGTCAAGCTCCAGCGGACCGGCACCGGGGAGGGCGGCCGGGCGGACGACTCGGTGCTCTACTCCGAGTTCGCCGGCAGCCTCTCGGCCCAGGCCCCGGCCGAGGCGGACACCGTGGACGCGGGCGTCCGCAACGTCTCCCCGCTGGCCCGCTGACCGTCCCGGCCTCCCGTCCCGGCCTCCCGTCGCGCCCCGGCCGTCCCGTCGGTGGGCGGTGATCCTGGGCGATTTGCCCCGGACGGCGGGCTCCGGCTACTGTTGCCGAAGCCAAAGACCGCTGGTTGTCGCCATGCGCCCGCAGGGGAGTGTGTGACCGAAGGATCTGCGCTTTCAGCGCAGGCAGCCCGCGCAGGATTGTTTGGAGCTTGGACTTCCGGGTCCCCCGTGTTCGCACGTGGGCCTGTCGAGGTCGTACTGAGCCCCGTGCGCCTGCGCACCGGGGCTCATCTGCTTTTCTGCAGGAGCTTTCCTTCCGTCCGGCGGTCCGAGGTGAGAATGGTCGACTTTTGCGGTCGGCCGGACTTCGACATCACGGAAGGAGGCGTAAGCCTATGGCTAGGCCCGACAAGGCTGCTGCCGTCGCCGAGATCGCGGACAAGTTCCGCGCCTCGAACGCGGCCGTACTGACCGAGTACCGCGGTCTGACGGTGAAGCAGGTCAAGACCCTGCGTCGCTCGCTGGGTGACAACGCCCAGTACGCCGTGGTGAAGAACACGCTGACCAAGATCGCTGCCAACGAGGCCGGGATCACGGAGCTCGACGACCAGTTCAACGGTCCGACGGCTGTCGCCTTCGTCACCGGTGACCCGGTGGAGTCGGCGAAGGCTCTGCGTGACTTCGCCAAGGAGAACCCCGCTCTCGTCATCAAGGGCGGTGTCCTTGACGGCAAGGCGCTGTCCGCCGATGACATCAAGAAGCTCGCGGACCTCGAGTCCCGCGAGGTGCTGCTCGCCAAGCTGGCCGGCGCCATGAAGGCCAAGCAGTCCCAGGCTGCTGCGCTCTTCCAGGCCCTGCCGTCGAAGCTCGTCCGCACTGTGGACGCGCTGCGCGACAAGGTCGAGCAGGGCGGTGCCGGTACGCCGGCTCCCGCCGCCGAGGACGAGGCCGCCGAGTAATTCGGCAGGCTCACGCCTCGCTGCGGGCCCGTACGCCCGCCAACCCGTACATACGGCACCACCTGCCGAATTAGTGGAAGGACGCCAATCATGGCGAAGCTGACCCAGGACGAGCTGCTCGCGCAGTTCGAGGAGCTCACCCTCATCGAGCTCGCTGCCTTCGTGAAGGCCTTCGAGGAGAAGTTCGACGTCACCGCTGCCGCTCCGGTCGCCGTTGCCGCCGCCGGCGTTGCCGGCCCGACGGCCGAGGCCGCTGAGGAGCAGGACGAGTTCGACGTCATCCTCGACGGTGCCGGCGACAAGAAGATCCAGGTCATCAAGGAGGTGCGCACCCTGACCTCCCTCGGCCTGAAGGAGGCCAAGGACCTCGTTGACACCGCTGGTGCCAAGGTCCTGGAGAAGGTTGCCAAGGACGTTGCCGAGAAGGCCAAGGCTGCCCTCGAGGCCGCCGGCGCCAAGGTCACCGTCAAGTGACTTTCCCCCGGCCCTAGCGGCCGGGAGGTGCCCCCCAGCCCCCTTGCGGGCTGAGGACGCCTGGGCCGGGCCGATCACCCTCGCGGGTGGTCGGCCCGGCCTTTTCGCGTTCCCGGCCCCCGGCGGGCCCGGCGGCGGGGAACCACCGGTGTGGCCGAGAGCGCACTCGGCAGTGTCGGTGCGGGCGGGTATGGTGATCGCTGTCATCGAGAGTGGCCCTCACCACGGCTTCTGTAACGCCGGGCGGGTTCGCAGCGATGGACGGGTCGAGGTCCGCGCCGGAGGCGGGCCCTTGACGAACCAGGCGCGGCGCGCGATTCTCAAGGCGCGAGTCCGCCCGGTTGGTTCACTGCTGGATGCATAACCAGCACCTCCGGCGGGAAGTGACTCCAGGTGAGTCGTGAAGGCCCGGGAGTGCCCGGGCCGGTGCAGTACCCGGGGGGCGTTCGCGCCCGCCGGCTACCGGGAGGAGTCTCCGATTCGGTTTCCGAATCAGAGCTGGACAGCAGTGTGCCGTTTGGCTACACTGTCCCTTTGCGCTGCCTGTTAGCTGCTCCGTGACTCGTCGCCCGGAGTTTGCGTTGCCCTGAAGGGGTCTGGCACCGCCTCCGCAAAACGGCTCTGACCTCGGGTTTTCACCCCCGGCAGAGGCCAGTGGCGAGGGAGGTGGGACCAAGCCTTTCCAGGCCCGGCCGGTACGCGCGTAGTGAGCTCCGAGCCCTCGGAAGGACCCCCCTCTTGGCCGCGCCGCGCAACGCCTCGAACAATTCCGCCGCATCCACCGCCCCGCTCCGCGTCTCCTTCGCGAAGATCAAGGAGCCCCTCGAGGTCCCGAACCTCCTGGCCCTGCAGACCGAGAGCTTTGACTGGCTGCTCGGTAACGCGGCCTGGAAGTCCCGGGTCGAGGCGGCCCTGGAGAGTGGTCAGGACGTCCCCACGAAGTCCGGTCTGGAGGAGATCTTCGAAGAGATCTCCCCGATCGAGGACTTCAGCGGGTCGATGTCGCTGACCTTCCGCGACCACCGTTTCGAGCCGCCGAAGAACTCCATTGACGAGTGCAAGGACCGCGACTTCACGTTCGCGGCTCCGCTCTTCGTCACGGCCGAGTTCACCAACAACGAGACCGGTGAGATCAAGTCTCAGACGGTCTTCATGGGCGACTTCCCGCTCATGACCCACAAGGGCACGTTCGTGATCAACGGCACCGAGCGTGTCGTCGTCTCGCAGCTCGTCCGCTCCCCGGGTGTGTACTTCGACTCCACCCTGGACAAGGTGTCCGACAAGGACATCTACTCCTGCAAGGTCATCCCCTCGCGTGGTGCCTGGCTGGAGATGGAGATCGACAAGCGCGACATGGTCGGCGTCCGCATCGACCGCAAGCGCAAGCAGTCCGTCACCGTGCTGCTCAAGGCGCTCGGCTGGACCAACGAGATGATTCTCGAGGAGTTCGGCGAGTACGAGTCGATGCGCGCCACCCTGGAGAAGGACCACACCCAGGGCCAGGACGACGCGCTGCTGGACATCTACCGCAAGCTGCGCCCGGGCGAGCCGCCCACGCGCGAGGCCGCGCAGACGCTTCTGGAGAACCTCTACTTCAACCCGAAGCGCTACGACCTCGCGAAGGTCGGCCGTTACAAGGTCAACCGCAAGCTGGGCAACGCCGAGTCGCTGGACTCCGGCGTGCTCACCGAGCCCGACATCATCGGTGCGATCAAGTACCTGGTGAAGCTGCACGCGGGCGAGACCGAGTGGCGTGACGACGAGGGCCGCGACATCGTGGTCGAGGTCGACGACATCGACCACTTCGGCAACCGCCGCCTGCGCAACGTCGGCGAGCTCATCCAGAACCAGGTCCGTACGGGTCTCGCCCGTATGGAGCGGGTCGTGCGCGAGCGCATGACCACCCAGGACGTCGAGGCGATCACGCCGCAGACCCTGATCAACATCCGGCCGGTCGTCGCCTCCATCAAGGAGTTCTTCGGCACCAGCCAGCTGTCGCAGTTCATGGACCAGACGAACCCGCTGTCGGGCCTGACCCACAAGCGTCGTCTGTCCGCGCTCGGCCCCGGCGGTCTCTCCCGTGAGCGCGCCGGCTTCGAGGTCCGTGACGTGCACCCCTCGCACTACGGCCGCATGTGTCCGATCGAGACCCCCGAAGGCCCGAACATCGGTCTGATCGGGTCGCTGGCCTCGTACGGCCGGGTCAACGCCTTCGGCTTCATCGAGACCCCGTACCGCAAGGTCGTCGACGGTGTGGTCACCGAGAAGGTGGACTACCTGACCGCCGACGAGGAGGACCGCTACGTCATCGCCCAGGCGAACGCGCCGCTGACCGCGGACCTGCACTTCGCCGAGCCGCGCGTCCTGGTCCGCCGCCGTGGTGGCGAGATCGACTACATCCCCGGCACCGAGATCGACTACATGGACGTCTCGCCGCGCCAGATGGTGTCGGTCGCGACCGCCATGATCCCGTTCCTCGAGCACGACGACGCCAACCGCGCGCTCATGGGCTCGAACATGATGCGCCAGGCGGTGCCGCTGCTGAAGAGCGAGGCTCCGCTGGTCGGCACCGGCATGGAGTACCGCTGCGCCGTCGACGCCGCGGACGTCATCACCGCCGAGAAGGCCGGTGTCGTCCAGGAGGTCTCGGCCGACTACGTCACCGTGGCCAACGACGACGGCACGTACACCACGTACCGCGCCGCCAAGTTCACCCGCTCGAACCAGGGCACCGCCTTCAACCAGAAGGTGCTCGTGGACGAGGGCGCCCGGGTCGAGGCCGGCCAGGTGCTGGCCGACGGCCCGTGCACCGACGAGGGCGAGATGGCCCTCGGCAAGAACCTGCTCGTGGCGTTCATGTCGTGGGAGGGTCACAACTACGAGGACGCGATCATCCTGTCGCAGCGCCTCGTCCAGGACGACGTCCTCTCCTCGATCCACATCGAGGAGCACGAGGTCGACGCCCGTGACACCAAGCTCGGCCCCGAGGAGATCACCCGGGACATCCCGAACGTCTCCGAGGAGGTCCTCGCCGACCTCGACGAGCGCGGCATCATCCGCATCGGCGCCGACGTCGTCACCGGCGACATCCTGGTCGGCAAGGTCACGCCCAAGGGTGAGACCGAGCTGACCCCGGAGGAGCGCCTGCTCCGCGCGATCTTCGGTGAGAAGGCCCGTGAGGTCCGCGACACCTCGCTGAAGGTGCCGCACGGTGAGTCCGGCAAGGTCATCGGCGTCCGCGTCTTCGACCGCGAAGAGGGCGACGAGCTGCCCCCGGGCGTGAACCAGCTGGTCCGCGTCTACGTGGCCCAGAAGCGCAAGATCACCAACGGTGACAAGCTCGCCGGCCGCCACGGCAACAAGGGTGTCATCTCCAAGATCCTGCCGGTCGAGGACATGCCGTTCCTGGAGGACGGCACCCCGGTCGACATCATCCTGAACCCGCTGGGCGTCCCGTCCCGAATGAACCCGGGACAGGTCCTGGAGATCCACCTCGGGTGGCTCGCCAAGCAGGGCTGGGACGTCTCCGGCCTCGCCGACGAGTGGGCCCAGCGCCTGCAGGCGATCGGCGCCGACACCGTCCAGGGCGGCACCAACCTGGCCACCCCGGTCTTCGACGGCGCCCGCGAGGACGAGATCACCGGCCTGCTGGACAACACCACCCTCACCCGTGACGGTGAGCGCCTGGTGAACTCCACCGGCAAGGCCCGGCTGTTCGACGGCCGCTCCGGCGAGCCGTTCCCGATGCCGGTCTCGGTCGGCTACATGTACATCCTCAAGCTGCACCACCTGGTCGACGACAAGCTGCACGCCCGTTCGACCGGCCCGTACTCGATGATCACCCAGCAGCCGCTCGGTGGTAAGGCGCAGTTCGGTGGTCAGCGCTTCGGTGAGATGGAGGTGTGGGCCCTTGAGGCGTACGGCGCGGCCTACGCGCTGCAGGAGCTGCTCACCATCAAGTCCGACGACGTTCTCGGCCGCGTGAAGGTCTACGAGGCCATCGTCAAGGGCGAGAACATCCCCGAGCCCGGCATTCCCGAGTCCTTCAAGGTCCTCATCAAGGAAATGCAGTCGCTCTGCCTCAACGTGGAGGTGCTGTCCTCGGACGGCCAGTCCATCGAGATGCGGGACTCCGACGAGGACGTGTTCCGCGCCGCCGAGGAGCTCGGCATCGACCTGTCCCGGCGCGAGCCGAGCAGCGTCGAAGAGGTCTGACGGAGGTTGGGCCGGCTCTTAACCACTGAGAGCCGGCCCGCCCCCAGGCCCCCCTCAGACCACACGAACGACTCTCGACTTACGAAAGAGGGCTTGACGACCAGTGCTTGACGTCAACTTCTTCGACGAGCTCCGCATCGGCCTGGCCACCGCCGACGACATCCGCCAGTGGTCGCACGGCGAGGTCAAGAAGCCGGAGACCATCAACTACCGCACCCTGAAGCCCGAAAAGGACGGACTCTTCTGCGAGAAGATCTTCGGTCCGACCCGGGACTGGGAGTGCTACTGCGGCAAGTACAAGCGCGTCCGCTTCAAGGGCATCATCTGTGAGCGCTGCGGCGTCGAGGTGACCCGCGCCAAGGTGCGCCGTGAGCGGATGGGCCACATCGAGCTGGCCGCCCCGGTCACCCACATCTGGTACTTCAAGGGTGTCCCGTCCCGTCTGGGCTACCTGCTCGACCTGGCGCCGAAGGACCTCGAGAAGGTCATCTACTTCGCCGCCTACATGATCACCTGGGTCGACGACGAGCGCCGCCAGCGCGACCTCCCGTCCCTGGAGGCGCACGTCTCGGTCGAGCGTCAGCAGATCGAGAACCGCCGCGACTCCGACCTCGAGGCCCGTGCCAAGAAGGCCGAGACCGACCTGGCCGAGCTGGAGGCCGAGGGCGCCAAGGCCGACGTGCGCCGCAAGGTGCGCGAGGGTGCCGAGCGCGAGATGAAGCAGCTGCGCGACCGTGCGCAGCGCGAGCTCGACCGCCTCGACGAGGTGTGGGCCCGCTTCAAGAACCTCAAGGTCCAGGACCTCGAGGGCGACGAGCTGCTCTACCGCGAGCTGCGCGACCGCTTCGGCACCTACTTCTCCGGCTCGATGGGCGCGGCGGCCCTCAAGGACCGCCTCGAGACCTTCGACCTGGCGGAGGAGTCCGAGCGCCTGCGCGAGATCATCCGCACCGGCAAGGGCCAGAAGAAGACCCGTGCGCTCAAGCGCCTCAAGGTCGTCTCCGCGTTCCTGCAGACCACCAACAAGCCCAACGGCATGGTGCTGGACTGCGTCCCGGTCATCCCGCCGGACCTGCGTCCGATGGTGCAGCTGGACGGTGGCCGCTTCGCGACCTCCGACCTGAACGACCTGTACCGCCGCGTCATCAACCGCAACAACCGCCTGAAGCGGCTTCTCGACCTCGGTGCTCCCGAGATCATCGTGAACAACGAGAAGCGCATGCTCCAGGAGGCCGTCGACGCCCTGTTCGACAACGGCCGTCGTGGTCGCCCGGTCACGGGCCCCGGCAACCGTCCGCTGAAGTCCCTCAGCGACATGCTGAAGGGCAAGCAGGGTCGTTTCCGTCAGAACCTGCTCGGCAAGCGAGTCGACTACTCGGCCCGTTCGGTCATCGTCGTCGGCCCGCAGCTCAAGCTGCACCAGTGCGGTCTGCCCAAGGCCATGGCGCTGGAGCTCTTCAAGCCGTTCGTGATGAAGCGCCTGGTCGACCTGAACCACGCGCAGAACATCAAGTCGGCCAAGCGCATGGTCGAGCGCGCCCGCCCGGTCGTGTGGGACGTCCTCGAAGAGGTCATCGCCGAGCACCCGGTGCTGCTGAACCGTGCACCCACCCTGCACCGCCTCGGCATCCAGGCCTTCGAGCCGCAGCTGGTCGAGGGCAAGGCCATCCAGATCCACCCGCTCGTCTGCACCGCGTTCAACGCGGACTTCGACGGTGACCAGATGGCCGTCCACCTGCCGCTCTCCGCGGAGGCGCAGGCCGAGGCCCGCATCCTGATGCTGTCCTCGAACAACATCCTGAAGCCGGCCGACGGTCGCCCCGTCACCATGCCGACCCAGGACATGGTGCTCGGTCTGTTCTTCCTGACCTCGGACCGCGACAACGTGAAGGGCGCCGGCCGCTCCTTCTCGTCGACCGCCGAGGCGATCATGGCCTTCGACGCCCGCGAGCTGGACGTCCAGGCCCCGATCGAGCTGCGTCTGCCGATCGGCACCGTCCCGCCCCGCGGCTGGACCCCGCCGGTGGACGAGGAGGGTCAGTCGAGCTGGTTCGAGGGCGAGTCCTTCCGCCTGAACACCACCCTGGGCCGCGCGCTCTTCAACGAGCTGCTGCCCGAGGACTACCCGTTCGTCGACTACGAGGTGGGCAAGAAGCAGCTCTCCGCGATCGTCAACGACCTGGCGGAGCGCTACCCCAAGGTCACCGTCGCGGCGACCCTGGACAACCTGAAGGCGGCCGGCTTCCACTGGTCGACCCGTTCGGGTGTCACCGTCTCCATCTCGGACGTCATCGTCCCGCCGAGCAAGCCCCAGATCCTCGAGGGCTACGAGGCGAAGGCGGAGAAGGTCCAGAAGCAGTACGAGCGCGGTCTGATCACCAACGACGAGCGCAAGCAGGAGCTCGTCGGCATCTGGACCCAGGCGACCAACGAGGTCGCGGACGCCATGGCCGCGAACTTCCCGAAGACGAACCCCATCTTCATGATGGTCGACTCGGGTGCCCGTGGAAACATGATGCAGATGCGCCAGATCGCCGGTATGCGTGGTCTGGTGTCGAACGCCAAGAACGAGACCATCCCGCGACCCATCAAGGCGTCGTTCCGTGAGGGCCTCACCGTTCTGGAGTACTTCATCTCCACCCACGGTGCCCGTAAGGGTCTGGCCGACACCGCTCTGCGTACCGCCGACTCCGGTTACCTCACCCGTCGTCTGGTCGACGTCTCCCAGGACGTCATCATCCGCGAGGAGGACTGCGGCACCGAGCGCGGCCTGAAGCTGGCGATCGGCACCGTCGGTGCGGACGGCGTCCTGCGCAAGACGGACGACGTCGAGACCAGCGTCTACGCCCGCATGCTCGCCGAGGACATCACGGTGGACGGCAAGCTCCTTGCCACCGCCAACACCGACCTCGGTGACGTGCTGATCGACGAGCTGATCCGCCACGGCATCAGCGAGGTCAAGACCCGCTCGATCCTGACCTGTGAGTCGGCCGTCGGCACCTGCGCCATGTGCTACGGGCGCTCGCTGGCCACCGGCAAGCTGGTCGACATCGGTGAGGCGGTCGGCATCATCGCCGCCCAGTCCATCGGTGAGCCCGGTACCCAGCTGACCATGCGTACCTTCCACACCGGTGGTGTGGCCGGTGACGACATCACGCAGGGTCTGCCCCGTGTCGTCGAGCTCTTCGAGGCCCGTACCCCCAAGGGTGTGGCCCCGATCTCGGAGGCGCAGGGCCGGGTCCGCATCGAGGACACCGAGAAGACCCGCAAGCTGGTCATCACGCCGGACGACGGCAGCGACGAGATCGCCTACCCGGTCTCGAAGCGCGTGAAGCTGCTCGTCAGCGAGGGCGAGGCGGTCGAGGTCGGCCAGAAGCTGACCATGGGTGCCACCAACCCGCACGACGTGCTGCGGATCATGGGCCAGCGTGCCGTCCAGGTCCACCTGGTCGCCGAGGTCCAGAAGGTCTACAACTCGCAGGGTGTGTCGATCCACGACAAGCACATCGAGATCATCATCCGGCAGATGCTCCGCCGCGTGACGATCATCGAGTCGGGCGACGCCGAGCTGCTCCCGGGCGAGCTCGTCGAGCGCGGCCGCTTCGAGCAGGAGAACCGTCGCGTGGTCTCCGAGGGCGGTCACCCCGCCTCCGGCCGTCCGCAGCTGATGGGTATCACCAAGGCCTCGCTGGCCACCGAGTCCTGGCTGTCGGCCGCCTCCTTCCAGGAGACGACCCGGGTCCTCACCGACGCGGCGATCCACGCCAAGTCGGACCCGCTGCTGGGCCTCAAGGAGAACGTCATCCTCGGTAAGCTCATCCCGGCCGGTACGGGTCTGCCCCGCTACCGCAACATCCGGGTCGAGCCGACCGAGGAGGCCAAGGCCGCCATGTACTCGGCCGTCGGCTACGACGACTACGACCTGTCGCCCTTCGGCGCCGGCTCCGGCCAGGCGGTCCCGCTGGACGACTACGACTACGGCCCGTACACCGGCTGAGTCCCCCTTCCTGCCCGTCGTCGGGCAGGAGGGGCCAGGTCACTGATCGCAGGGCGGTCACCCCTCACGGGGTGGCCGCCCTGCGGCGTTCCCGGGGCCGGTTCCGCCGCCGGTCCGGGCCGTGGGGAAAGCGATTAGGCATCCCGGCCGAAGTCGCGTAAGGTCATACCTACCGACGCGGGGTGGAGCAGCTCGGTAGCTCGCTGGGCTCATAACCCAGAGGTCGCAGGTTCAAATCCTGTCCCCGCTACTCAGTAGCAACGAAGGGCCCGGAGGCATCAAGCCTCCGGGCCCTTCGTCGTTCCCGGGGCCCGGCACGCCGCGGCCGGGCCGGCTCCCCCGTGCGAGGGAGGCGGGGAAACCGCCCGGGCGGGCGAGGCGGCCGCCGGGTGCGGCGGGGGAGGCTCTTCGGCGTCGGGGAAACGGACGTGGAGGGGAGCCGGTCATGAAGCGGATGCTGGGAGCGGTGGCGATCACCGGGGCGGTGCTGGCCGGGATGTCGGGGTGCTTCGCCGGGGGCGACGAGCAGCGGCGGGACGTCGCGTACGACGTGAGCGGGCCGGTGCGGGAGCTGGTGGTCGTGGCGCACACGGGCGGGGTCACCGTACGTGGCGGCGGGAGCGCGGTGAAGGTGGCCGAGCACCAGAGCTACCACGACGAGGCGCCGAGGAGCAGCCACGAGCTGAAGGACGGCACGCTGACGCTGACGTACGACTGCGACGACTGCGGGGTCGGGTACGAGGTGGACGTGCCCGCCGGGACGAAGGTGCGGGTGAAGGCCGAGACCGGCGGAGTGACGCTGGCCGGGCTGGCCGGCGAGGTGGAGGCCACGGTCGAGACCGGCGGGGTGGAGGCGAGCGGGCTGACCTCGCCGACCGCGCTGCTGCGGACCGGGACGGGCGGCATCGAGGCGTCCTTCGCCGGGGCGCCGGCCAGGGTGGAGGCGCGGGCGGGGACCGGCGGGGTGCGGGTGACGGTGCCGGCCGGGGAGGCCTACGCGGTGGACGCGAGCGCGGGCGCGGGCGGGGTCGACGTGTCGGTTCCGCGGCAGCCGGGGGCGCAGCACGCCATCCTGGCGCGGACGGACGCCGGGGGCGTGACGGTCGCCCATGGCTGAGCGCCGCGTACCGGGGTTCGTCCCGGTGGGGCATGATCTTCTCCGCGGGGACGCCCTCCCCGCACCCGGGGGAGGAGCGGTGATGGGGCTGGTGGCGCGCTGGCGGAGCCGGATGGCCGGGGTGAACCCGTACGTGCTGGACGTGCCGTTGGCACTGTTCTCGGCCGGGGTCTCCGTCTGGGCGGTCCTCAACGACGACAGGGCGTGGCCCTGGTGGGTATATGCGATGGCGCTCTGCACGGCCCTGCCGCTGCCGTGGCGCCGCCGGGCGCCGCTGACGGTGGCCGCGCTCAGCGGTCTGGCGTCCGTCCCGGTGTCGGTGGTCGCCCACTCGGTGATGCCGCAGATCCCGGTGTACGCGGTGCTCACCATCTACACGGTCGCGGACCGGGCGCGGGACTGGCAGCGCGGGCTGCTGCTGGTCGTCCTGGTCGTCTCCAACATCCTGGGCACCCACTCGGTGAACGGGGCGTTTTTCAGCCTGCTGCTGACCGTCGGCACCTTCGTGTTCGGTTCGCTGGTGCGCGAGCTGCGCCGGCTCGCGCTGGTGGAGTCGGAGCGGGCGCGGGAGGCCGGCCGGCGGGCGGCCAGCGACGCGGCGCGGGCGGTGGCGGAGGAACGGGCCCGGATCGCCCGGGAGATGCACGACATCCTGGCGCACGCCGTCTCGCTGATGGTGATCACGGCGGAGGCGGGGCCGCTGGTGGTGCACAGCAGTCCGGAGCGGGCGGTCAAGGCGTTCGACACCATCGCCGACTCGGGCCGTGACGCGATGGTGCAGCTGCGGCGGGTGCTCGGCGTGCTGAAGGAGGAGGGCGCGGCGCCGGAGCTGGCGCCGCAGCCGCGGCTGGCCGAGCTGGCGGCGCTCGCCGAGCGGGTGCGCGGGGCCGGCCTGCGGGTGGAGCTGGACCTGGGGACCTTCGACGGGCCGTTGCCGGCCGACGTGGAGGCGGCGGCGTACCGGATCGTCCAGGAGGCGCTGACCAACACGGTGAAGCACTCGGGTGCCTCCGGGGTCTCGGTGCGGGTGGTCCGGGCGGGGGAGGAGCTGGAGGTCGTGGTCTGCGACGACGGGCACGGCGTACGGCCGAGCGCGGACCGGGCGGTCAGCGACTGGTCCGGCGGGCGCGGGCTGGTCGGCATCCGGGAGCGGGCGGCGGCCTGCGGCGGGCGGGCCGAGGCCGGTCCCGGTCCGGAGGGCAGGGGTTTCCTGGTGAGTGCCCGGCTGCCGGTGGGTGCAGCGGGCCTGGCGGAGAGGGTGGGCGGATGACGCCGATACGGGTGGTCGTCGCGGACGACCAGGAGCTGGTGCGGGCCGGGTTCGGGATGATCCTGGACGCGCAGCCGGACATCGAGGTGGTCGCGGAGGCCTGCGACGGCGTCGAGGCGATCGCGGCGGTGCGCGAGCACGGCCCGGACGTGCTGCTGCTGGACGTCCGGATGCCGGTGATGGACGGCCTGGAGGCGGCCCGCCGGGTCTGCGCGGAGTACCCGGCCACCAAGGTGATCATGCTGACCACCTTCGACATCGACGACTACGTCTTCGACGCGCTGTACGCGGGGGCCAGCGGGTTCCTGCTCAAGGACGTCCGGCGGGACGACCTGGCGCACGGCGTGCGGATGGTGGCCTCCGGGGAGGCGCTGCTGGCACCGTCGGTGACGAGGCGGCTGATCGGGGAGTTCGCCGCGCGACGGCCGGGCGGGGCGGCGCAGTCGGCGCAGGGCGTGCGGGCGCCGTCCCGGCTGCTGGAGCAGCTGACGGCGCGCGAGCAGGAGACGCTGCGGCTGCTGGCGCGCGGGCTCTCCAACGCGGAGATCGCGGCCGAGCTGGTGGTGAGCGAGCACACGGTGAAGACGCACGTCAGCAATGTGCTGAGCAAGCTGGGGCTGCGGGACCGGGTGCACGCGGTGGTGTTCGCGTACGAGGCGGGGGCGGTCGTCGCGGGGGAGGGCTGAGGCCGGGCTCGCCGGTGTCTCCCCCGCACGGGGGAGGCGGCGGGTTCGCCGGTGCGGGCGATCCGCGACGAGGGGGCCGGCCGACAGCATCTGGGGTGTCGGAATCGGAACCCGCAGACCGGAGAACACCCGTGGACAGCACGAAGCGCGACCGCCTCACCCCGTACGCCGTCGCCGGCGGCCCCGCCCTGATGGCGCTGTACGGCGGCATCCGGCTGCTGGACGGCTCCCGCGACCCGGGCCCCGGCTGGCTGGTCGGCCACAGCCTGATGCTGGCCGGGCTGCTGCTGTTCGGCCCGGTGCTCGCGGCCCTGCACGGGCGGCTCTCGCCGCGCGGCACGGCGGGCCGGATCGGCGCCGGCACGCTCGCTGGGGTGGCCTTCGCGGGCCTGGCGGCCTCGGTGGTGCAGATCGGCATCGACCTGTACGTCGGGGCGGTGGCCGTCGACAAGGCGGACCAGCACCGGCTGTTCGACAGCATCCAGAGCCGGCCGGGGGTGCTGCCGGCCTTCTACTCGGTGGGACCGTTGCTGTTCTACGTCGGACTGCTGGCGCTGCTGGTCGCCGCCTCGGTGGGTCCGGCGCGCACGCTGCGCTGGTGGAGCCCGGTGCTGGTGCTGTGCGGCGTCGCGATGACGGCGGCCGACCTGGCGCTGATCCCGCCGGCCGCGGTGCTGTTCCTGGTGGCGCTGGCGCCGCTGGCCGGCTTCGGCGGGGCCCGGCGCCCGGCGGTCGCCTGAACACCGCGGCAGGACGGGCCGCCGCGCCCCCGCGGGTGGCGGGGCGGCCCGTCCTGCGTCAGCGCTTCCGGAAGACCGGCCCGCGCGGGGTGAACGGCAGGACGGCGTCCTGTGGGACGAGGTGGGCGTGCGCGCGCCGCACGCGCAGCACGTCGCACTCGCCGTCGGTGATGACCGGGACGGGCACGCCGGGCGGGAAGTCCTCGGCCCGCCTCCAGCAGGTCCACGCCGGGCACGGGATTTTCGGTGGCGGCCCGGGAAGACGGGCCCGTACCGTCCGGGGCATGAACGAGAAGCGTCCGCTGATCGCCGTCCTCACCGGCGCCGGGATCTCCACCGACTCCGGAATCCCCGACTACCGCGGCCCGAACGGCCTCTGGCAGCGCGACCCGAAGGCCCAGGAGCTGGTCACCATCGGCCCGTACCTGGCCGACCCGGACGTCCGCCGGCGGGCCTGGCTGATGCGCCGGGACGCGGGCGCACTGGCCGCCGAGCCCAACGCCGGGCACCGGGCCCTGGTCGGGCTGGAGCGCAGCGGGCTGCCGGTGCGGGTCCTCACCCAGAACGTCGACGGCCTGCACCAGCGGGCCGGGCAGACCGCCCGCAAGGTGCTCGAACTGCACGGCACCGCGCGGGAGGTGAAGTGCGTGGACTGCCGGGCGGTCGGCCCGATGGAGGAGGCGCTGGAGCGGGTGGCGGCCGGCGAGCCGGACCCGCCCTGCCGGGGGTGCGGGGGCGTTCTCAGGCCCCGCACGGTGATGTTCGGCGAGGACCTCGACCCGGTGGTGCTGGAGCAGGCCGACGCGATCTCCAAGGCCTGCCACGTTTTCATCGCCGTCGGGACCAGCCTCAAGGTCTTCCCGGCGGCCGCGCTGCCGTTCAACGCGGTGAAGACCGGGGCCCGCCTGATCATCGTGAACGGCGAGCCCACGCCGTTCGACGAGGCGGCGTCCGAGGTGATCCGCGAGCCGATCTCCACCGCGCTCCCGGCGCTGGTCCGCCGGCTGGTGGGCCGTTACGTGTAGCGGACGCGGGCGGCCCCGTCCGGTCCGAGCCCTGCCGGAGCCGCAGCTCGAAGGGGCTTAAACCGGACAGGCCGCGTGCGTACGATGATCACTCCGGCTACCCCCTCACGGCCTGGAGTGATCGACCGATGACGACGACGGCGAAGTTCGACCCCTGGTCGGCGGAGTTCGTGGCCCACCCGTACGACGCGTACGCCGAACTGCGCGAGCACGCCCCGGTGACGTACTACGAGCCGACCGGCCAGTGGCTGGTCTCGCGGTACGAGGACGTCAGCGCGCTGCTGCGCGACCGGCGGCTCGGGCGCACGTACACCCACCGGTTCACGCACGAGGAGTTCGGGCGGCCCGCGCCCGACCCGGCGCACGAGCCGTTCCACACGCTCAACGACAACGGGCTGCTCGACCTGGAGGCGCCCGACCACACCCGGATCCGGCGGCTGGTCTCCAAGGCGTTCACCCCGCGCATGGTCGAGGGGCTGCGCCCGACCGTGCGGCGCCTGGCCGGCGAGCTGGTCGACGGGCTGCTCGCGGCCGGCGGCGGCGACCTGGTCTCCGCCGTCGCCGAGCCGCTGCCGGTCGCGGTCATCGCCGAGATGCTCGGCGTCCCGGAGTCCGACCGCCACCTGCTGCGGCCGTGGTCCGCCGACATCACCGGCATGTTCGAGCTCAACCCGACCGAGGAGACCGCCCGCCGGGCCGTCACCGCGAGCGTCGAGTTCTCCGACTACCTGCGGGCCCTGATCCGCGAACGCCGCGCCGCGCCGGGCACCGACCTGATCAGCGCCCTGATCCAGGCCCAGGAGGGCTCGGACGCGCTGAGCGAACAGGAGATGGTCTCCACCTGCGTCCTGCTGCTCAACGCCGGCCACGAGGCCACCGTCAACACCACCGGCAACGGCTGGTGGGCCCTCTTCCGCAACCCGGACGAACTGGCCCGGCTGCGCGGCTCGGTGGACGAGCTGCTGCCCACCGCCGTCGAGGAACTGATGCGCTGGGACACCCCGCTGCAGATGTTCGAGCGCTGGGTGCTGGAGGACGTCGAGGTACGCGGCGTCACCGTCCCGCGCGGCTCCGAGATCGCGCTGCTCTTCGGCTCCGCCAACCGCGACCCGGCCCGCTTCGCCGACCCGGACCGGCTCGACCTCGGCCGCACCGACAACCCGCACATCACCTTCGGCGCCGGAATCCACTTCTGTCTCGGCGCCCCGCTCGCCAGACTGGAGCTCACCGAGTCGTACGGCGCACTGCTGCGCCGGGCGCCGGGCCTGCGGCTGGTCCGCGAGCCCGAGTGGCGCCCGGGCTACGTGATCCGGGGGCTGGAGGAACTGCTGGTCGAGGCCTGAGAGGGCCGGGGGGAGCCGAACAATGGGCAAGGCGACGGGTGCACTGCTGGGGCTGGCGATCGGGGACGCGCTGGGGCACCGCACCGAGTTCGACGAGATCGAGCACATCGCCCAGTACTGCGAGCACTGGCGTGAACTCCCGCTCCCCGAGAAGGCGCTGGTCACCGACGACACCCAGATGACGCTCGCCCTCGGCCGCGGCCTGCGCACCGCCCTGGAGCGCGGGCCGCTCGGCCCGCTGCGCCTGGAGCGGCCACTGCGCGAGGAGTTCGTCGACTGGTGGCGCTCGCCCGAGAACAACCGTGCCCCCGGCGGCACCTGCCTGCGCTCCTGCCAGCGGCTCTCCGACGGCCGCCGCTGGCAGGAGGCCAGCGACACCGGCTCCAAGGGCTGCGGCGCCAACATGCGGGTCGCCCCGATCGGCCTGGTCCGCGAGCTCGACACCCGGCAGCTGGCGGGCGCCGCCCAGCTGCAGTCCGCACTCACCCACGGCCACCCCACCGCGCTCGCGGCCAGCGACCTCACCGCGTACGCCGTCCGCAAGCTCGCCGAGGGCCTGCCGCCCGCCGGGCTGGTGCCCGTCCTGCGGGCGTACGCGCTGGCCAACCGCACCCGGTACGACGAGTCCTGGCTCGGCGACCTCGCGGCACACGCCCAGGACCGCTCGGCGGAGCAGTTCATCGCACGGGGCTGGGACGAGTGCCTCGGCATCCTCGACCGGCTGAACGCGGCGCTCGCCGCGCCCGACGTCGAGGCGGACCCGTGCCTGGCCACCGGCGAGGGCTGGATCGCCGAGGAGGCGCTCGCCACCGGCCTGCTCTGCTTCCTGCTGCTCCCGGACGACCCGGTGGCCGCCGTCCGCCGGGCCGCGTACTCCTCCGGCGACTCCGATTCGATCGCCTGCCTGACCGGTGCCTTCGCCGGTGCCCACCACGGGGAGGCGGCCTGGCCGGCGGACTGGGTGGAGCGGATCGAGTACCGGGACGAGCTGCTGGCGCTCGGCGCGCTCTGGGACTGAGCGCGCCGCACCCCGCCGCGCAGCACCGACTCCCGCCGGAGGCCCCTGCGGCAGACGATCACGGCACCGCGGCCCTGCCGACGCCCCGTGCCCGGACGGAACCGTTCGGGCACGGGGCACGTCGAACCGCCATGAACAGTCGAACCGGCCGGACCGGCCCCCGCCCGGCGGTCCTGCTCCTCACCGCGACCCTCACCGCCGCGCTCGCCGCGCCGCTGCTCACCGGCTGCGGCTCCACCGGCGCCGCCGCACCGCCCGTCGTCCGCGCCTCCGCGCCCGCCTCGGCACCGCCGGCCGACCCGGCCCAGGTCGCCGCGACCGCGGCCGCCACCAACGCCTTCGGCCTGGACCTCCTGCACACCCTCACCGCCGACCCCGGCCAGGCCGGCCGCAACATGGTGCTCTCGCCCTCCGGCCTGGCCACCGTGCTCGCCATGGTGCTGCCCGGAGCCCGCGGCACCACCGCCGACGAGCTCGCCAAGGCCCTGCACACCGAGCTCACCCCGCAGCAGTACGCCCTCGCCACCGGCGCCCTCGGCCGCCCGCTCCCGCCCACCGACGGGCTGACCCTGCGGCAGTCCGACGACCTCTGGGCCCAGCAGGGCTTCCCGCTGAACCAGGACTACCTGGCCACCCTCGCCACCGCCTTCGACACCGGCGTGCACACCGCCGACTTCAGGAAGGACCCGGAGGGCGCCCGCAAGGCCGTCAACGCGGCCGTGGAGAAGGCCACCGAAGGCCGGATCAAGAACCTCTTCGGCGAGCGGGCCGTCAACCCGGACACCCGGCTGGCGCTCACCGACGCGCTCTACCTCAAGGCGAAGTGGGCCTCCCCGTTCAAGGCCGGGTACACCGCCGACAAGCCGTTCCACCGCCTGGACGGCTCGGCCCCCGCGGTCAGCACGATGCGCCAGAGCGGCACCTTCCGCTACGCCGAGGGCTCCGGCGGGATCCTCGGCGAGCCCTGGCAGGCCGTCGAGCTCCCGTACGCGGACGGCGCGCTGGCGATGGACCTGCTGGTGCCCGCCCAGGGCGGCTTCGCGGGCTTCGTCAAGGGCCTGGACCAGGCCGAGCTGGCCCGCATCCTGGGCGAACTCACCGAGCGGTCGGTCGACCTGACACTGCCGCGGTTCCACTTCGACACGGCCAACGAGCTGACCCCGGCGCTGCGCGCGCTCGGCGTGAACGCCGCGTTCGACGCCGCCGACCTCGGGGGCATCCCCGGGCCCGGCACGAACGAGCGGCTGAAGATCGGCACCGTCGTCCAGAAGGCCACCATCGAGGTGGACGAGGAGGGCACGGTGGCCGCCGCCGGCAGCGGCGTCGGCCTGGAGGCGGCGGGTGCGGCGGCCCCGAAGCAGCCCGCCGAGCTGCACATCGACCGGCCGTTCCTGTTCCTGATCCGGGACACCGCCACCGGCCGGCCGCTCTTCCTCGGCCAGGTCACCGACCCGCAGGCGCGCTGAGCAGCGGCCGGACGCAGGGCCGCGGGGTCACCGGGCGGGGCGGCGGCCCGTCACCGGGGACGGGCCGCCGGCCGGACCCGGCCTACCAGGCCGGGTAGCGGCCGCCGAGCGCCGGGTGGGCCGGCTCCCGGCTGCCGAACAGCACCAGCAGGTCGTCCGCCACCCGCAGCAGCGTCTCGTTGCCCTCCACCGCCTCGGTCCAGGCGGCCGGGAGGGCGGCCGCGCCGTAGGCCGCGCCGACCAGGTTGCCGCAGACCGCGCCGGTGGAGTCGCTGTCCCCGGAGTGGTTCACCGAGAGCAGCAGCGCCGTCCGGGCCGGGTCCGGCCCGGAGGCGGCGGCCAGCAGGCAGTACACCGCGATGGCCAGGCACTCCTCGGCGATCCAGCCGAGCCCGACCCGCTCCACCGCCTCCGCCGACGGCTCGGACTCCTCGGCCACCCGCACGGCCCGGGCCAGCGCCTGGACGGTCTCCTGGGACGCCGGCCACTCCCGGGTCTGGTCGACGGTCTGCCCGACCGCCGCCCACGGCTCCACGCCGTCCGCCAGCCGCTCCACCAGCGCCGCGAAGGCGCCCGCCGCCAGGTAGCCGGTCGGGTGCCCGTGGGTGAGCTGCGCGCACTGCGCGGCCAGCCCGAAGGACTGCTCGGCGCCCAGACGGGCCAGCCCGAACGGCGCCGAGCGCATCACCGTGCCGCACCCCTTGGAGTGCGCGTTGATCGGCCCCGGCTGCCCGAACGGCGCCGGCGCCTCGAACTCCGGGTGGTACGACACCCCGCTCAGGCAGGCGTTGCCCGGCGCCCGCCGCGCGTACAGGAACGGCTGCCGCAGCAGCCAGCCGTCGTACGGGCGGGGGAGCGGCTGCTGGTCCGGCGCGCCCTGGCTCTGGGTCAGCAGCCAGCGCCGGTAGGCGCCGTGGACGGCCTCCGGCACCGAGCCGCCGCCGCCGGACCAGCCCCGGACGAAACCGCGGATCAGCCCCTCGGCGGTGAACAGCGTCATCTGGGTGTCGTCCGTGACCTCGGCGATCCGGCCGCCGGACGGCAGCCCGGTCACGCCGGCCGGGCCGCGCTGGTCACGGATCTGGTGCAGCTGCTGGAACTCCACGGGCCAGCCCAGGGCGTCCCCGACGGCCCCGCCGAGCAGCGCCCCGCGCACCCGGTCCTGGTACCCCGACTCCGTCACCGCCACCGTTCCCCCTCGCTCGTGCCGGAGTCCGTTCTATCAGGCCGGGGCCGCCGCGCCGCCGCTCGCCGGTCCGGGCCGGGCGCCCTCCCGGCCCGGACCCGCGCCGCTCAGGGCCGGATCTGACCGGCCCGGCCGTGCAGCGCGGCCCGGTCGGCGGCGGCACGGCCGGCCGCCCAGCCCTCGCCGTCGCTCACCCGGACCCGCTGCGAGACCAGCTTCGGGAACATCCGCCCCACCTCGTGGTCCACCGCCTCGGTCCGGGCCGCCAGCGCGGGCAGCAGCCGCTCGTCCGGCACCAGCTGCTCCGCGGTGCCGTCCTCGCGCAGGTGCCGGCCGGCCGCCGCGTCGCTGGTCGCCCGCTCGGTGGCGGCGACCAGACGCTCGCGGATCCGGGCCGCGTACGCCACCAGGAAGGAGTGCCGGAACGCCTTGGTGCGCGAGGCGCCGTCCAGGTGCTGGCGCGAGCCGGCCTTGTTCATCGCGTGCGTGGCCTGCACCAGCAGCGAGGTGTAGAGCAGCTCGACGCCGTCCAGGTCCGCGTCGAAGCCGATGATGGTGCAGAAGCCGAACTCCTTGGCCCAGACCACCCGGCACCGGTTGGCCGCCGCCACCGCGTCCAGCAGCATCGTCTTCGGGACCTCGTACGGGTTGTCCACGCCGATCCGCAGCGACGCCGGCGCGTTGCGGTCCGCGCCGGAGACGGCCAGCAGCGCCTCGTCGATGCTGTGCTGGGCCATCAGCTGCTGGGCCTTGGCGGTCAGCGCCTCGGCCTCCTCCGGGTACTCGGTGGACTCCGCCTTCGCCAGCAGCGCCCGGATCCGGGAGAGCATCCGGGGCTCGCCGGGCACCGGCCCGGACGACGCCCGGCCGTCGCGGGGCGCGCCCCCGCCCTGGCGGCCGGGAGCCGCCCCCACCCCGGGCGCCGGGCCGACCGGGGCGATCGGGGGCAGCCGTCCCCAGGACCGCAGCAGCTCCAGCACCGCGGTGGCCAGCGCGAAGCGGTCCAGCCGGTGCCGGTGCGCGAAGGCGGCCAGGTACGCCTCGTCGCCCTGCCACCAGACCCCGGCCTCCAGCTCGCGCAGCTGCTCCTGCCAGCGCCGGTCCAGGGCCGCCGCCGGGTGGCGCCGCCCCTCGGCGGCGATCAGGTCCACCGCGAGCGCCAGGTGGACCGGCTTCAGCTCCCGCCGCACCACCCGGACCAGGTCGGCCGGCCGCCACCCCGCCGACCAGCACCGCCCGACCGCGGTGTCCGCGTGCGCCAGCAGCGCCCGGCTCACCGCCGGCCACTGGGCGGGTGACGCCGCCAGCAGCGAGGCCCCGGTGTCCAGTGCGAGGTCCAGCCGCTCGTCCGGCGCCGTCAGCACCGCGCCCACCGCCTGCGCCAGCAGCGGTCCGGCGCCGCCGTCCGCCCCGGTCTGCTCCTGCTGCCTGCGCTTGCCCACGGTGTCGTCCGCTCTCCTCGTACCCGCCCTGCGGTCAGGACAGCCTCCCGCCCATGATGCCGGAGCGCCCGGCCCCGCGACGGGGACCGGGCGCTCCGGGGGCGCCTGCGGAGGCGGCCGTCAGCGTTCGACGGTCTTGGCGAGGATCTCCGGGATCCGCTCCAGCAGGCGGCCGGCCGCGAGGCGCAGGCCGAGGACGGCGACCAGCACGCCGTAGAGCGGGCCGAGCAGGAGGACCGGCCAGGCCGGGCCGTCGGTGACCAGGGCCCACCCCAGGTAGCCGGCCACCGGGGCGCCGAGCAGGGCGGCGCCGAACATCGAGCCGAAGCTGTTCAGCATCACCAGGCCGCTCTGGCCGGGAGCGGCGTTGCGCATCGGGCTGCTGTCGGCCGGCATGGTGTACGGCGTCAGCACGCTGAACACCGCGCCGATCGCGATGCCGCAGCCCAGCAGGGCGAACGCCAGGCCGACCGCCGGTGCCAGGCCGGCCCAGTCGCCGGTGACGGCGGCCAGCGGCACGGCCAGCACGAGGGTCACCGGCACCGCGTACGAGAGCACCGCGTAGGCCCGCCCGCGCAGCTCGTCCCGGGCGTCGGCGGGGGTGAGCAGGGTCGCGGCGACCATCCAGAAGGCCGAGCCGTCCATGCCGAAGAGGTTGACCATCTGCAGGCCGAGGAACAGCCCGGTCGCCGCGATCAGGTAGACGGTGGACCAGCCCTGGACGACCGAGAGCACGCAGAGCACCACGGTCATCCCGATGCTGGTGAAGACGGCGGCCTTGGCCCGCGGCTCCCGCCAGGCGTACCTGAGGTGACGCTGCATCACCGCGCCCGTCCGGCCCTCGGGCAGGAAGCGCCAGCCGCGGGAGGACTGCACCCCGCGCGCCACCTCCAGGGTGGAGGCGTCCGCGGTGACCATCAGCTGCTGGAGACTGGCCCGCCACCAGCGCAACAGCAGCGCCAGCAGGGCGGCGGTGGAGGCGAGCTGGAGCAGCGCCAGGCCGTAGCGTCCCTCGCCCGCGGTGCGGGCGGCGTCCACCGCGCCGACCGGCGGCACCCAGCGCAGCACCGAGGCGATCGGCGCGAGCGGGCTGAGGTCGACGCCGTGCTCGCCGGGCTTGCCGAAGACGCTCTGCGAGCCGAGGTTGGCGATCTGGACGAGCAGCGCGAAGAGCAGGCCGCCGAAGATCGCGAAGTCCTTGCCGCGCCGGCTGGAGAGCAGCCGGGCGTTGCCGGCCGCGACCGAGCGCGAGAGCGTCACCAGGCAGACCACGGCCAGCGGGACGCCCGCCAGCGCGGCCACCGCGGAGGCGGCGCCGTCCGCGCCGGACAGCGCGGCGCCGGTGAGCAGCACCAGCGCGACCAGCGGCCCGGGCCCGATCAGTGCGGCCAGCAACGAGCCGCGCAGCAGCGGCCCGGGGCGCAGCGGCAGCATGGTGAGCCGGGTCGGGTCGGAGCTCTCGTCGCTGGCGAAGAGGAAGAGCGGCAGCGCGGCCCAGCCGATCGCGAGCACGCCGGTCAGCATCACGCCGGCGTCCCCGGCACCGTCGTGGCCGTTGAGCACCGCCATGCCGACGGCGATCAGGGCCGCGAACAGCAGGCCGACCACGGCGCCGATGACGTAGACGGCGGTCCGGCCGGGGCTGCGCCGCAGCCCGTTGCGGAGCAGCCGGAGTTTGAGCGCGACGAGCGCGCGGACCACCGTCCGGCCGTCGGGCACCGGGGTGGGGACGGCGCGGACGCCGGCGGTCTGGGGGGAGCTCACCGCTGTTCGCCCCCGAGCCGGTCGCCCTCGGGGCGCCCGTCGCCGGCCGGTGCGCCGTCGGTGCGGCCGTTCCCGAGCCAGCCGAGCGCCTGGACGTCGTCCTCCCGGACGCCGATCAGGGACAGGAAGGCCTCGTGCAGGCTGCGCTCGCCGCGGACGGCGTCCAGCGGTCCCTGGGCGATCACCTGGCCGGCGTTGACCACGGCGACCCAGTCGCAGAGCTGTTCGACCAGCTCCATGACGTGGCTGGAGAAGACGACGGTGCAGCCGGCCGCGGCGTACCGCTTGAGCACTCCGCGGATGGTCTGGGCGGAGACCGGGTCGACGCCCTCGAAGGGCTCGTCGAGGAAGAGCACGTCCGGGTTGTGCAGCAGCGCGGCGGCCAGGCCGATCTTCTTGCGCATGCCGGTGGAGTAGTCGGCGACCAGCTTGTCGGCGTCGCCGGCCAGGTCGAGGACGGCCAGCAGCTCCTCGGCCCGGCGGTCCACCTCGGCGCCGGGAAGGCCGCGCAGCCGGCCGTTGTACTGGAGCAGTTCGCGGCCGCTGAGCCGCTCGAACATCCGCAGGCCCTCGGGCAGGATGCCGATCCGGGCCTTGACCGAGACCGGGTCGGCCCAGACGTCGGAGCCGTGGACCAGGACGGTGCCCTGGTCCGGCCGGAGCAGGCCGGTGACCATCGACAGGGTGGTGGTCTTGCCGGCGCCGTTCGGGCCGACCAGCCCGATGAACGCCCCGGCCGGCAGCTCCAGGCTCAGCCCGGCCACCGCGGCCTGGGAGCCGAAGCGCTTCCACAGGCCTTGGATGCTCACGGCCGAGGGGGCGCTGGGGGCGGGTGTGGGGGAGGGCGGCGGCGCTGACGCCTGCATGGTGGCCTTCTCTGCGCTGGTAGGGGTGGTTCGGCGACAGCCTGCCACCGCCGGGACGGGGCTGTCGCCCCCTTAATGATCTTCGGCGTGTCTGGGCCGAACGGGTGACCCTGACGAGGTGTGCGGGCCCCGTTCCGGACGTTCCCGAGTCCGCCGGGAAAAGTGGCAACTACTCAGCGCCCCGGTTCGTCCTGCACTATGAGAGGCAGTGAGCGCGCTGGGCGCCGGGTGTCGGAGGTGGCGGATGGCGGTTCAGCCGTGGGGCGAGCAGAGCCCCGGGTACGGGGCCAGGCCACCGCAGGTGCCCTCCGATCCGTACGCCAGGTCGCGCCCGCCCGCGCAGGTGCACCAGTCACAGATGCGGGCGGCGCACACGGACCGGGACCGCACGGTCGACGTGCTGAAGGCCGCGTACGCCGAGGGCCGCCTCACCGCCGACGAGTACGGCCAGCGCTTCGACGCGGTGAGCGCCGCGCAGACGTACGGCGAGCTCGCCCGGCTGGTGGCCGACCTGCCGTCCGGCCCGATGATGACGCCGATGGCGCCGATGACGCCGGTGGGCCAGGTGCCGCCCACCTTCCTGCCGCCGCCCCTGCTGCCCCCGGCGCGGCCCACCAACAGCATGGCCGTGACCTCCCTGGTGCTCGGCGTGATCGGGCTCGGGCTGCCCGCGGTGATCACCGGCCACATCGCCAAGAACCAGATCCGCGAGCGCAACGAGGACGGCGACGGGATGGCCACGGTCGGCCTGATCTTCGGCTACCTGGGGTCACTGGCCTGGACCCTGCTGATGCTGGCCGTGGTCGCCGCGGGGTGACCGGGCCGTCGGCGGCCCGGTCGACGGCCGGTCACCTCCGCTGGACGGGTGGGCGGCCGAAAGGGCGATCCACAGTGAACTCCTGTGCTATCAAGCCTTAGGATTCCCGGAGCAACTGCCCCGGAGGAACCGCCGGGGGCCTCGCTTCCGCAGCCGGCCGCGGAGCCGCGGGTCCGGAATCCAGCCGGAGTATTCACCAGCCGAGGGACCAGTCCAGTGACAGTCAGTGCCGAGGACGCCAGCAGGCTCTCCTTGACCGGGGCACGTGCCCGAACGGCGGTGTCGACCCGGGGTCATCGCACGGGCGCCGACCGCCGGGCCTCGTCCCCGTTGCTGCTGGCGGGGGAGGCGGTCGTCGCCTTCCTGGCGGCGCTGGTGCTGCCACTGCTGGCCCGCGGCTTCGACCTCGACCCGCTGGACCGGATCGCCCAGGTGAGCGGCCTCGCGGCGCTCCAGTTCCGGTTCGCCCTGATCGGCCTGGCCCTGCTCGCGCTGACCGTCGTCGCGCTGCGGCTCCGGGCCGGCCGCCACTTCGACCTGGTCACCCGTTTCGCCGCCGCCGGTGTGGCCGGCCTCGCCAGCGGCTTCGTCGCGGCGGGTGCCGTCGTCGCACTGCTCGGCACTCCGTGGCCGATGTTCGGCCTCAACGGCGACAGCGGACGAATCGTCGAATGGGCTCACGCGGTCGCGAACGGGCAGCCTTCCGGCTCGCCGGTCTATCCACCGCTGCCGCTCTACACCCTCGGCTACTACGCCGAGTGGTTCCGCGGCGGCAACACCGCGTACGCCTTCAAGGACCTCCAGATCCTCGGCGCGGCCGGGTTCGGCCCGCTGGTGTACCTGGCCTGGCGGATGCTGCTCAGCCCGGTGCGCGCGCTGGCCTTCGGCGTGCTGCCGGCCTTCGCCCTGATCGACGCCTACAAGCCCTACAGCCAGACCGTGCTGGTTCTCCTGGTGCCGGTGCTGGTCGCGCTGGTGGTCGAATTGCGCAGCAGCGGGACGGCGCCCTGGCGGCCGGTGCTGCTCAAGGCGGCCGGCTTCGGCGCGGCTCTGGGCGTGCTCTTCCTGACCTACTCGGGCTGGTTCCTGTGGAGCGCGGCCGGCGTCGTGGTCGCGGCGCTGCTCTACTTCCCGTGGCGGACGGGCCGGGCCAAGGGCCTGGCCTTCCTCGGTGTCACCGCTGCGACCTTCCTGGCCGTCGCCGGCAGCTACCTGCTCACCATGCTGACCGTGGGGCAGGACACCAAGGACTTCAACTTCCGCTTCGACAACTTCACCGACCCGGCGTACTTCCTGATGTGGCGCACCGACATGCCGGGCAAGGTGGGCGAATGGCCACCGCCGGGCGAGTTCGGCGGCGTGGGGCTGTTCGCCGTCGTGATGTTCGTCTGCCTGGGCGCCGCGCTCTGGCTCGGCCTGCGCAAGCCGCTGGTGGTCACCATCTGCTGCATGTTCGCCAGCGCCTGGCTGATGCGCATGTACATCGCCTCGCACATGTACGAGACGCAGACCGTCCAGCTCTACACCCGCACCAACAACCAGCTCCTCTACTGCGGTCTGATCATCTGCGCCCTGGTAGCGCATCTGGTGTCGCTGCGGCTGGCGGAGCGTCGCACGGCGGGCGGCGAGCTCACGCCGGCCGGCGCGAGCACGGCGTCCGGTGAGGCCTTCCCGAACCTGCGGGCCGCGGTCGTCGGCACACTGTTCGCCCTGCTGTTCCTGTTCGGCACGGTCTCCTCGTCGATGGCGGACCGGTACATGCCGGCCAAGGAGAACTCCTACCGGATCCTGCCGTGGGTGTCGCACACGGTGCAGAAGCTGGACGGCAGCTGCCCGAAGTTCGCCCCCGGCGGCACGTGCTCGAAGGACGGCGACCAGTCTTGGTCCAGCATGATCCGGTGACCGGCTCCCGGCCTGTCCCGACCGACCCGAATCCCCCGAGGCCCAGCACCCGATGATGAACGCCCTGAAGCGGCTCGCCGACCGGCTCGCCACGACCCCCGGACGGCTCTGGGCCGTGTCCTTCGCCCTGTTCTTCGTGCTGGGCGGCTCCTGGTCGATGGCCACCCCGATCGGGGCCTCGCCGGACGAGCACGCGCACATCATCAGGGCCGCCGCCGTCGCCCGCGGCCAGATCGAGGGCCGCGAGGTGATGGTCCCGCACGTGGTCGCCGACATCGAGGGCAAGTTCGCCGAGACCGGGGTCATGCTGCCGAAGTTCTACCAGGACCTCAAGGACGTCAACGCCTGCTACGTCTTCAAGTCCACGGTCCCGGCCGACTGCGCCCCGAAGCTGAGGGACAACGGGGGCGAGGTGCAGGTGACCACCGCCGCCGGCCGGTACAACCCCGCCTACTACCTGGTCGTCGGCTGGCCCAGCCTCATGGTGTCCGGTGAGGGCGGGATCTACCTGATGCGCCTGATGTCGGCGCTGGTCTGCGCCGCGCTGCTGGCCAGCGCGGTGATCTCGGCCGCCGAGTGGCGCCGGCGCTCCGTCCCGCTGCTCGGCGTGATGGCCGCCGCCACTCCGATGGCCCTGTTCATGTCGGGCATGGTCAACCCCAGCGGCCCGGAGATCGCGGCCGGCATCCTGGCCTGGAGCGCCGGACTGCCGATACTCATGGTGCCGGACGCGGCGCTGCTGACCCGCCGGCTGGGCCGGCTGGGCATCGGTGCGATCGTGCTGATCAGCATCCGGCCGCTGGGCCTGATCTGGTTCGCCGGCGCGCTCTTCTTCGCCCTGCTGCTGCAGGAGCGCGGAGCCCTGCGCCAGGTGCTGCGCCGCCGCTCGGCCTGGCTCTGGGGCACCGCCATCGCCGCCGCCACGGTCGGCGCGATGGCCTGGGCCTCCCAGCACCCCGACCACTCCGTCATCGCGACGCCGGACGACCTGACCGCGCTGAAGGCGGCCCGGATCACCTTCGACAACACCCTCATCTGGGTCCACCAGATGATCGGCCTGTTCGGCTGGCTCGACGCCCCGTCGCCGGCCGCGACGCTGCTGCTCTGGAGCGGGATCGTGGTGATGCTGGGCCTGCTCGCGCTCTGCTTCGCCCGCTTCCGCGAGGCGCTGGCGATCGTGGGCGCGCTGATCGGCATCGTCGTGATCCCGGTGGCCGCCCAGGCCAATCAGGCGAGCACGCTGGGCCTGATCTGGCAGGGCCGCTACCTGCTGCCCTTCTCGGTGGGCCTGCCGATCATGGCCACCGTGATCCTGGCCCGGCAGTCCTGGCGGCCGGGGATGCCGTGGCGCCGGCTGCTGCTGCTCTCCGCCTTCGCGCTCGCGTTCGCGAACGTGGCGGCCTTCGTCTGGGCGCTGCGCCGCAACGCCGTCGGCACCACCGGATCGTTCTTCCTCCACCCGGCGATGTGGGCGCCGCCCGGTGGCTGGCCGCTCTGGGTGGGCGTCTACACGGCGGCGGCCCTGGTCCTGGCCCTGCTGGTGGTGGTCACCGACCGGGAGGAGCCCCCGCAGCGACCGGTGGCGGGGGAGGAGTCACGCGGTCACCGGGGCGGGCGCGGGCGGCACCGTCCGCTCGCGGCGACACCGGCGGACGCGTAGGGTCGGGAGTGCGGACATTCCGGATGTGTGGTAGAGGGGCCGGGAGCTCCCCGGCACCCCGGCCGTACTTCCGTCCCGACGGCCACGACCTGCGGCGTTGCATTTGTTTTGACCGAGCCCGATGCGCTAGGTACGCTCTGACCTTGTGCCTGGGGTGTCCCCGGGTCCTTGTGCGTGCATGCACACCGGTCGCCGCGCCAAGCCGGAGCGCCTTTTCGGCGCGCCGCGCGTGAGCGCCGTCGCTGTACAGCAGCCCATGGGATTCCGTGCCGGAATAAACCCAACACACCCGACCGCGTGGGTCGACCACGGGGCCGTGTGCGACGGGAACACCGCAGGTTAGTTCCACCAAGCCTTGGCACACAGAAAACGGAGAAACGGTGCCTACGATCCAGCAGCTGGTCCGAAAGGGCCGGCAGGACAAGGTCGAGAAGAACAAGACTCCCGCGCTGAAGGGTTCCCCGCAGCGCCGTGGGGTCTGCACGCGTGTGTACACGACCACCCCGAAGAAGCCGAACTCGGCGCTTCGCAAGGTCGCCCGTGTGCGCCTCACCAGCGGGATCGAGGTCACCGCTTACATCCCGGGCGAGGGCCACAACCTGCAGGAGCACTCCATCGTGCTGGTCCGCGGTGGTCGTGTGAAGGACCTTCCTGGTGTCCGCTACAAGATCATCCGCGGTTCGCTTGACACCCAGGGTGTCAAGAACCGCAAGCAGGCCCGCAGCCGCTACGGCGCCAAGAAGGAGAAGTAAGAATGCCTCGTAAGGGCCCCGCCCCGAAGCGCCCGGTCATCATCGACCCGGTTTACGGCTCCCCGGTCGTCACCCAGCTGGTCAACAAGATCCTGCTGCACGGCAAGCGCTCCACCGCCGAGCGGATCGTCTACGGCGCCCTCGAGGGCGTCCGCGAGAAGACCGGCTCCGACCCCGTCGTGACGCTGAAGCGCGCGCTGGAGAACGTCAAGCCGGCCCTCGAGGTCAAGTCCCGCCGTGTCGGTGGCGCGACCTACCAGGTTCCGGTCGAGGTCCGTCCGGGCCGCGCCAGCACCCTGGCGCTGCGCTGGATGGTCGGTTACTCCCGCGCCCGTCGCGAGAAGACCATGACCGAGCGCCTCATGAACGAGATCCTCGACGCCAGCAACGGCCTGGGCGCTTCCGTGAAGCGTCGCGAGGACACCCACAAGATGGCCGAGTCCAACAAGGCCTTCGCGCACTACCGCTGGTAGTCCGAACCCCGTCACTAGACAGAGAGAGAACGAGCCACCATGGCTGCAACCTCCCTTGACCTCGCCAGGGTCCGCAACATCGGGATCATGGCGCACATCGACGCGGGCAAGACCACCACCACCGAGCGGATCCTGTTCTACACCGGTGTCTCGTACAAGATCGGTGAGGTCCACGATGGCGCTGCCACCATGGACTGGATGGAGCAGGAGCAGGAGCGCGGCATCACGATCACGTCGGCCGCGACGACCTGTCACTGGACGGTCGACGACGTCGACAACACCATCAACATCATCGACACCCCGGGTCACGTCGACTTCACCGTCGAGGTGGAGCGTTCGCTGCGCGTCCTCGACGGTGCCGTGACGGTGTTCGACGGTGTTGCCGGTGTCGAGCCCCAGTCCGAGACCGTGTGGCGGCAGGCTGACCGCTACGGCGTCCCGCGCATCTGCTTCATCAACAAGCTGGACCGCACGGGCGCCAACTTCTTCTTCTGCGTGCAGACCATCGTGGACCGCCTCGGCGCCACCCCGCTGGTCATGCAGCTCCCGATCGGTGCCGAGTCGGACTTCAAGGGCGTTGTCGACCTTGTCCGCATGAAGGCGCTGGTCTGGTCCGCCGAGGCCGCCAAGGGCGAGATGTACGACGTCGTCGACATCCCGGCCGACCTGCAGGAGCAGGCCGACGAGTACCGCGAGGCGCTCATCGACACGGTCTCGAACGTCAGCGACGAGATCATGGAGCTCGCCCTGGAGGGCGAGGAGATCCCGGTCGAGCTGCTGCAGGACGCGATCCGCAAGGGCACCCTGAACTCGGACTTCACCCCGATCTTCTGCGGTACCGCCTTCAAGAACAAGGGCGTTCAGCCCCTGCTCGACGCGGTCGTCAAGTACCTGCCGTCGCCGCTGGACATCGAGTCCATCGAGGGCACCAAGCCCGGCGACGACACGGTCAAGATCTCCCGCAAGGCCTCGGACGAGGAGCCGCTCGCCGCGCTCGCGTTCAAGATCATGTCGGACCCGCACCTCGGCAAGCTCACCTTCGTCCGGGTTTACTCGGGCCGCCTGGAGTCCGGCACCTCGGTGCTGAACGCCGTGAAGGGCAAGAAGGAGCGCATCGGCAAGATCTACCGCATGCACGCGAACAAGCGTGAGGAGATCGACTCGGTGGGCGCCGGCGACATCATCGCCGTCATGGGCCTGAAGCAGACCACCACCGGTGAGACGCTGTCCGACGAGAAGAACCCGGTCATCCTGGAGTCCATGGACTTCCCGGCCCCGGTCATCCGCGTCGCGATCGAGCCCAAGTCCAAGGGCGACCAGGAGAAGCTGGGTGTCGCCATCCAGCGTCTCGCGGAGGAGGACCCCTCCTTCCAGGTCAACACGGACGAGGAGACCGGCCAGACCATCATCGCGGGTATGGGCGAGCTGCACCTCGAGGTGCTGGTCGACCGTATGCGCCGTGAGTTCAAGGTCGAGGCCAACGTCGGCAAGCCGCAGGTCGCGTACCGCGAGACGATCCGCAAGGCCGTCGAGCGTATCGACTACACGCACAAGAAGCAGACCGGTGGCTCCGGCCAGTTCGCGAAGATCCAGATCGCGATCGAGCCGATCGAGTCCGGCGAGGGCTACGAGTTCGTGAACAAGGTCACCGGTGGCCGCGTTCCGAAGGAGTACATCCCCTCGGTCGACGCCGGTTGCCAGGAGGCCATGGAGTTCGGTGTCCTCGCCGGCTACCCGCTCCAGGGTGTCCGCGTGACGCTGCTCGACGGTGCCTCGCACGACGTCGACTCCTCCGAGCTCGCGTTCAAGATCGCCGGCTCGATGGCCTTCAAGGAAGGCGCCAAGAAGGCCGGTCCGGCCCTCCTGGAGCCGATGATGGCCGTCGAGGTCACCACGCCCGAGGACTACATGGGCGACGTGATCGGCGACATCAACTCTCGCCGTGGCCAGATCCGGTCCATGGACGAGCGTCACGGTGCCCGCGTGGTCTCCGCGCTGGTGCCGCTCTCCGAGATGTTCGGCTACGTCGGTGACCTGCGCAGCAAGACCTCCGGTCGCGCGAGCTACTCGATGCAGTTCGACTCGTACGCCGAGGTTCCGCGGAACGTGGCGGACGACATCATCGCCAAGGCCAAGGGCGAGTAAGGACCGGCTCCAGCCGGCCCCTTACCCGAGGCCGCAGTGGTCCCGACATTCGGGACGATTGCGAACCCTTAGGCTATTAGGAGGCGACCCGGGAGAATCCGGCCGGATTCTCCCGGGGGCCTCCGGCCCCCACCCGCGGGACGGCATGGGGTGCTGCGGCACCCCGTACCCAACCCGATCAAAGACCAACTGACGTCAGCACGGCGTACAGAACTGTCCTCAGGAGGACTGCAGTGGCGAAGGCGAAGTTCGAGCGGACGAAGCCCCACGTCAACATCGGCACCATCGGTCACATCGACCACGGTAAGACGACCCTTACCGCGGCCATCACCAAGGTGCTGCACGACGCGTACCCGGAGATCAACCCCTTCACGCCGTTCGACCAGATCGACAAGGCGCCGGAGGAGCGGCAGCGCGGTATCACCATCTCGATCGCGCACGTCGAGTACCAGACCGAGGCGCGTCACTACGCCCACGTTGACTGCCCGGGTCACGCGGACTACATCAAGAACATGATCACCGGTGCGGCCCAGATGGACGGTGCGATCCTCGTCGTCGCCGCCACCGACGGCCCGATGCCGCAGACCAAGGAGCACGTCCTCCTGGCCCGCCAGGTCGGCGTCCCCTACATCGTCGTCGCCCTGAACAAGGCCGACATGGTGGACGACGAGGAGATCCTGGAGCTCGTCGAGCTCGAGGTCCGTGAGCTCCTCTCCGAGTACGAGTTCCCGGGCGACGACCTGCCGGTCGTCCGCGTCTCCGCGCTGAAGGCGCTGGAGGGCGACAAGGAGTGGGGCGAGAAGCTCCTCGGCCTGATGCACGCGGTGGACGAGAACATCCCCACCCCGGCCCGCGCCGTGGACCAGCCGTTCCTGATGCCGATCGAGGACGTCTTCACGATCACCGGTCGTGGCACCGTCGTCACCGGTCGTATCGAGCGCGGCATCCTCAAGGTCAACGAGACCGTCGACATCATCGGCATCAAGGAAGCCAAGACCACCACCACGGTCACCGGCATCGAGATGTTCCGCAAGCTGCTCGACGAGGGCCAGGCCGGTGAGAACGTCGGTCTGCTCCTCCGTGGCATCAAGCGCGAGGACGTCGAGCGCGGCCAGGTCATCATCAAGCCGGGCTCGGTCACCCCGCACACCGAGTTCGAGGCCCAGTCCTACATCCTGTCGAAGGACGAGGGTGGCCGTCACACCCCGTTCTTCAACAACTACCGCCCGCAGTTCTACTTCCGTACCACGGACGTGACCGGCGTCGTGACCCTCCCCGAGGGCACCGAGATGGTCATGCCGGGCGACAACACCGCCATGACGGTCGTGCTGATCCAGCCGATCGCCATGGAGGAGGGCCTCAAGTTCGCCATCCGTGAGGGTGGCCGCACCGTGGGCGCCGGCCAGGTCACCAAGATCCTCAAGTAATTGACGATCTGACACTTGACCCCTGGTCAAGGAGGGCTTGGCGGAGATCGCATGATCTCCGCCAAGCCCTCTGTCTTTGGGCAAAAACCGCTTGCTCTATGATCGCTGGGTATTGCCGGAGTAAAGGTGGGCACCGTGCGTGCCCGAATAAGGGATGGGGTTTCAGGGTCTCGATGGAAAGACTCCGCACCATGGCGGCCACGCTCTCCTCTCCCGGGGAGCCGGAACCGGGCGGTGCGTCCGGGCCGGTGGAACCGGGCGGTGGGTCCGGGCCCGTGGAACCCCCCGCCGGCAAAACGCCCCGTAGTCTCCCCGTCCTCGTCGGCGCCCTCGCGGCCTCGTGGCTGCTGCCCGCCGCGCTGATCGCCACCGGCCTGGGCATCCTGGTGCTGCCGCTGCTGGTGGTGGCGGTCGCCTCCCTGATGCGGGTGGGCGGCGTGCTGCTCGACCGGCTGTTCGCGGCGGCCCTGACCGTCGCCGGCGGGGTGCTGGTCCTCGGCCTGGCGTTCTCGCTCTGGCCGTGGGGGCTGGCCCCGATCCCCACCTCGGGCGCGCTCCTCACCGTCGTGACGCTGACCGGCTGGCTGAGCCGCCGGGCGCCGCGGCTGCCGTTGCGGTTCCGGCCCTCCGACCTGCTGGTGCTCGGCACCACCTACGTTCTCTGGCACTACCTGCACAAGCCCCTGGTGGGCAAGGGGAAGGGCTGGCGGCTGGAGTTCCTCACCACCGCCGAGGACCGGCTGAACCACTTCTCGTACTTCGTCGGCATCGAGCACGTCGGCGGTTACAACTTCCTGCACCAGGAGGCCGCCAAGGCCTACATGATGTCGCCGGCCGAGGCGGTGTACCCGCAGGGTTCGCACTTCCTGCTGGCCTGGGTCGACTCGCTGGTCCGCTCGTCCTCGGACCTCGGGTCGACGCTCGACACCATGAACCGCTACCTGATCTACATCCTGGTCGCCTACGCCCTGCTGGGCACGGCCCTGGTGTGGGCTGCCCGCTGGATCGGCGGACCGCGACTGCGCGGCTGGCGCACCGCGGCGGTCTGCGGGACGGTCGCGGCGCTGATGTTCTCCAGCAACTACACCGACCTCGTCACGCACGGCTTCGACTCGACGATCATCGGCCTGCTGATGGTGGCCGTCCTGGTCGCCTTCCTGGTGCGGCCAGCCATGCGGACGCCCGAGTTCCTGCTGATCGCCGGGCTCGGCCTGATCACCGTCACCTACGTCTACAACCTCTTCGGTGCCGTCGCGGGAATCGCCGTCGTGGCGACGCTCGTCGCGCACCGCAGGAGGTTCCGCCGCAAGGCCTGGCTCCTCTACGGCCTGGCCGGCGTGGTCGCCCTGGGCCTGGCCGGACTGCCCAGCGTGGTCTCCGTGCTCTCCAAGCTCGACGTGGCCAGTACCTCCAACCTGGGCGGCCCGAGCGTCGGGGCGGACCGGACGATCCTCGTCGGCGGCCTCCTGCTGGCGCTGCTCGCCGCGGCCGCGCCGACCAACCGCCGGACCGGGACCGGCCAGGCCCACCTGGCCCTCGTCCTCGGCTCCGGTCTGGTCATCGCCGGCTTCGCCTGGTGGCAGATGCGCACGATCGGCCACGTGTCGTACTACTTCGAGAAGCTCGCGGGCACCGGTGTGGTGATCGCCCTGGTCTCGCTCGGTGCGGTCGGACCGCTGCTGCGGACGACGTCGCCGGCCCGGGTGGGCGTGCTGCAGCGCAGGGCGGGCGACGCCGTCCTCTCGGTGCTCTCGGTGGCGACCGCGCTCAGCCTCTTCGCCGGGGTCCAGTGGGGCATGGAGTCGTTCAAGGCCGCGCCCACGGCCTGGTACAACAACTCGCTGATGGCCTGGAGCCGCGGTGAGTCCTGGAGCGACATCGGCCCCCGCAACGGCGCCACGGTGATGGAGGACCTCGACGGCATCTCCGGCCCGATGATGGTCCTCTACTCCAACGACGACTACAAGAACCTCAAGTCGACGTGGATCGCCACCCTGCTGCGCAACCGCGGCGGCGACATGCTCCCGCTGTACGAGACCCACTGGGTGAACATCGGCGCCGCCGAGCGTCCGGCGGCGGAGTACGAGGCGGCCCTGGCCCACGTGAAGAAGGCCGCCGAGAAGCTGGGCGAGCCGATGACCGTCGTGGTCGCCGACCCGGCCACCGGCGACCGGATGCGCAAGGACCTCGCCGGTTCGACGCCGCGGATCACCGTGGTGGCCAAGCCCGGCAACAACTGGGTCCACTCGTGGCACCGCAGCTTCCCCGGGGACTGATCCACGGCCCGGGGGCACCGGGCCGATGACTGCGAGCGCGGGGCGCCGCCCGTCCGACGGGGGGTGCCCCGCCGCCGTGTCCGGCCGGTGCCGGCGGGCCCCGCAGCGGGCGCCGCGATGCGCTAATCCCCTGCTCATCGATCTCATAGGGGGCTCACGACCAACTGCTATTGTCGGCCGTAATCCAGCCCCCCCAGCGGAAAGCGGGACCAACTCATGTCGAGGGCACCGCAGTTGTCGGTCGTCATGCCGATCTACAACGAGCAGGAGGCGCTTCCGCTGACCGTCGAGCGGCTGCGGCCGATCCTGGACGGGCTCGGGGTCGACTACGAGGTCGTCGGCGTGGACGACGGCAGCACCGACGCCACCCCGGTGCTGATGCAGAAGATCCGGCAGGACTGGCCGGAGTTCCGGATCATCCGGTTCTCCCGCAACTCCGGGCACCAGGCCGCGCTCAAGGCCGGCCTCCACCGGGCGTTCGGCGACTACGTGGTGAGCATCGACGCGGACCTGCAGGACCCGCCGGAGAAGATCCCGGAGATGCTGGCGCTCGCCCGCGAGGAGAACCTCGACATCGTCTACGGGGTGCGCGGGGACCGCGGGACGGACAGCTCCTTCAAGCGGCGCACCGCCGGCGCCTACTACTGGCTGATGCGCAAGCTGGTCGGCAAGCGGATGCCCAACCAGGCCGGCGACTACCGGCTGCTCAGCCGGGCGGCGGTGGACGCGCTCAAGGCGCTGCCCGAACACCAGCCCGTCTACCGGCTGCTGGTGCCGTGGCTCGGCTTCCCCAGCGGCGAGGTGGTCTACGTCCGGGAGGAGCGGGTCGCCGGTGCCACCCACTACCCGCTGACCAAGATGGTGCGGCTGGCGCTCGACAGCATCACCAACTTCTCGGCCGCCCCGCTGCGGCTGGCCACCTGGCTCGGGATGCTGAGCTTCCTGGTCTGCATCTGCCTGGCGATCTACACCACCATCGCGTACGCGATGGGCTCGACGGTGCCCGGCTGGTCCTCGCTGTTCATCGGGATGCTCTTCATCGGCGCCGTCCAGCTCTGCTGCGTCGGCATGCTCGGCGAGTACGTCGGGCGGATCTACTCGGCCGTCCAGGCCCGTCCGGCGTACTTCGTCGGCTACGACTCGGCCGAGGACGAACGGGAGGGAAAGACCCGATGACCTTCACCGGCGAACCGGTCCGTCCGCCGGAGGAGGGCCGGAGCACCCGGCGCCAGCTGCCGTCCTTCCTGGTCATCGGTGTTCTGAGCACGGTCTTCTACCTGCTGCTGTTCGCGGGCGTCCGCCTCTTCACCGGTGCGCAGGCCGCCAACCTGGTCGCGCTCGCGGTGAGCGCGGTCGCCAACACCGCGGCCAACCGCCGCTTCACCTTCGGGGTCACCGGCAGCGAGGGCGCCCTGCGCGACCAACTCCAGGGCGCGGTGGCCTTCCTGATCGGTCTCGGGCTCAGCAGCGGCGCGCTCGCCCTGCTGGCCGTGCTGGTGCCGGACGCCTCCCGGCCGGTCGAGGTGGCCGGGCTGGTGGTGGCCAACGGACTCGCCACCGTCGCCAGGTTCCTGCTGCTGAAGGTCTGGGTCTTCCGCGGTCGCTGAGCCGGGCACGGCTCCGCCGTCAACGACCAAAACCCAAGGGCCCGGCCGCAGTTGATGCGGCCGGGCCCTTGTCTGCGGGAGTCCGGATCAGGCCTGGTAGGCCTTGCTCAGGCCCGCCGTGAACTCCTTGACGGCCTTGTACTCCGGCAGCAGCCCGCTCGCCAGCGCCTCGGCCAGCGACGGCGCCTGGGCGTCCTTGGCGGAGAGCTGCGGCGCCTCGGCCGGCCACTCGATGCCGAGCTCCGGGTCGAGCGGGTGCACCCCGTGCTCACCGGTCGGGTTGAACGTCTCGGAGCACAGGTAGCTGAGGGTCGCGTCGTCGCTGAGCGCGCAGAAGCCGTGGCCCAGGCCCTCGGAGATGTAGACGGCCTTGCGCTCGTCCTCGTCGAGGCGCACGCCCTCCCAGCGGCCGAAGGTCGGCGAGCCGACCCGCAGGTCCACGATGACGTCCAGCACCGCGCCGCGCACGCAGGTCACGTACTTGGCCTGGCCGGGCGGGACGTCGGCGAAGTGGATGCCGCGCACGACACCGCGGCTGGAGACCGAGAGGTTGGCCTGGGCCAGCCGCAGCGGGTGGCCGACCACCTCGGCCAGCTTGTCGAAGCGGAACCACTCGGTGAACAGGCCGCGCGGGTCGCCGTGCAGCTGGGGCGTGATCTCCCAGGCGCCCTCGATGGACAGCTCCTTGAACTTCACCGGGAGCCCTCCTCGTCCAGCAGCGCCACCAGGTACTGGCCGTAGCCGCTCTTGAGCAGCGGCTCGGCGAGCTCGCGCAGCTGCGCGTCGTCGATCAGGCCGGCCCGCCAGACCGCCTCCTCGATGCAGCCGATCTTGAAGCCCTGGCGCTCCTCGATGACCCGGACGAACTCCGAGGCCTGCACCATCGAGACGAACGTGCCGGTGTCCAGCCAGGCGGTGCCCCGGTCGAGGATCGTCACGTGGAGGTCGCCGGCCTGGAGGTAGGCCTCGTTGACGGCGGTGATCTCCAGCTCGCCACGGGCACTGGGCTTCAGACCGCGGGCGATCTCGACCACGCGGTTGTCGTAGAAGTACAGGCCGGGGACGGCGTACCGGGACTTGGGCTCGGTCGGCTTCTCCTCGATGGAGATGACCTGGCCGTCCTCGTCGAACTCCACCACGCCGTACGCGGTCGGGTCGGCGACCGGGTAGGCGAAGACCCGCCCGCCCTTGGCGTCGGTGTGCTCGGAGAGCCGGGTGCCCAGGCCGCTGCCGTGGAAGATGTTGTCGCCGAGGATCAGCGCGACGGGCTCGTCGCCGATGAAGTCCGCGCCCAGCACGAAGGCCTGGGCGATGCCCTCGGGGCGTTCCTGGACGGCGTACTCCAGGCGGAGGCCGAACTGGGAGCCGTCGCCCAGCAGGCGCTCGAACTGCTCCCTGTCGTTCGGGGTGGTGATGATCAGGATCTCGCTGATCCCCGCCATCACAAGGGTCGAGAGGGGGTAGTAGATCATCGGCTTGTCGAAGACCGGGAGGAGCTGCTTCGACACCGCCCGGGTCAGCGGCCAGAGCCGCGAGCCGGTGCCGCCGGCCAGAAGGATTCCACGCATGCGTGCACCTTATTCGAGTCCCGGGCGGCGGGTGAGGCCCGGGTCGGTGGGGGCGTCGGCGCGACGGTAGACTACGGCGCACTATGCGCATCCTCGTGACCGGCGGTGCCGGCTTCATCGGTTCTGAATTCGTCCGCCAGCTCCTGGGCGCCGACACCACTGACCAGATCACGGTCTTCGACAAGCTCACGTACTCGGGCGTCGAGGCCAACCTGGCGCCGGTGGCGGGCCACAGCGGCTACTCCTTCGTCCGGGGCGACATCTGCGACGTCGACGCCGTCGACCAGGTCATGCCCGGCCACGACGTCGTGGTCCACTTCGCGGCCGAGTCCCACGTGGACCGCTCCATCGCGGGCGCCGGCCCCTTCGTGCTGACCAACGTCGTCGGCACCCAGGTCCTGCTGGACGCGGCCCGCAAGCACGGCGTCGGCCGCTTCGTGCACATCTCCACCGACGAGGTGTACGGCTCGATCAACGAGGGCTCCTGGACGGAGGAGTGGCCGCTGGTGCCGAACTCCCCGTACTCGGCCTCCAAGGCCTCCTCGGACCTGCTGGCGCTGGCGTACCACCGCACGCACGGCATGGACGTCGTGGTGACCCGCTGCTCCAACAACTACGGGCACTACCAGTTCCCGGAGAAGGTCATCCCGCTGTTCACCACCAACCTGATCGACGGCAAGAAGGTGCCGCTGTACGGCGACGGCGGCAACGTCCGCGACTGGCTGCACGTCTCGGACCACTGCCGGGGCATCGAGCTGGTCATGCGCAACGGCCGCGCCGGTGAGGTCTACAACATCGGCGGCGGCACCGAGGCCACCAACAAGGAGCTCACCGGGCTGCTGCTGGAGGCCGCCGGGGCGGGCTGGGACATGGTCGACTACGTCGCCGACCGCAAGGGCCACGACCTGCGCTACTCGATCGACATCAGCAAGATCCGCGAGGAGCTCGGCTACGAGCCGCAGGTCCGCTTCGAGGACGGCCTCGCCGCGACGATCGCCTGGTACCGCGAGAACCGCGCCTGGTGGGAGCCGCTGAAGACGAAGGCGGCTCTGGAGAAGTGACCGCCAACGCCTCCGGGCAGGTCCGCTGGCTCGTCACCGGCGCGGCCGGGATGCTCGGGCAGGACCTGCTCGCGGTCCTGGCCGCCGACGGGTCCGCCGAGGTCACCGCCCTCGGCCGGGCCGACCTCGACATCACCGACGCGGCGGCCGTGCTGGCCGCCGTCGAGGGCCACGACGTCGTCGTCAACTGCGCGGCGTGGACCAACGTCGACGGCGCCGAGAGCGCCGAGGAGGCCGCCACCGCCGTCAACGGGACCGGCGTGCGCCACCTGGCCGCCGCCTGTGCCAAGACCGGTGCCCGGCTGCTGCAGGTGTCCACGGACTACGTGCTGCCCGGCGATGCCACCGAGCCGTACGCCGAGACCGCGCCCACCGGCCCGGTCAACGCCTACGGCCGCGGCAAGCTGGTGGGGGAGCAGGCCGTCGCCGAGCTCCTCCCGGAGCACGGCTACGTCGTGCGCACCGCCTGGCTGTACGGCGAGCACGGCAAGAACTTCGTCGCCACCATGCTCAGGCTCGCCACCCAGCGCGACACCCTCGACGTGGTGGAGGACCAGCAGGGCCAGCCGACCTGGTCGCTCGCCCTCGCCCGCCAGCTCGTCGCGCTCGGCCTGGCCGCGCTCGCCGGTCAGGCCCCGGCCGGGGTCTACCACGGCACCGGCGCCGGCCGGACCACCTGGTTCGGGCTGGCCCGCGAGACGTACCGGCTGAGCGGGCTGGACCCGGAGCGGATCCGCCCGACCACCTCCGCGGCCTTCGTCACCCCGGCCGTCCGGCCCGCGTTCAGCGTGCTGGGCCACGACCGCTGGGCGGCCGCCGGCCTGAGCCCGCTGCCCGACTGGCACGACCAGCTCGCGGAGGCGCTCGGCACTCCCGTCTTCACCGAACTGGCCATAGCGGCCCGGACGACCGAGAGCGACAGATCTCAGTGAAGAATCCGCTGACGAAGGTGGCCGCCGCGCTACCGCCGGGAACCCTGGCGGTGGCCGGCGGCACCGTCGTGCTCGGCGCCGCCTCGTACATCCACCTCGGTGTGGCGGGCCACAGCCTGTCGGTCGACGACATGGCGAACGTCTCGCTGCTCTGGACGATCGTGATGTCCGTCGGCATCGGCGTGTTCTTCCCGATCGAGCAGGAGCTCACCCGGATCGTCGCGGCCCGCGCCGCGCTCGGGCACGGCGCCACGCCGGTCCTGCGCCGGGCCACCCTGCTGACGGGGGCGATCCTCGGCACCGTCCTGCTGGCGCTGGGCGTCGGCTCCGGGAAGATCGCCGACGTGATGTTCCACGGCGACCGCTCGCTGGTGCTCGCGCTGGGCGGCGCGTTCGCCGGCATGGCCGTCTGCTACCTGACCCGCGGCGTGCTGGCCGGCCTCGGCCGGTTCGGCGCCTACGGCACCCAGCTGGGCGTCGACGGCGGCCTGCGGATCGGGCTCGCCTTCGCGTGCGGCGTCGCCGGTGTGCACTCCGCCCTCGCGTTCAGCCTGATCCTCGCCGTGGCGCCGATCGCCGCCACCCTGGTGACGCTGCCCGCGCTGCTGCGGGTGGTCCGGCCCGGGCCGCGGATCCCCTGGTCCGAGCTCTGCTCCGGGCTCGGCCTGCTGATCTGCTCGACCCTGCTCTCCCAGGTCGTGGTGAACGCGGCGGTGGTCAGCACCAAGCTGCTCGCCCCGTCGGACTCGGCCCTGATCGCGGCGCTGCTCAACGCGCTGGTGCTGGCCCGGGTCCCGCTCTTCGTCTTCGGCTCGCTCCAGGCCTCGCTGCTCAACGGGCTGTCCGCGGCGATCGCGGTCGGCGACCGCGCGGCCTTCAGCGGCATGCTCCGCCGGATCGGCGCCGTGGTCGGCCTGCTCGGCCTGCTCGGCGGGATCCCCGCGGTGGCCCTCGGCCCCTGGCTGATCCAGGTGCTGTTCGGCGCCAAGCCGGTGCTCGGGTGCCTCGACTTCTTCTGGATGTCCGCAGGGACCGTGGCGTACATGTTCGCGATGGTGCTCGGCCAGGCGCTGATGGTATTCAAGCGGCACAACCTCCAGCTGCTCTGCTGGGCGGCCGGAACCGTCGTCCTCGTCGGCGTCACGTTCATGCCGGGCGAGGTGTCCACCCGTGTGGTCCTGGCCTACGCGGCCGGGTCGGTGGCCACCGTGCTCGGTATGCTGGCGGCGCTCAGGCGCAGCTTCCCCGGTTCGACGGCGAACCAGGCCGGTCCCGCGCAGAGCGCGTCGGAGCAGGCACTGCCTACGCTGAGTGCCGGGGCGGTCGGCGAATGACCGCGCCGGCCCCCGATATACAGATTGCCGCGCACGAGCGCGGGCGAGACCCCGAACATGGAGCCCCCGTGTCCCAGTACGACGATGTGTGGCTGGTGATCCCGGCCTACAACGAAGGCCAGGTGATCGCTGACGTTGTGGAGGGAGCGCGCAAGACGTTCCCCAACATCGTCGTGGTCGATGACGGCAGCGCGGACGACTCCGCCAAGCACATCATGACCACCGGTGCGCACCTGGTGCGCCACCCGGTCAACCTCGGCCAGGGCGCGGCTCTGCAGACCGGCCTCGCCTACGCGCTCGCCCAGCCGGACGCCAAGTACTTCGCGACCTTCGACGCGGACGGCCAGCACCAGACCGCCGACGTCGAGAAGATGGTCGCCGTGCTCCGTGCGGGCGAGGCCGACGTGGTCCTCGGCTCGCGCTTCATCGAGCAGAACGGCCAGGTGCCGTGGATCAAGCGGGTGGTCCTGCGGACCGCCGCGACGGTCAGCCCCACCGCGCGCAAGCTCAAGCTCACCGACTCGCACAACGGCCTGCGGGTCCTCAACCGTGAGGCGGCCAGCCGGCTGCGGATCACCATGAACGGCATGGCCCACGCCTCGGAGATCGTCAGCTTCCTGGCCGGAGCCGACCTCCGGGTGGCGGAGCTCCCGGTCGACATCCTCTACACCGACTACTCACGCGCCAAGGGTCAGTCCCTGATCAACGGCGTCAACATCATCTTCGACATTTCGCTTCGGGAGCGTGGCCGCCGATGAACTACTTCTGGATCCAGCTGGTTCTGATCTTGGGCGCGGTCTCCCTTGCGTTCATGTTCATCCGGCGCTGGGACGCAGCGAACACCCGGGCCTGGAAGCGCATCGCCTTCTCCGTCTTCGTGATCGCGAACATCTACGCGATCCTGCGCCCCGGCGACGTGACCTGGGTGGCCCACAAGATGGGCGTCGGCCGCGGCACCGACCTGGTGCTGTACGTGATGGTCCTGGCCATGGGCTTCCTGACGCTGAACACCTTCCTGCGTTTCCGCTCGCTGGAGAAGAAGCTCACCGACCTCGCCCGGACCGTGGCGATCAACGAGGGCGCCCGCCTGAACGAGGAGCGGTTCGACCTGGACCTCCCGGTCTCGGCCCCGGTCAACAGCAGCGGAGTCTGACCGTCATGGCCACCTTCGAGTTCATGCTGCCGTACTACGGCGACGTGGCCCTGATGCAGGCCGCGGTACGCAGCATCCTGGGCCAGACCGACCCGGACCTGCGGCTGACCGTCGTCGACGACGGCAAGGAACCGGACGTCCCGGGCTGGTTCGCCGCGCTCGGCGACGACCGGGTGCGTTACCTGCGCAACGAGCAGAACCTCGGCATCACCAAGAACTTCCAGAAGTGCGTGGAGCTCTCCACGGCGGACCACGTGGTCATCATGGGCTGCGACGACCTGCTGCACCCGCACTACCTGGAGACCGTCCGGGCGATCCTCAAGGCCAACCCGGACCTGGGCATGGTGCAGCCGGGCGTCGAGGTGATCGACGGCGACGGCGTGGTCAGCTCCGGCCTGGCCGACAACGTCAAGGGCAAGCTGTACGCCCCGACCGTCAAGGGCCGGCGCCTGATGGGCGGCGAGGAGCTGGCGGCCAGCGTGCTGCGCGGCAACTGGCTGTACTTCCCGTCGATCTGCTGGCGGGGCGAGGCGCTGCGCGCGGTCAACTTCCGCGACGAGTACTCGGTGATCCAGGACCTGGCCCTGGTCGTCGACCTGCTGGAGCGCGGCGAGTCGATGATGGTGGACAACACCACCACCGTCTTCCAGTACCGCCGGCACGCGGTCAGCGAGTCCTCCGTGCAGGCCTTCTCCGGTACCCGCTTCACCGAGGCGGAGCGCTACTTCAACGCGGTGGCCGAGCGGATGGACGCCCGTGGCTGGCCCAAGGCGGCGCGTGCGGCCCGGGTCCGCAGCGCCTCGCGCTTCCACGCCATCACGATGCTCCCGGGCGCCCTGCGCCGGGGTCAGGGCGCGGGCGTGAAGGTACTGGCCCGGCACGCCTTCACCGGCGGCCAGCGCCACGAGGGCTGACCGCAGGCCCCTGCGAACGGTACGAAGAAGCCCGGCCGCGCTGCTCAGACAGGGGCCGGGCTTCTTCGTACCCCTTCCGCCGGTCGGCCGACAGCGTCAGGACGGTGGGCCGGACGGACTCGCGCAAAGCGGAGGAAAGCCCCGGAGGCCTTCCCGCGACGGGCGTTCTGCGCCCCGGTCACCGCCCGGAGGCCGCTTCGACCGCACTGGCCCGGGTCAGGGGCGCATGGCAGACTGCGCCAGTGATCCGGAGGGTCCGGAGGGATGGTGGCGGAGCGGCCACGAATCCGCCCCGGCCCCTCCCGCGGGTTGCACCGGACGGGGTCGTGCCCGCCGTCCGCCCCGCGCGCGGCGCGATATGACGGTCAACTGCATATGCTTTTTCTCGGCCGGTACGGTATACGTACTCGGAGTGCCCGTGCCGTCCGGACCGCGGGCCCGCCGCCCCGGGGTCGGAGCACCCGCTGCGCCGGTACCGGCCCCTGATGACCCGCCAGGCCTCCACCGGGCGGTAGTGTCCACGAGGGCCGACCTGCCCGGCACCGCTCAGCAGACGTCCGCAGTCCTACGGAAGTGAAGCGACATGACCGATCTGGCAACCGACCGGCCCAGCGGATCGGAGCTCTCCCCCGACGGGAGCGGCACGACCCGCTCCGACGGCTCGGCGGGCGGCTCGGCCGGTGCCCGGTGGACCGAGCGACGCTGGGTGCTGGTGACCGGTGAGGTCCTGGTCAGCGTGGTGGCGGCGCTCGGGTTCACCCTGCTCTGCCGGCACATCAGCGTGAACCCGCTGAACCGGATCGGACAGGTCAGCGGCCTCGCCAAGATCCAGCAGTACGCGGCGCTCATCGGCCTGCCGGTCCTGGCGGTGCTGGTCTACACCGCCTACCGGGGCGGACTGCGCCGCCACGGGCTGGTCCAGCGGCTGGTCTGCGCGGCCCTGGCGGGTCTCTCCACCGGTGTCATCGCCGGCGGCGTCGTGGTCGCCCTGCGCGGCACCCCCTGGCCGCTCGGCGGGCAGGAGGGCGACCCGAGCGTGCTGGTCGACATGGCCACGTCGATGATGCACGACAAGGGCCTGTCCGGCGTCTACCCGCCGCTCTTCCCGGCGGCCATCGCGCTCTGGTCGGAGATCCGCTACGGCGGGGTCGGCGGCGCCGGCTTCGCCCTGCACGACCTGCAGATCGTCTGCAGCGCCCTGGTCGGACCGATGAGCTACCTGGCCTGGCGGCTCATGCTGCGGCCGTTCTGGGCGCTGGCCATCGCCGTCCCGTCCGCGCTGGTGTTCCTGGACCCGATCCGCCCGTACAGCCACGTGACGATGATCGTCCTGCTGCCGCTGCTGGCGGCCTGCCTGCGCGAGCTGCGCCGGGCGGGGGAGCTGTCGACCCGGTCGCTGCTGCTGCGCGGCACGGGCTTCGGCGTCGTCTTCGGCGTGCTGTTCCTCTGGTACTCGGGCTGGTACCTGTGGTCGGCGCCGGGCGTGTTCCTGCTGACCCTCTTCGTCTTCCCGTGGCGGCGCGGTCGGCAGACCGTCCGCCGGGGCCTGCTGTTCCTGGCCGCGACCGTGGTGACCGCCGGGGCGATCGGCTCCCCGCTGCTCTACCAGATCGTGAAGCTCGGCGCCGACACCCCGGACCGGTACGCCTACATCGTCAACTACGTCGACCCGGCGTACGTGCTCGGCTGGATGTCGGACCGCAACGGCCAGCTGACCTACCACAACTGGCCGCAGGCCGGTGAGCTGGCCGGCCAGACCGGCTTCGGGATCATGCTCATCGTGGCGGTCGGCATCGGCGTGGGCCTGGGCCTGCGCAACATGGTGGTCCGGGTGGCGGCGGCGGTGCTGGCCGGAGCCTGGCTGCTGCGCTTCTGGTTCGCCTCGCACATGGCGCACTCCCAGACGATCCAGCTGTACCCGCGGACCACCTGGATCATCATGTACTGCCTGCTGATCCTCGCCGTGGTGGGGCTGATGGTCAGCCTGGAGCGCGGTGCCGGCTGGCTGGAGCGGACCCTGCGCTCCAGTGGTCGCACCGCCGACGGGCCGGCCATCCCGCGCCGGGTCACCCGGCAGCTGGCCGCCGGCCTGATCTGTGCGATGGCCCTGTTCGCGACCATGGGTGCCTCCTGGTCGGTGGACCGCTACATGCCGCAGGCGGAGTCCACCAACACCATGGGCCTGGACGCCTGGCGGGCCCACACGATCAAGAAGAAGGACGGCACCTGCCCGAAGTTCTCCCCGGTGGCGAAGTGCGCGGACATCATCACCAAGGACTGGAAGCCCGACACGGACAAGGGCTTCATCTGGTGCGCCAACGTGAGCACCGAGGACTGGCCCGCGGTCTGCGGCCGCCAGGCCCCCTGGCTGAAGGAACAGAAGTAACGGCGGGTGCCCGTGCGACCGGGGCCGGTGGGGGAGACCCCACCGGCCCCGATTGGCTTTCCGGCTGCTCCATGTGGCAGTATGTCCAAGTTGCTCGGTTGAGTGCCGATGCTGCGCGCCTCCCGCCGGGAGGACCGGAAGCGAGTCCCAAGTACTCGTCGTTCCCGTGATGGCCGTTCATGTGTTCACGTGAAGTATGTGAATGCAGTGGTGTGAAATCGACACCGCGGCAGCTGCGGGGCGGACGTACGGGAATCTTCCGGGAAGCGTGGGCGGGGCCTCGACCCGGCGCCTGGTGGGTGCAAGACCTCACCGATCCCGTGGGAAATCCGCAGGAGGGAAACCTCGTGCCGGATTTTTTGCAAGCGGTAGGGCGACACGCCCGACCGCGGGGGTCGGAGGTAACCACCCAGGGGTGCCACCGGACACAGTCCACCTGGATGAATCCGGCCGCAGAAGCAGCAAGACGACACAAAGGACTACTGAGTAGCCATGGCGGGACAGAAGATCCGCATCCGGCTCAAGGCCTACGACCACGAGGTGATTGACTCCTCGGCGAAGAAGATCGTCGAGACCGTCATTCGCACTGGTGCGCAGGTCGCGGGCCCGGTGCCGCTGCCCACTGAGAAGAACGTGTACTGCGTCATCCGCTCGCCGCACAAGTACAAGGACTCGCGCGAGCACTTCGAGATGCGCACTCACAAGCGTCTGATCGACATCCTCGACCCCACGCCGAAGACGGTTGACTCGCTCATGCGTCTCGACCTGCCGGCTGGTGTCGACATCGAGATCAAGCTCTGAGAGGCACACCGAAGATGGCTAAGCAGATTAAGGGCATCCTGGGCGAGAAGCTCGGCATGACCCAGGTCTGGGACGAGAACAACCGGATCGTTCCGGTGACCGTCGTCAAGGCCGGGCCGAATGTCGTGACCCAGGTCCACACCGCCGACAGCCCGGCCGGCTACGACGCCGTCCAGATCGGCTTCGGCGAGATCGACCCCCGCAAGGTGAACAAGCCCCTCGCGGGCCACTTCGCCAAGGCCGGTGTCACCCCGCGCCGCCACCTGGTCGAGCTCCGTACCTCGGACGCGTCCGAGTACACCCTGGGCCAGGAGATCACCGCCGAGCTGTTCGAGGCGGGTGTCAAGGTCGACGTGACCGGCACCTCCAAGGGCAAGGGCTTCGCCGGTGTCATGAAGCGTCACAACTTCAAGGGTCTCGGCGCCGGTCACGGCACCCAGCGCAAGCACCGTTCGCCCGGTTCCATCGGTGGCTGCGCCACCCCTGGCCGCGTGTTCAAGGGCCTGCGCATGGCCGGTCGGATGGGTCACGAGCGTGTGACCACCCAGAACCTGACCGTGCACGCGGTCGACGCGGAGAAGGGCCTGCTGCTCATCAAGGGCGCCGTCCCGGGCCCGAACGGCGGCCTCGTCCTCGTCCGCACCGCGGCGAAGGGGCTGTGAGGAAATGAGCACCATTGACATCCTGTCGCCGGCTGGCGACAAGACCGGCAGCGTCGAGCTGCCGGCCGAGATCTTCGACGCGAAGGTCAGCGTTCCGCTGATGCACCAGGTCGTCGTGGCGCAGCTCGCTGCGGCCCGTCAGGGCACCCACAAGACCAAGACCCGTGGCGAGGTCCGCGGCGGCGGCAAGAAGCCGTACCGCCAGAAGGGCACCGGCCGCGCCCGTCAGGGCTCGACCCGTGCGCCGCAGTTCGCCGGCGGTGGCGTCGTGCACGGTCCCGTGCCGCGCGACTACTCGCAGCGGACCCCGAAGAAGATGATCGCCGCCGCCCTGCGCGGTGCGCTCACCGACCGGGCCCGCCACAACCGCATCCACGTCATCACCGACGTGACCGCGACCGAGGCGCCGTCGACCAAGGCCGCCAAGGGCCTGTTCGGCAAGATCACCGACCGCAAGAACGTCCTCCTGGTCGTCGAGCGCTCGGACGAGCTGGGCCTCAAGTCCGCTCGCAACCTGCCGAACGTGCACATCCTGGACGCCGGTCAGCTGAACACCTACGACGTGCTCGTCTCCGACGATGTGGTCTTCACCCAGGCCGCCTTCGAGCGTTTCGTGGCCGGTCCGGCCGCTTCCGCCAAGGCCGTTGCCGCTGAGGGCGAGCTCGAAGGGAGCGCCGCCTGATGAGCGACGTTACGAGCAAGACGTTCACGGACCCCCGTGACGTCCTGGTGAAGCCGGTCATCTCCGAGAAGAGCTACAGCCTTCTCGACGAGAACAAGTACACGTTCATCGTGTCGCCGGGCGCCAACAAGACCCAGATCAAGCAGGCCGTCGAGGCGGTCTTCTCGGTCAAGGTCGAGGCTGTCAACACGATCAACCGTCAGGGCAAGCGCAAGCGCTCCAAGACGGGCTTTGGCAAGCGCAAGGACACCAAGCGCGCCATCGTGACGCTGGCCGAGGGCAACCGCATCGACATCTTCGGTGGTCCGGTCTCCTGAACAAGGAGATCGTGATCGTCGATTAGGACGAGGACGAGAGAGCCAAATGGGCATCCGCAAGTACAAGCCGACTACGCCGGGCCGTCGTGGCTCCAGCGTGGCCGACTTCGTAGAAATCACGCGGTCCACGCCGGAGAAGTCGCTGGTTCGCCCCCTGCACAGCAAGGGCGGCCGTAACAACGCCGGTCGTGTCACCGCTCGCCACCAGGGTGGCGGTCACAAGCGCGCCTACCGCGTGATCGACTTCCGTCGTCACGACAAGGACGGCGTGCCGGCCAAGGTCGCGCACATCGAGTACGACCCGAACCGCACCGCGCGCATCGCGCTCCTGCACTACGCGGACGGCGAGAAGCGCTACATCATCGCGCCGCGTGGCATCACGCAGGGTGACCGGATCGAGAACGGCCCCGCGGCCGACATCAAGCCGGGCAACAACCTGCCGCTGCGCAACATCCCGGTCGGTACCACCATCCACGCGGTGGAGCTGCGTCCCGGTGGCGGTGCCAAGCTGGCCCGCTCCGCCGGCTCCGGCATCCAGCTGCTGGCGCGTGAGGGCAAGATGGCGCACCTGCGCATGCCCTCGGGTGAGATCCGCCTGGTGGACGCGCGCTGCCGCGCCACCGTCGGCGAGGTCGGCAACGCCGAGCAGTCGAACATCAACTGGGGCAAGGCCGGCCGTATGCGCTGGAAGGGCGTCCGCCCGACCGTGCGTGGTGTCGCCATGAACCCGATCGACCACCCGCACGGTGGTGGTGAGGGTAAGACCTCCGGTGGTCGCCACCCGGTCTCGCCGTGGGGTAAGCCCGAGGGCCGTACCCGTCGCCCGAACAAGGCGTCGGACAAGCTCATCGTGCGCCGCCGCAAGACCAACAAGAAGCGCTAGGAGCAGGTCAGATGCCGCGCAGTCTTAAGAAGGGCCCCTTCATCGACGGCCACCTCATCAAGAAGGTGGACGCTCAGAACGAAGCCGGTACCCAGAACGTCATCAAGACCTGGTCCCGTCGTTCCGTGATCAGCCCGAGCATGCTCGGTCACACGATCGCGGTTCACGATGGCCGCAAGCACGTCCCGGTGTTCGTCACCGAGTCGATGGTCGGCCACAAGCTCGGCGAGTTCGCTCCGACCCGCACGTTCCGCGGTCACGTCAAGGACGACCGCAAGTCGAAGCGTCGCTAAGTCGCCTGAGCTTTAAGCGCCAGAACGACTCAATGACTTACTCCATTAAGGGGACAACCATGGAAGCCAGGGCCCAGGCGCGGTACATCCGCGTCACGCCCATGAAGGCCCGCCGCGTGGTGGACCTCATCCGTGGCCTGAACGCCACGGAGGCCCAGGCCGTCCTGCGTTTCGCTCCGCAGGCCGCCACCGTGCCGGTCGGCAAGGTGCTCGACAGCGCCATTGCCAACGCCGCGCACAACTACAACCACTCCAACGTGGACGACCTCTACATCTCTGAGGCGTACGTTGACGAGGGTCCGACCCTGAAGCGGTTCCGTCCGCGTGCCCAGGGCCGTGCCTACCGGATCCGCAAGCGGACCAGCCACATCACCGTGGTCGTCAGCAGCAAGGAAGGGACCCGGTAATGGGCCAGAAGGTTAACCCGCACGGGTTCCGCCTCGGCATCAGCACGGACTTCAAGTCCCGCTGGTACGCCGACAAGCTGTACAAGGACTACGTCAAGGAAGACGTTGCCATTCGTCGCATGATGACGAAGGGCATGGAGCGCGCCGGCATCTCCAAGGTCGAGATCGAGCGCACCCGCGACCGCGTCCGCGTCGACATCCACACCGCCCGCCCCGGCATCGTCATCGGCCGCCGTGGCACCGAGGCCGACCGCATCCGCGGCGACCTCGAGAAGCTGACCGGCAAGCAGGTCCAGCTGAACATCCTCGAGGTCAAGAACCCCGAGCTGGACGCCCAGCTCGTGGCTCAGGGCGTCGCGGAGCAGCTGTCCTCCCGCGTCTCCTTCCGTCGTGCCATGCGCAAGTCGATGCAGGGCACCATGAAGTCCGGCGCCAAGGGCATCAAGGTCCAGTGCTCCGGTCGTCTCGGCGGCGCCGAGATGAGCCGTTCGGAGTTCTACCGCGAGGGCCGTGTGCCGCTGCACACCCTGCGCGCGAACGTCGACTACGGCTTCTTCGAGGCCAAGACGACCTTCGGCCGCATCGGCGTGAAGGTCTGGATCTACAAGGGCGACGTCAAGAACATCGCCGAGGTCCGCGCTGAGAACGCCGCTGCCCGCTCGGGCAACCGCCCGGCCCGTCCCGAGGGTGGTCGTCCCGCCCGCGGTGGCGAGCGCCGTGGTGGCGAGCGCGGTGGCCGTGGCCGTCGTCCCGCCGCCGAGGCCCCCGCGGCCCCGGTGACCGAGGCTCCGGCTGCTGAGAACACCGGAACGGAGGCCTGACCCCAATGCTGATCCCCCGTCGGGTCAAGCACCGCAAGCAGCACCACCCGAAGCGCCGCGGCGCCTCGAAGGGTGGCACCGAGCTGGCGTTCGGCCAGTTCGGCATCCAGGCCGTGACCCCGGCCTACGTGACGAACCGTCAGATCGAGTCCGCTCGTATCGCGATCACCCGTCACATCCGTCGTGGCGGCAAGGTCTGGATCAACATCTACCCGGACCGCCCGCTGACCAAGAAGCCGGCCGAGACCCGCATGGGTTCCGGTAAGGGTTCGCCGGAGTGGTGGATCGCGAACGTGCACCCGGGTCGGGTCATGTTCGAGCTGTCGTACCCGAACGAGAAGGTTGCTCGTGAGGCGCTCACCCGCGCTGCTCACAAGCTTCCGATGAAGTGCCGGATCGTCCGGCGCGAGGACGGTGAGAGCTGATGTCGGCCGCTACCAAGGCTGCTGACCTCCGCCAGCTGGACAACGAGGCTCTCGTTGCCAAGCTGCGTGAGGCCAAGGAGGAGCTGTTCAACCTCCGCTTCCAGGCGGCGACCGGGCAGCTCGACAACCACGGACGGCTCAAGCTCGTCCGTAAGGACATCGCGCGGATCTACACCCTGATGCGCGAGCGCGAGCTGGGCATCGAGACGGTGGAGAACGCCTGATGACTGAGAACACCAACGAGACGCGCGGTTTCCGCAAGACCCGTGAGGGTCTCGTCGTCAGCGACAAGATGGACAAGACCGTCGTCGTCGCCGTCGAGGACCGCGTCAAGCACGCTCTGTACGGCAAGGTCATCCGCCGTACGAACAAGCTGAAGGCGCACGACGAGCAGAACGCGTGCGGCATCGGTGACCGGGTCCTCCTCGCGGAGACCCGCCCGCTGTCCGCGACGAAGCGCTGGCGCGTCGTCGAGATCCTCGAGAAGGCCAAGTAACGAAGCCGATGAGGTACGGCCGTATGTGCACCGGGTCCCCCGCGGACGCCGGTGTGAGCAGCGGCCGGCCCGTCGACTCTCGTTGACGATCAGGAGAAAGCTGTGATCCAGCAGGAGTCGCGACTGCGGGTCGCCGACAACACTGGTGCCAAGGAGATCCTTTGCATCCGTGTTCTCGGTGGCTCCGGTCGCCGCTACGCCGGTATCGGGGACGTCATTGTCGCGACCGTCAAGGACGCGATCCCCGGTGGTTCGGTGAAGAAGGGTGACGTCGTCAAGTGCGTCGTCGTCCGCACCGTCAAGGAGCGTCGTCGTCCGGATGGCTCGTACATCCGCTTCGACGAGAACGCCGCGGTCGTTCTGAAGAACACCGAGGGTGACCCCCGTGGCACCCGCATCTTCGGCCCGGTCGGCCGTGAGCTGCGTGACAAGAAGTTCATGAAGATCATCTCGCTTGCGCCGGAGGTGCTCTAACTCATGGCGAACAGCATGAAGATCAAGAAGGGTGACCTGGTTCAGGTCATCACCGGCAAGGACCGCGGCAAGCAGGGCAAGGTCATCCAGGCCCTCCCCGCCGAGAACAAGGTCCTGGTCGAGGGTGTCAACCGGGTCAAGAAGCACACCAAGCCGGGCCCGGGCACTCAGGGTGGCATTGTCACCGTCGAGGCCCCGGTGCACGTCTCCAACGTCCAGCTGGTCGTGGAGAAGGACGGCAAGAAGGTCGTCACCCGCGTGGGCTACCGCTTCGACGACGAGGGCAACAAGATCCGCGTTGCCAAGCGAACCGGTGAGGACATCTGATGTCTGAGACGTCTGTTGAGAAGGTGACCCCCCGTCTCAAGGAGCGTTACAACTCCGAGATCAAGGGTCAGCTGCAGGAGCAGTTCTCGTACGAGAACGTCATGCTGACGCCCGGCCTGGTCAAGGTCGTCGTCAACATGGGTGTCGGCGAGGCCGCCCGTGACAGCAAGCTGATCGAGGGCGCGATCCGCGACCTGACCGCGATCACCGGTCAGAAGCCGGCCGTGACCAAGGCTCGCAAGTCCATCGCGCAGTTCAAGCTGCGCGAGGGCCAGCCGATCGGCACCCACGTCACCCTCCGTGGTGACCGCATGTGGGAGTTCCTGGACCGTCTGGTGACGCTGGCCCTGCCGCGTATCCGTGACTTCCGTGGTCTCTCCCCCAAGCAGTTCGACGGCCGTGGCAACTACACCTTCGGTCTGACCGAGCAGGTTATGTTCCACGAGATCGACCAGGACAAGGTCGACCGTCAGCGCGGTATGGACATCACCGTCGTGACCACCGCTCAGACCGACGACGAGGGCCGGGCGCTCCTGCGTGCTCTGGGCTTCCCGTTCAAGGAGGCGTGAGCCAATGGCGAAGAAGTCCCTCATCGCGAAGGCCGAGCGGAAGCCGAAGTTCGGCGTCCGGGCCTACACCCGGTGCCAGCGCTGCGGTCGTCCGCACTCGGTGTACCGCAAGTTCGGCCTCTGCCGTGTCTGCCTCCGTGAGATGGCGCACCGCGGCGAGCTGCCGGGCGTGACCAAGAGCTCCTGGTAGTCCAGGAAGTTCTAGTCATCAGCTAGCGAAGCAGAGGTGCCCGGCCCCACACCGCCCGCACTGTTCTTTTGAGCAGGTTTGGGCTCCCGTACGGAATCCCGTAAGGTAGTGGGGTCGGGCCCCCTGTCACGGCCGTCCCATGGCGGCAGGTGATCCTCTTCGGAGGGCTCGCACCCAGTCTTACTACGTCGTAGGTCCCCTGCGCCTGTGCCCTGTACTCCCTCGGAGTACAGGGGACCTTGCGCGGAGAAACCACGGCGAGAGAGGCCTGAGGCCATCATGACCATGACCGACCCCATCGCAGACATGCTCACGCGTCTGCGTAACGCGAACTCGGCGTACCACGACTCCGTGGCGATGCCGGCCAGCAAGATCAAGGCGCACGTCGCCGAGATCCTGCAGCAGGAGGGGTACATCTCCTCCTACAAGGTTGAGGACCCGGCTGAGGGCGAGGTCGGCAAGAAGCTGACCATCGAGCTCAAGTTCGGCCCCAACCGTGAGCGCTCGATCGCTGGCATCAAGCGGATCAGCAAGCCGGGCCTGCGGGTCTACGCAAAGTCCACCAACCTGCCGAAGGTGCTCGGCGGCCTGGGCGTGGCGATCATCTCCACGTCCTCCGGTCTCCTCACCGACAAGCAGGCAGCCAAGAAGGGCGTAGGCGGAGAAGTTCTCGCCTACGTCTGGTAATTCGGGAAACGGAGGTACAGCAATGTCGCGCATTGGACGGCTGCCCATCCCGGTTCCCGCCGGCGTGGACGTCACCATCGATGGCCAGGCGGTCTCGGTGAAGGGCCCGAAGGGCTCCCTCACCCACGTTGTCGCCGCGCCGATCGAGATCGGCAAGGGCGAGGACGGCACTCTGGCTGTCACCCGCCCCAACGACGAGCGTCAGTCGAAGGCCCTGCACGGCCTGACCCGCACGCTGGTGGCGAACATGATCACCGGCGTGACCGCGGGCTACCGCAAGTCGCTGGAGATCAGCGGTGTTGGTTACCGAGTCGCTGCGAAGGGCTCCGACATGGAGTTCCAGCTCGGCTACAGCCACCCGATCCTGGTCGAGGCCCCGGAGGGCATCTCCTTCGTGGTCGAGTCGCCCACCAAGTTCCACGTGGACGGCATCGACAAGCAGAAGGTCGGCGAGGTCGCCGCGAAGATCCGCAAGCTGCGCAAGCCCGACCCGTACAAGGCCAAGGGCGTCAAGTACGCGGGCGAGGTCATCCGCCGCAAGGTCGGAAAGAGTGGTAAGTAAGCGATGAGCGTCTCTGTCAAGATCGGCAAGGGCAACGCCTACAAGAGCGCCGCTCGCAAGCGCCGCGCGATCCGCGTTCGCAAGCGCGTCGTCGGCACCGAGGTGCGTCCGCGCCTCGTCGTGACGCGTTCGAACCGTCACATGGTCGCCCAGGTCATCGACGACGCCAAGGGTCACACCCTGGCGTCGGCGTCCACTCTCGACGTGTCCATCAAGGGCGTCGAGGGCGACAAGACCGAGCTGGCCAAGAAGGTCGGGAGCCTGGTCGCCGAGCGCGCCAAGGCCGCCGGCATCGAGTCGGTCGTCTTCGACCGCGCGGGCAACCGGTACGCAGGCCGCATCGCCGCTCTGGCCGATGCCGCCCGTGAGGCCGGGCTCGACTTCTAAGCCGCTCGTCGGCTCAGTCGACGGACGTAATCGAGAGAGGTAATTCCAATGGCTGGACCCCAGCGCCGCGGTAGCGGCGCCGGCGGCGGCACCGGCGGTGGCGAGCGGCGCGACCGTAAGCGTGACGACCGGGGTAACGCCCCCGCCGTCGAGAAGACCGCTTACGTCGAGCGTGTCGTTGCGATCAACCGTGTCGCCAAGGTTGTCAAGGGTGGTCGTCGTTTCAGCTTCACCGCGCTGGTCGTGGTGGGCGACGGTGACGGCACCGTGGGTGTCGGTTACGGGAAGGCGAAGGAGGTTCCGGCCGCCATCGCCAAGGGTGTTGAGGAGGCCAAGAAGAACTTCTTCAAGGTCCCCCGTATCCAGGGCACCATCCCGCACCCGATCCAGGGCGAGAAGGCTGCCGGCGTCGTGCTCCTGAAGCCGGCTGCCCCCGGTACCGGTGTTATCGCCGGTGGCCCGGTGCGTGCCGTGCTGGAGTGCGCGGGCATCCACGACATCCTGTCGAAGTCGCTCGGCTCCGACAACGCGATCAACATCGTGCACGCCACCGTGGCCGCTCTGAAGGGCCTCGTGCGCCCCGAGGAGATCGCCGCCCGTCGTGGCCTGCCGCTGGAGGACGTGGCTCCCGCCGCTCTGCTGCGGGCTCGTGCTGCAGGGGTGAGCGCCTGATGGCTCGCCTGAAGATCACGCAGACCAAGTCCTACATCGGCAGCAAGCAGAACCACCGCGAGACGCTGCGCTCGCTGGGTCTGAAGCGCATGCACGATGTGGTCGTCAAGGAGGACCGTCCCGAGATCCGCGGGATGGCCCAGACCGTGCGTCACCTCGTCACGGTCGAGGAGGTGGACTGAGATGGCTGACTCGCCGATCAAGGTGCACAACCTGCGTCCCGCCCCGGGTGCCAAGACCGCCAAGACCCGTGTCGGTCGTGGTGAGGGCTCCAAGGGTAAGACCGCCGGTCGTGGTACCAAGGGCACCAAGGCCCGCTACCAGGTTCCGCAGCGCTTCGAGGGTGGCCAGATGCCGCTCCACATGCGCCTGCCGAAGCTGAAGGGTTTCAAGAACCCGTTCAAGATCACGTTCCAGGTCGTCAACCTCGACAAGCTGGCCGAGCTCTACCCGCAGGGTGGAGAGGTCACGGTCGAGGACCTGGTCGCCAAGGGCGCGGTTCGCAAGAACTCCCTCGTCAAGGTGCTCGGCACCGGCGAGATCTCGGTTGCCCTGCAGGTGACGGTTGACGCCGTCTCCGGCTCCGCCGCCGAGAAGATCACCGCCGCCGGCGGTACCGTCACCGAGCTCGTCTGAGCCCGCTGACTCCCCACGAGCCCCGCACCCCCTTCGGGAGGTGCGGGGCTCGTGTCGTTCCGGTGGTCGTCCTGTCGGCGTCCCCGGTAGGTGCGGCCCTCGTTCTTTTGTGTGGCAAACCCGGGCATCCCGTACCCCGTGAGTGGGGGAGGGGCCGTACGCGCTTCTTTCGAGTGGCCGCGCACTGTTAGAGTCCGTGGAGTTCCCTTGTAGGCTGCGCGTAGGCTCGCCTGTGCCGTCTGTACGGGGGCCCGAACCGAAAACTCCCCATTCAGGACCGACCCTCCCGCCGACGACGCGCGGGAGGCGCAGGAGGCACCGTGCTCAGTGCGTTCGCGCGGGCGTTCCAGACGCCCGACCTGCGCAAGAAGCTGCTGTTCACGCTGGGCATCATGGTGCTGTTCCGGCTGGGCTCCCACATCCCGGTACCCGGGGTGGACTTCCAGGCCGTCAACGCCTGTGTGAAGGAGACCAAGAACAGCGGTCTGTTCGGGCTCGTCAACCTGTTCAGCGGTGGCGCGCTCCTCCAGCTGACGATCTTCGCGCTCGGCATCATGCCGTACATCACGGCCAGCATCATCCTCCAGCTCCTCACCGTCGTGATCCCGCGACTCGAGGCGCTGAAGAAGGAGGGGCAGGCCGGTACCGCGAAGATCACCCAGTACACCCGGTACCTGACCATCGCGCTCGCCGTGCTCCAGGGCACCGGCATCGTGGCGACGGCCTCCAGCGGCGCGCTCTTCTCGGGTTGTGTCTACGCCAACCAGATCGTGCCCGACACCGGGGTGTTCCGGATCGCCGTCATGGTCCTCACCATGACCGCCGGCACCACCTTCATCATGTGGCTCGGCGAGCTGATCACCGACCGCGGCATCGGCAACGGCATGTCCCTGCTGATCTTCACCTCGATCGCGGCGCAGTTCCCGTCCTCGATGTGGGCGATCAAGCAGTCCGGCACCATCGGCGACGGCTGGGTCGAGTTCCTCTCCGTGGTCGCGGTCGGCGTCATCGTTGTGATGCTGGTCATCTTCGTGGAGCAGGCGCAGCGCCGGATCCCGGTCCAGTACGCGAAGCGGATGATCGGCCGCCGGGCCTTCGGCGGCACTTCGACCTACATCCCGCTCAAGGTGAACCAGGCCGGTGTCATCCCGGTCATCTTCGCCTCGTCCCTGCTGTACATCCCCGCCCTGGTGGTCCAGCTGACCAACAGCCAGGCGAGCTGGGCGACCTGGATCAGGACGAACTTCGTCAAGGGTGACCACCCGATCTACATGGCCACCTACTTCCTGCTGATCGTCTTCTTCGCCTTCTTCTACGTCGCCATCTCCTTCAACCCCGAAGAAGTTGCCGACAATATGAAGAAGTATGGTGGGTTCATCCCGGGCATCCGGGCCGGCCGACCGACGGCCGAGTACCTGAACTACGTGCTCACCCGCATCACGTGGCCGGGTTCGCTCTACCTGGGCCTGATCGCGTTGATCCCGATGATCGCCCTGGTCGCCTTCGGACAGCAGACCAACTTCCCGTTCGGCGGCACCAGTGTTCTCATCGTCGTCGGCGTCGGACTCGAAACTGTGAAGCAGATCGAGAGCCAGCTCCAGCAGCGCAATTACGAAGGGTTCCTCCGCTGATGCGTATCGTCCTCGTCGGGCCTCCCGGGGCCGGGAAGGGTACTCAGGCGCACCTGCTCGCCAAGACCCTGTCCATCCCCCACATCTCCACCGGTGACCTGTTCCGCGCCAACATCGGTCAGGGCACCCCGCTGGGGCTCGAGGCCAAGAGCTACATGGACGCGGGTCGCCTGGTGCCGGACGAGGTCACCATCGGGATGGCCAAGGACCGCATGCTCCAGCCCGACGCGGCCAAGGGCTTCCTGCTCGACGGCTTCCCCCGCAACCTGGGCCAGGCCAAGGCGCTGGACGAGTTCCTCGCCGAGCAGGGCATCGCGCTGGACGGCGTGCTGGACCTGGAGGTCCCGGAGGACGAGGTCGTCCGCCGCATCGCCGGCCGCCGGCTCTGCCGCAACGACGGCGGCCACGTCTTCCACGTGGACTACAACGCGCCGAAGACCGAGGGCGTCTGCGACGAGTGCGGCGGCGAGCTGTACCAGCGCTCGGACGACACCGAGGAGAAGGTGCGCACGCGCCTGGAGGTCTACCACACGGAGACCGAGCCGATCATCGACTACTACGCCCAGCAGGGCCTGGTGGCGACGATCCCGGCCCTCGGCAAGGTGGACGAGGTGACCCAGCGCGCGATCGAGGCGCTGAAGCAGGACAGCTGAAGTCTCAGTGACGTACGTACGGTGGAACGAGTGCACGGCCGCCCGGCAAGGACCGGGCGGGAACCCAAGGAAGGCGTGACCAGATGGTGGAGATCAAGACCCCCGAGCAGATCGCGAAGATGCGAGCGGCCGGGCTGGTCGTCGCCGAGGCGCTGAAGGCCTGCCGCGAGGCGGTCGCTCCGGGGGTGACCACCCAGGAGCTCAACGACGTCGCGGACAAGGTCATCACCGACCACGGCGCCACCTCGAACTTCCGCGCCCACCACGGCGGGCTCTGGTTCCCCGGGGTGATCTGCGCCTCGGTCAACAACGAGGTCGTCCACGGCATCCCGGGCGAGCGGGTGCTCCAGGAGGGCGACGTCATCTCGATCGACTGCGGTGCCATCCTGGACGGCTGGCACGGCGACGCGGCGATCACCGTGGCGGTCGGCGAGGTCCGGCCCGAGGTCGAGATGCTGAGCCGGGTCACCGAGGGCTCGATGTGGGCCGGCATCGCCCAGATGAAGAAGGGCAACCGCCTGGTCGACGTCTCCAAGGCGATCGAGGGCTTCATCCGGCGCCAGCCGCTGCCGCCCAAGGGCAAATGGGGCATCACCGAGGGCTACGGCGGCCACGGCATCGGCACCGCGATGCACATGGAGCCGCACGTGCTGAACTACGTCGAGCGCGGCCGTGGCAAGGGCCCCAAGCTGATCCCCGGCACCGTGCTGGCGATCGAGCCCATGGTCTCGCTCGGCACCCCGCACACCACCGTGCTGGAGGACGAGTGGACCGTCGTGACCAACGACGGCACCTGGGCCTCGCACTGGGAGCACTCGGTGGCCGTGACCGAGCAGGGCCCGCTGGTGCTGACCGCCTTCGACGGCGGCAAGGCCGAGCTGGCGAAGCTGGGCATCACCGCAGCTCCGGACCCCCTGGCGTAGCCGGAGCGGGGCCCAACTGCCTCGTCTGACAAGGGATCAGAGCCCTGGAGGTTTGGACCTCCAGGGCTTTTGTCCTATTTTTATCGGCTGGCAGTGGCTTCAGCGGCTTCGAACGGCAGGAGAGTGCAGTGCTCAAGGGATTCCGCGACTTCATGATGCGCGGCAACGTGGTCGACATGGCCGTCGGTGTGGTCATCGGTGCCGCCTTCACCGGCGTGGTGACCGGCTTCGTGTCGGCGTTCCTCACCCCGCTGGTGGGTGTGGTGGTCGGTGCGGCCGGCGACTTCAGCTCGTACAAGGCGAACGTGGCCGGGGTCGTCTTCCCGTACGGGCAGTTCCTCAACGTGCTGATCGCGTTCTTCATGACCGCCGCGGTGCTGTACTTCTGCGTCGTGCTGCCGGTGACCAAGGCCACCGCACGGTACATGCCGAAGAAGCCGAAGACCCCGAAGCGCCCCTGCCCCGAGTGCCTGACCGAGATCCCCGAGGCCGCCCGCCGTTGCTCGGCCTGCACCGCGCACGTCGAGCCGCTGGTGATCGCCGCCCAGCGGTGACACCGGGCCCCGGTTTTGGCGCATCCCGCGGGCTGGCGTAGGATGGACCGTCGGCTCACTCGTAGCGTGCTTCAGCACGCCCTCTTCCCTCACGGGTCGGGGTGAACCCAGGTTCGCACGAGCGTGCCGCATACGGTAGCCGGTCCCGGAAGGTGGATCTCGCAGTTCATGGCTAAGAAGCAAGGCGCCATTGAGATCGAGGGCACCGTGATCGAGTCTCTTCCGAACGCGATGTTCAAGGTCGAGCTGCAGAACGGTCACAAGGTCCTCGCGCACATCAGCGGCAAGATGCGGATGCACTACATCCGCATCCTGCCGGACGACAGGGTCGTCGTGGAGCTCAGCCCCTACGACCTCACGCGCGGCCGGATCGTCTACCGCTACAAGTAAGAGAAATCATCGCCTCGCGGCGGTGGCGTCAGATCTAGACCCGGAGAACCTGAGACATGAAGGTCAAGCCGAGCGTCAAGAAGATCTGCGACAAGTGCAAGGTGATCCGCCGTCACGGCCGGGTCATGGTGATCTGCGACAACCTGCGCCACAAGCAGCGCCAGGGCTGATTGCTCTCCCCCCAGCATTTCTCGTAGTACTTCGCGCGACGCGAAAACGTCATAAGCGGGCTACCCGATCCGCCCTTCGCTGGGCGGACTGCCGCCCCCGGTCAGAGGCCGGGGCTCCCTCACCGTGAGGTGTCGGAGTAGGTAGCACGCAAGACCTCTGAAGAAACACAGGAGCCTTGAATGGCACGCCTCGCCGGCGTTGATCTCCCCCGTGAGAAGCGGATCGAGATCGCCCTTACCTACGTGTACGGCATCGGCCGTACCCGCGCCCAGCAGACCCTGGCCGAGACCGGTGTCAACCCGGATGTCCGCGTTCGCGACATCACCGAGGAAGACCTGGTCAAGCTGGGCCAGTACATCGACGCCAACTACACGGTCGAGGGTGACCTCCGCCGTGAGGTGGCCGCCGACATCCGCCGCAAGGTCGAGATCGGCTGCTACGAGGGTCTGCGTCACCGCCGTGGCCTGCCGGTCCGCGGTCAGCGCACCCACACCAACGCGCGTACCCGCAAGGGCCCGCGTCGCGCGATCGCCGGCAAGAAGAAGCCGGGCAAGAAGTAGTCCGTCCCGTAACCGGACATCCCTCCGGCCCGCGGGTCAGCGGACCGACCACCTCAGTAGGAGAACAGACTTATGCCCCCCAAGGGTCGTCAGGCTGCCGGCGCGAAGAAGATCCGCCGCAAGGAAAAGAAGAACGTCGCTCACGGCCACGCGCACATCAAGAGCACGTTCAACAACACCATCGTTTCGATCACCGACCCCGCGGGCAACGTGATCTCCTGGGCCTCCGCCGGTCACGTCGGCTTCAAGGGCTCGCGCAAGTCCACCCCGTTCGCCGCGCAGATGGCCGCCGAGGCCGCTGCCCGTCGCGCGCAGGAGCACGGCATGCGCAAGGTTGACGTCTTCGTCAAGGGTCCGGGCTCCGGCCGCGAGACCGCGATCCGTTCGCTCCAGGCCACCGGCCTGGAGGTCGGCTCGATCCAGGACGTCACCCCCACTCCGCACAACGGCTGCCGTCCGCCGAAGCGCCGCCGCGTCTGACGCAGCGCCTTCGGGCACGCAGTACCTGCTTCACACCTCGTACGGGGTCCCGCGCAGCGATTCGTCGCTGCCGGCGGGACCCCGTACGCTTGGTCCTGTCGGCATCAAATAGTGGGTGCCGAAGACAACTGGAGGAACACCCCTCATGCTTATCGCTCAGCGCCCCTCGCTGACCGAAGAGGTCGTCGACGAGTTCCGCTCGCGGTTCGTGATCGAGCCGCTGGAGCCGGGCTTCGGTTACACCCTCGGCAACTCCCTGCGCCGCACCCTCCTCTCGTCGATCCCCGGCGCTGCTGTCACCAGCATCCGCATCGACGGTGTCCTGCACGAGTTCACCACCGTGCCGGGCGTCAAGGAGGACGTCACCGACCTCATCCTGAACATCAAGCAGCTGGTCGTCTCCTCGGAGCACGACGAGCCGGTCGTGATGTACCTGCGCAAGCAGGGCCCGGGTGTGGTCACCGCCGCCGACATCGCCCCGCCGGCCGGTGTCGAGGTGCACAACCCCGAGCTGGTCCTGGCCACGCTGAACGGCAAGGGCAAGCTGGAGATGGAGCTGACCGTCGAGCGCGGTCGCGGCTACGTCTCCGCCGTGCAGAACAAGGCCTCCGGCCAGGAGATCGGCCGCATCCCGGTCGACTCGATCTACAGCCCCGTGCTGAAGGTCACCTACAAGGTCGAGGCCACCCGTGTCGAGCAGCGGACCGACTTCGACAAGCTGATCGTCGACGTCGAGACCAAGCCCGCCATGCGCCCGCGTGACGCCATGGCCTCGGCCGGCAAGACCCTGGTGGAGCTGTTCGGTCTCGCCCGCGAGCTGAACATCGACGCCGAGGGCATCGACATGGGCCCGTCCCCGACGGACGCCGCCCTGGCCGCCGACCTGGCGCTGCCGATCGAGGAGCTGGAGCTCACCGTTCGGTCGTACAACTGCCTCAAGCGCGAGGGCATCCACACCGTGGGTGAGCTCGTCGCCCGCTCCGAGGCCGACCTGCTCGACATCCGCAACTTCGGTGCGAAGTCGATCGACGAGGTCAAGGCGAAGCTGGCCGGCATGGGCCTGGCCCTCAAGGACAGCCCGCCCGGGTTCGACCCGACCGCCGCCGCCGACGCCTTCGGCGCCGACGACCTGGACGACGCGGGTTACGCGGAGACCGAGCAGTACTGAGTTTGAACCGTGGGAACGGCCGCTTCGGCGGCCGTTCCCGTGGGTCGATGAAAGTCCTGCGGACACAGTGTCCACAGGCCCGTTGCGGTACCTGGTACGGCCGCAGTCGGAGATTCGAGGAGTAATTCCATGCCGCGTCCCACCAAGGGTGCCCGCCTCGGCGGCGGCCCGCACCACGAGCCCCTGCTGCTCGCCGGTCTGGCCCGTGAGCTGTTCCAGTACGGCCGCATCACCACCACCGAGGCCAAGGCCCGTCGCCTGCGCCCGCTGGCGGAGAAGCTGATCACCAAGGCGAAGAAGGGCGACATCCACAACCGTCGCCTGGTCCGCAAGACGATCACCGACATCGCCGTGCTGCACACCCTCTTCACCGAGATCGCGCCGCGCTACGAGAACCGCCCGGGTGGCTACACCCGCATCACCAAGATCGGTCCCCGTCGTGGCGACAACGCCCCGATGGCCGTGATCGAGCTGGTCGAGGCGCTGACCGTCGCGCAGACCGCTGTCGGCGAGGCCGAGGCCGCCACCAAGCGCGCCGTCAAGGAGGCCGACGAGGCCGCCGCCGTCGAGACCAAGGCCGACGAGGCCGAGGCCGCCGAGCAGGCCTGACACCTCCAGGTGTTGCGGGCCCGCCCTCCCATTCGTGGGGGAGCGGGCCCGTTCCCCGTTTTGGGCAGAAGAAGCAGTCCCGGGAGGGAAGCAGTGGTCAACGATTGCGCCGAGCGGCCGCCGGTGAAGGACGGTCCGGCGGACGGGTACGTCCGGGTCCGGCTCGACCTCGCCTACCAGGGCGCCGAGTTCTCCGGCTGGGCCCGCCAGCGCGGCGGGCGGCGGACGGTGCAGGAGGAGATCGAGACCGCGCTGCAGATCGTCACCCGCAGCACCGAGCTGTACCCGCTGACCGTCGCCGGCCGCACCGACGCCGGGGTGCACGCCCGCGGCCAGGTCGCGCACGTCGACCTGCCGGAAGCCCTGTGGGCCGAGCACCGGGAGAAGCTGCTGCGCCGGCTGGCCGGGCGGCTGCCCGGGGACGTCCGGATCTACCGGCTCGGCGAGGCTCCGGCCGGCTTCGACGCCCGCTTCTCCGCGATCTGGCGCCGGTACGCCTACCGGGTCGCCGACCACCCCGGCGGGGTGGACCCGCTGCTGCGCGGGCACGTGCTCTGGCACGACCGGCCGCTGGACGTCGAGAAGATGAACGCGGCCGCCGCGCTGCTGCTGGGCGAGCACGACTTCGCCGCCTACTGCAAGAAGCGCGAGGGCGCGACCACCATCCGCACCCTGCTGGAGCTGCACTGGGACCGCGTCCCGGTCGATTCCTACGCCTCGCAGGAGGGCTCGCTGGCGGTCGCGACCGTACGGGCGGACGCCTTCTGCCACAACATGGTGCGGGCGCTGGTCGGCGCGATGCTGCTGGTCGGCGACGGCCACCGGCCGGTGGAGTTCCCCGGCGAGGTGCTGGCCGGCGGGGTGCGCAACTCCGCGGTCAACGTCATCCGGCCGTACGGGCTGACGCTGGAGGAGGTCGGCTACCCGGCCGACGACCAGCTCGCCGAGCGCAGCCGGCTGGCCCGTCGGATCAGGACCCTGCCGGGCCGCCCGTAATCCGTTTTGGCCCACGGCCGCGGCTTGGGACAATCTCCCTCATGGGACACGTCGAGATTTCGCACCTTGAGTACTACCTGCCGGACGGGCGGGTGCTGTTCGACGACGCGTCCTTCCGGGTCGGCGAGGGCGCCGCGGTCGCCCTGGTGGGCGCCAACGGCGCCGGCAAGACCACGCTGCTGCGCATGATCGCGGGCGACATCCAGCCGCACGGCGGCTCGGTGACGATCAGCGGCGGCCTCGGCGTGATGCGCCAGTTCGTCGGCACCACCGGCCGCGAGGACCAGGCGCAGACGCCGGGCGCGCTGCCCGCCGACGCCTCCGTCCGCGACCTGCTGGTCTCCGTCGCCCCGGAGCGGATCGCCGTCGCGGCCCGCGCGGTGGACGCGGCCGAGCTGGCGATGATCGCCCAGGACGACGAGAAGACGCAGATGGCGTACGCCCAGGCGCTCTCCGACTGGGCCGACGTCGGCGGCTACGACTACGAGACCGACTGGGACGTCTGCACCATGGCGGCCCTCGGCATGCCCTTCGACAAGGCCCAGTGGCGCGGCCTGAACACCCTCTCCGGCGGCGAGCAGAAGCGCCTCGTCCTGGAGGCGCTGCTGCGCGGCCCCGAAGAGGTGCTGCTGCTGGACGAGCCGGACAACTACCTGGACGTCCCGGGCAAGCGCTGGCTGGAGGAGGCCATCCGGGCCACCTCGAAGACCGTGCTGTACATCTCCCACGACCGCGAGCTGCTCTCCCGGACGGCGGAGAAGATCATCAGCGTCGAGTCCGGCGCGGCCGGCAGCAGCGTCTGGGTGCACGGCGGCGGCTTCGACACCTTCCACGACGCCCGCAAGGCCCGGTTCGAGCGCTTCGAGGAGCTGCGCCGCCGCTGGGACGAGGAGCACGCCAAGCTGAAGAAGCTGGTCGTCACCCTGCGCCAGGCCGCCTCGGTCAGCCACGAGATGGCCTCCCGCTACTCCGCCGCCCAGACCAGGCTGAAGAAGTTCGAGGACGCCGGCCCGCCGGAGACGCCGCCGCGCGAGCAGACCATCACCATGCGCCTCAAGGGCGGCCGGACGGGCGTGCGCGCGTTCACCATGGAGCAGCTGGAGCTCACCGGCCTGATGAAGCCGTTCGACCTGGAGGTCTTCTACGGCGAGCGGGTCGGCGTGCTGGGCTCCAACGGCTCCGGGAAGTCGCACTTCCTGCGGCTGCTCGCCGGGGACGAGACGGTCGCGCACACCGGCGCGTGGAAGCTCGGCGCCCGGGTCGTGCCGGGCCACTTCCGGCAGACCCACGCCCACCCGGAGCTGTTCGGCCGGACGGTGCGGTCGATCGTCGAGGAGGAGCACGCGCTCAGCCGCGGCGCCGCCATGGGCGCGCTGCGCCGGTACGAGCTGGACCGGCAGGAGGAGCAGAAGTTCGAGTCGCTGTCCGGCGGACAGCAGGCCCGGCTGATGATCCTGAAGCTCGAACTCTCCGGTGTGACGGCCCTGTTGCTCGACGAGCCGACCGACAACCTGGACCTGGAGAGCGCCGAGGCGCTCCAGGCGGGCCTGGAGGCGTTCGACGGCACGGTGCTCTGCGTCACGCACGACCGCTGGTTCGCCAAGACCTTCGACCGTTTCCTGGTGTTCGGCGCGGACGGCCGGGTCTACGAGTCGCCCGAGCCGGTCTGGGACGTCACCCGGGTCGAGCGCGACCGCTGAGCGTTTTTGACCCGCCCGGGGTGGCCCGGTAGGCTGGGTGCTTGTTGTGCGTATTGGCTCGCTCTATCTCACGTGAGAGGTCGGTACGCCGGAGATACCAGGTCGGCGACCCAGCGGCCCCCCCCTTGAATTGCGTCCAAGGCGGCCAGGCTGATGCCCTCGACCGGGTGCTCCTGTCAGGACTCACTCACTGAAAAGCAGAGGCTACGACCGTGCGTACGTACAGCCCCAAGCCCGGCGACGTCCAGCGTCAGTGGCACGTCATCGACGCGACCGACGTCGTGCTCGGCCGCCTGGCCTCCCAGGCCGCCAACCTCCTCCGGGGCAAGCACAAGGCGATCTACGCGCCGCACGTTGACACCGGTGACTTCGTCATCATCATCAACGCGGACAAGGTGCACCTGTCGGGTAACAAGAAGACCCAGAAGCTGGCCTACCGCCACAGCGGTTTCCCGGGCGGTCTCCGCTCGGTCCGCTACGACGACCTCCTGGCGAACAACCCGGAGAAGGCCGTCGAGAAGGCCATCAAGGGCATGATCCCCAAGAACTCCCTGGGTCGCCAGATGCTCTCGAAGCTGAAGGTCTACTCGGGCGACCAGCACCCGCACGCTGCCCAGCAGCCGGTGCCGTTCGAGATCACCCAGGTCGCGCAGTAACTCCGGCCACCTAGCCCCCCAACACTGAAAAGAGCTGAGGAACCCCGTGGCCGAGACCACTGAAACCCTTGAGGTCGACTTCGACGAGACCGTCGTCGAGGGCGAGTACACCTCCGAGGAGAGCTACACCTCCGAGTCGCTGGCCGGCCGCTTCGGCGAGGCCGTCCCCGGCGCCGGCCTTGGCCGCCGCAAGGAGGCGATCGCCCGCGTGCGCATCGTCCCCGGCACCGGCGTCTGGAAGATCAACGGTCGCACCCTGGAGAACTACTTCCCCAACAAGGTGCACCAGCAGACCGTGAACGAGCCCTTCAAGCTGCTGGAGCTCGACGGTCGTTACGACGTCGTCGCCCGCATCTCGGGTGGCGGCACCTCCGGTCAGGCCTACGCGCTGCGCCTCGGCGTCGCCCGTGCCCTGAACGAGGCCGACGTGGACAACAACCGCGCCGCCCTCAAGAAGGCCGGCTTCCTGATGCGTGACGCCCGTGCCGTCGAGCGCAAGAAGGCCGGTCTGAAGAAGGCCCGCAAGGCGCCGCAGTACAGCAAGCGCTAATTGCGCCCCAGGGGTGTGTACCGCCCTGGTGGTCACACCCCTGGTTGCGCTCTCACGCCCCGGAGTACCCCGTGTACTCCGGGGCGTCGTGCTCCCCGGCCACGGTGCGGAGGCCGGGGAGCGATCGGATTCACTGCCGGGCACTGCCGGCAGCAGCGATGGAGGACGGGACTGTGGGACGACTCTTCGGTACGGACGGCGTACGCGGTGTGGCCAACGAGGGGCTGACGGCCGAGCTGGCGCTCGGGCTGTCGGTCGCGGCGGCGCACGTACTCGGTGAGGCGGGGGCCTTCGACGGCCACCGGCCGGTCGCGGTCGTCGGCCGCGATCCCCGGGCCTCGGGCGAGTTCCTGGAGGCCGCGGTCATCGCCGGCCTGGCCAGCGCGGGCGTCGACGTGCTGCGGGTCGGTGTGCTCCCCACCCCGGCGGTGGCGTACCTCACCGGCGCGCTCGGCGCCGACTTCGGCGTCATGCTCTCGGCCAGCCACAACGCCATGCCGGACAACGGCATCAAGTTCCTCGCCCGTGGCGGCCACAAGCTGGACGACCGCATCGAGGACGCGATCGAGACGCACTACCGGACGTACTCCGTCGGCAGCGACGAGTGGAAGCGCCCGACCGGCGCCGCCGTCGGCCGGGTCCGCGAGTACACCGAGGGCTTCGACAAGTACGTCGCCCACCTGATCGGCGTGCTGCCCAACCGCCTGGACGGCATCCGGGTCGTCATCGACGGCGCCCACGGCGCGGCCGCGTACGTCGCCCCCGAGGCCTTCGCCCGGGCCGGCGCCGAGGTCGTCCACACCCTGGGGGCCGAGCCCACCGGCCTCAACATCAACGACGGTGTCGGCTCCACCCACCTGGACCGGCTGCGCTCCGCCATGAAGGAGTACCGGGCCGACCTCGGCATCGCGCTCGACGGCGACGCCGACCGCTGCCTGGCCGCCGACGCGGACGGCAACGAGGTCGACGGCGACCAGATCATCGCGATCCTGGCCGTCGCCATGAAGGAGGCCGGCACGCTGCGCGGCAACACCGCCGTCGCCACCGTGATGTCCAACCTGGGCTTCAAGCTGGCGATGGAGCGCGAGGGCATCGAGCTGGTGCAGACGGCGGTCGGTGACCGCTACGTGCTGGAGGCGATGAAGGAGCACGGCTTCGCGCTGGGCGGCGAGCAGTCCGGCCACGTCATCCTGCTGGACCACGCCACCACCGGCGACGGCACCCTGACCGGCCTCATGCTGGGCGCCCGGCTGGCCGCGACCAAGCAGCCGCTGGCCGACCTGGCCGCCGTGATGACCCGGCTCCCGCAGCTGCTGATCAACGTCAAGGGCGTCGACAAGAGCCGGGTGAAGAGCAGTCAGGAGCTGGCCGCCGCGGTCGCCGAGGCCGAGGCCGAGCTGGGCTCCACCGGCCGGGTGCTGCTGCGCCCGTCCGGCACCGAGCCGCTGGTCCGGGTGATGGTGGAGGCCGCCGACCAGGTGCAGGCCAAGGCCGTTGCCGAGCGGCTGGCCGAGGCCGTCCGGACCCACCTGGGCTGACCGCCGGTCAAACGCGAAGGCCCCCGCCGTGGTTCACGGCGGGGGCCTTCCGGCGTTCCGTCAGAGCTTGCGCAGCAGGGCGCGGCGGACCTTGTGGTCCGGGCCCTTCTGCAGGATCAGGGTGGCGCGGCCGCGGGTGGGCAGCACGTTCTCCAGCAGGTTGGGCTTGTTGATGGTGCGCCAGACCTGGCGGCCGTACTCCATCGCCTCCTCCTCCGGCACCTCGGTGAACCGGCGGAAGTAGGAGTTCGGGTCCTGGAAGGCGGTGTCGCGCAGCTTCTTGAAGCGGGAGAGGTACCAGCTCTCGATGTCGTCGGTACGGGCGTCGACGTAGATCGAGAAGTCGAAGTAGTCCGCGACGGCGAGGCGGGTCCGGCCGTCGGTGCCGGGCAGGGCCGGCTGGAGCACGTTCAGGCCCTCGACGATCAGGATGTCCGGGCGCTCCACGGTGAGCCGCTCGCCCTGCACGATGTCGTACACGAGGTGCGAGTAGACCGGGGCGGTCACCCGCTCCTTGCCGGCCTTCACGTCCGCCACGAACCGCATCAGCGCGCGGCGGTCGTACGACTCGGGGAACCCCTTGCGCGCCATCAGGCCGCGCCGGCGCAGCTCGGCGTTGGGCAGCAGGAAGCCGTCGGTGGTGACCAGCTCGACCCGGGGGTGCTCGGGCCAGCGGGCCAGCAGCGCCTGGAGCAGGCGGGCGGTGGTGGACTTGCCGACCGCGACCGAGCCGGCCACGCCGATGATGAACGGCGTGCGGGTGCGCTCGGTGTCCGGCGTGTCCAGGAAGGTGCCCAGCGCGCCGCGCAGGTCGTGCGTCGCGTGGATGTAGAGGTTCAGCAGCCGGGACAGCGGCAGGTAGACGTCGCGGACCTCGTCCAGGTCGAGGGCGGTGCCCAGGCCGCGCAGCCGTTCCACCTCCTCGGCGGTCAACGGCAGCGGCGTACGCTCGCGCAGCGCGCTCCACTCCGCCCGGCTGAGGTCCACGTAGGGGGACGGTGACGGGCCGGGCGTGGCGGCGCCCCGCGTACAGAGTTCGGTCAGCACATGCTCCATTGTGGGCCGTAGCGGCGTTCACGGTGGCTGTGGTGTCGGTCACGCGCTGTGGGTGGAGCGTGGGATGAGGGCGTCCTGGGCGCCCTTATGCTGGCACGCATGTGCGGAATCGTTGGATATGTGGGCGCTCAGCCCGCCCTTGATGTAGTAATCGCAGGCCTGCAGCGCCTGGAGTACCGGGGCTACGACTCGGCCGGTGTCGCGGTACAGGTGCAGGGCTCCGACGGGCAGTGGAGCCTGGCCACCGACAAGCGGGCGGGCAAGCTCGCCAACCTGCAGAAGTCGCTCGCCGAGACCCCTCTCCCCGGCGGCACCACCGGCATCGGCCACACCCGCTGGGCCACCCACGGCGGCCCGACGGACGCCAACGCCCACCCCCACCTGGACGACGCCGCCCGCGTCGCGGTGGTGCACAACGGCATCATCGAGAACTTCGCCCAGCTGCGGGCCGAGCTGGCCGAGCGCGGCCACACGCTGCGCTCGGAGACCGACACCGAGGTCGTGGCGCACCTGCTGGGCGAGGTGTACGAGGGCGACCTGGCCGAGGCCATGCGGGTGGTCTGCCGCCGGCTGGACGGCGCCTTCACCCTCGTCGCCGTGCACGCCGACGCGCCGGACGTCGTGGTCGGCGCCCGCCGCAACTCGCCGCTGGTGGTCGGGCGCGGCGAGGGCGAGAACTTCCTCGCCTCCGACGTCGCCGCGTTCATCGCGCACACCCGCGAGGCCATCGAGCTGGGCCAGGACCAGGTCGTCGAGCTGCGCCGGGAAGGCGTCACGGTGACCAACTTCGACGGCACCCCCGCCGACGTGCGCGAGTACCACGTGGACTGGGACGCCTCGGCCGCCGAGAAGGGCGGCTACGACTACTTCATGCTCAAGGAGATCGCCGAGCAGCCGAAGGCCGTCGCCGACACCCTGCTCGGCCGGATCGGCACCGACGGCCGGCTCACCCTGGACGAGCTGCGGATCTCCGACGCCGACCTGCGCTCGGTCGACAAGGTCGTCATCGTCGCCTGTGGCACCGCGTTCCACGCGGGCATGATCGCCAAGTACGCGATCGAGCACTGGACCCGCATCCCGTGCGAGGTCGAGGTCGCCTCCGAGTTCCGCTACCGCGACCCGATCATGGGCCCGGGCACGCTGGTCATCGCGATCTCGCAGTCCGGCGAGACCATGGACACCCTGATGGCGCTGCGGCACGCGCGCGAGCAGGGCGCCAAGGTGCTGGCGATCTGCAACACCAACGGCTCCACCATCCCGCGCGAGTCGGACGCGGTGCTGTACACGCACGCGGGCCCCGAGGTCGCCGTCGCCTCCACCAAGGCGTTCCTGACCCAGCTGGTGGCCTGCTACCTGGTCGCCCTCTACCTGGGCCAGGTGCGCGGCACCAAGTGGGGCGACGAGATCTTCACGATCATCCGCGAGCTGGGTGACGCGCCGAAGCAGGTCGAGCAGGTGCTGGAGACCATGGAGCCGGTGCGCGAGCTGGCCCGCTCCCTGGCGGACGCCCGTTCGGTGCTGTTCCTGGGCCGGCACGTCGGCTTCCCGGTCGCCCTGGAGGGTGCGCTCAAGCTCAAGGAGCTGGCGTACATGCACGCCGAGGGCTTCGCGGCGGGCGAGCTGAAGCACGGGCCGATCGCGCTGATCGAGGAGGGGCTGCCGGTCGTGGTGGTCGTTCCCTCGCCGCGCGGACGGTCGATCCTGCACGACAAGATCGTCTCCAACATCCAGGAGATCCGGGCCCGTGGCGCCCGCACGATCGTGATCGCGGAGGAGGGCGACGAGGCGGTCGTGCCGTACGCGGACCACCTGATCCGCATCCCGGCGACGCCGACCCTGCTCCAGCCGCTGGTCTCCACCGTGCCGCTGCAGGTCTTCGCCTGCGAGCTGGCCACGGCCAAGGGCCACGAGGTGGACCAGCCGCGCAACCTGGCGAAGTCGGTCACCGTCGAGTAGTAGCCGGTGCCGGGCCCCTGCGGTGGTTGCGCCCTGCCGCAGGGGTCCGGTTTTGCGTTGTGCTCTGCCGCAGGGGCCGGGTGGTCCTACCGCAGGGGCCCGGTGTCGAGGGTGAAGGAGAAGGGGGCGGGCAGGTCGAGCGGCTTGCCGAAGTCGACCTGGCTGTGGGCGGTGTAGTCCTCGCCCTCCGGGTCGGTGAACAGGGTGGCCTTGGCTTCGCTGCGGTCGACCAGCAGGTAGCAGGGGACGCCGGCGGCGGCGTAGCCGTGCCTCTTGGCCGTGCGGTCCTTGACCGGGTTGGTCGACGTCACCTCGAAGACCAGCAGGACACCGGCGGCGTCCGCCCAGGAGCCGGCGTTCTCGAAGTGGCCGACCGGGGCGATCGTGCCGTCGGGGATGAACCGGCCCTTGGGGGTGATCAGCCCCTTGTTCCCCGAGAGATCGAACTCGACCTCGGCCTTCCGCATGAACTGCCTGTTGAGCAGCGAGAACGCGGTCTCGTGCGAGCCGTCCGGCGGTGGCGTCACGACGATCTCCCCTTCGATCAGCTCGGCCTTGAACCCGGGCGGCGTGTCCAGCTCCAGGAATGCCTGGAGGAGGTTGTCCTGGTCCAGCGGACGCTCGACTGCCGGCATGGCGACCATGGCCCTTCTCCCTCCTGCTGGTCCGTGCACCTGTCTGCCTTGCGGGCGACACGGTAGGCCTACGGACCGACACCGGTGGGGGATCGAAGTGGTTGTCACTCGAAAGTGTCCCGCAAAGCCGGAGGAGCAGCAGGTGATCATCGGGGTCGGGATCGACGTGGCCGCCATCGACCGGTTCGGGGCCGCGCTGGAGCGCACGCCGGGGATGGCGGAGCGGCTGTTCACACCGGGGGAGCTGCGGCTGCCGTCGGGGGAGCGGCGGGGCGCGGCCTCGCTGGCGGCGCGGTTCGCGGCCAAGGAGGCGCTGGCCAAGGCGCTCGGCGCGCCGGGCGGGCTGCACTGGACGGACGCCGAGGTGGTGACCGCCGACTCCGGCCGGCCGGAGCTGCGGGTGCGGGGGACGGTGGCCGCCCGGGCGGCCGAACTCGGCGTCGGCTCGTGGCACGTGTCGCTCAGCCACGATGCGGGCGTAGCGTCGGCGGTAGTCATCGCCGAGGGTTAAGGGCTTTTGCATGCGCCGCGCTCACCGTGTCGAAGAGGTCCGGGCCGCCGAGGCCGAACTGATGGCCCGCCTGCCGGAGGGGACCCTGATGCAGCGGGCCGCCGCCGGTCTCGCCGCCACCTGCGCCCGGCTGCTGACACGCCGTCGCGGCCGGGTCTACGGCAGCCGGGTGGTGGTGCTCGCGGGCAGCGGCGACAACGGGGGTGACGCCCTGTACGCCGGTGCGGCGCTGGCCCGGCGCGGTGCGCGCGTGACGGCGGTGCTGCTCTCCCCGGCGCGCGCCCACGCGGGAGGTCTGGCCGCGCTTCGGGCGGCACACGGGCGGGTCGTGTCGGAACAGGAAGTCGGCCTGGCCGACTTCTCGTGCGCGGACCTGGCGCTGGACGGCATCGTCGGCATCGGCGGGCAGGGCGGCCTGCGTCCGGAGGCGCAGCCCTACGCGCGGGCCGCGCGGCGCGGCGTGGTGGTGGCCGTGGACGTGCCCAGCGGGGTGGACGCCGACACCGGCGAGGTGGCGGGCGTGGCACTGCGGGCGGACGTCACGGTCTGCTTCGGAACGTACAAGCCGGGGCTGCTGATCGACCCGGGCGCCGCGTACGCGGGGGCCGTGCAGCTGGTGGGGATCGGGCTGGACCTGCCGCCGGCCGGGGTGGAGGCGTTGCAGCACGCCGAGGTGGGGGCGCTGCTGCCGGAGCCCGGGGCGGAGAGCGACAAGTACCGGCGCGGCGTCGTCGGGGTCGCGGCAGGCTCGGCGACGTACCCGGGGGCGGCGCTGCTCGCGGTCGCCGGGGCGCTGCACGGCGGTGCGGGTGCGGTGCGGTACGTCGGGACGGCGGCCGAGGAGGTGGTGCGGCGCTTCCCGGAGGCGCTGGTCACCGAGGGCGGACCGGCCGGCGCCGGGCGGGTGCAGGCCTGGGTGGTCGGCCCCGGCGGCGGCGAGGGGGCGCGGCAGGCGCTCGCCGAGGCGCTGGCGAGCGACGTGCCGGTGCTGGTGGACGCGGACGGCCTCACCGAGCTGGGCCGGCTCGGCCCGGACGCGCTCGCCGGGCGGACGGCTCCCACGCTGCTCACCCCGCACACGGGCGAGGCGGCGCGGCTGCTGGCCGGGGTGTACGGCACCACCCCGCCGGCCGCCGACGACCTGGCCGCCGCCCGGTTGACCACCGCGCGTCGGCTCGCCTCGGCGTACCGGGCGACGGTGCTGCTGAAGGGCTCCACCACGGTGGTCGCCGACCCGGGCGGGGTGGTGCGGGTCAACCCGACCGGTACCTCGTGGCTGGCCACGGCGGGCAGCGGCGACGTGCTCGCCGGCCTGGCCGGTTCCCTGCTCGCGGCCGGCCTCCCCGCGCTGGACGCCGCCTCGGTGGCCGCCTACCTGCACGGCCTCGCCGGCCGGCATGCGGCCGGCGCCCCGGGGGCACCGGTCACGGCGTTGCAGGTCGCCGCCGCACTCCCGGTGGTGTGGCGCGACGTACGGGCCTCGGCGGGGCGCACGGGCGAATAGACCGACCGGTCTACATAGTTCCTGGGTCGGGCGCGGGGTCTGTAGACCGGTCTGCATAATCCTGGCTCTGCGGTGTCTTGCGGCGGGGCTGGTCGGAGTGGGAAGTCGGCGGGGCCGACTTTTGGTGCGGGGTGGTGCGGTGCGGGGGCGGGTGCGGGGAGGCGTCGGGCTTCCGGCGACGGGTATCTGTAGACCGGTCTACATAGTTCCGGGAGAGCGGGGCGGAGGCCGGTCGGCGGCCGGGAGCCGGGCGGAGTGGGAAGTGGGCGGGGCCGACTTTTGGTGCGGGGTGGTGCGGTGCGGGGGGCGGGTGCGGGGAGGCGTCGGGCTTTCCGGAGCGGGCATCTATAGACCGGTCTACATAGTTTCCGCGCGGCCGGTCGGCGGCCGGCTGGCGTGGGGATCGGGCTGGGGACCGGAGTGGGAAGTCGGTCGGTCCGACTTTTCACTCCGCGGGGGTGCAACCAGCGGTGATACGTGGGCGTCCAGAACAGCGGGGTGGGGCGTGGGGGCCGCCGCGCCGACGGGCCGTTCGGCGAGGACTCCGGGACGTCTGGGAGACTGACCCTGATGACAACTGCGAAGACGACCGGCACGGCCACCCTCACCGACGGCGTACCGGCCGAGGCGACCATTGATCTGGCTGCCCTGCGCGGCAACCTGGCCGCGCTGCGCGAGCGCGTGGGCGGGGCAGCGGTGATGGCCGCGGTCAAGGCGGACGCCTATGGCCACGGCGCGGTCCGGTGTGCCCGCGAGGCGGTCGCCGCAGGGATCGGCTGGATCGGCACGGCGCTCCCGCAGGAGGCGCTGGCGCTGCGCGCCGCCGGCATCCGCCCGGACCAGGCCCGCATCCTCTGCTGGCTCTGGACGCCCGGTGGTCCCTGGCGCGAGGCGCTGCTCGCCGATGTCGACGTCTCCATCAGCGGACAGTGGGCGCTGGACGAGCTGCTGGCCGCCGTCCGGACGACCGGCGCCACGGCCCGGGTGCACCTGAAGGCCGACACCGGTCTCGGCCGCAACGGCTGCCAGCCGCACGACTGGCCCGAGCTGGTCGCCGCCGCCCGGCGTGCCGAGGCGGAGGGCCTGCTCACGGTGGTCGGCATCTGGTCGCACTTCGCGGCCGCCGACGAGCCCGGACACCCGTCCATCCAGGCCCAGCTGGACTCCTACCGCGAGGCCCTGAACGTCGCCGAGGCGGCCGGGCTGCGCCCCGAGGTCCGGCACCTCGCGAACTCGCCGGCCTCCCTGCTGCTCCCGCAGTCGCACTACGACATGGTGCGCACCGGCCTGGCCATGTACGGGCTGTCGCCCGTCCCGGAGGTCGGCACGCCCGCGGACTTCGGCCTGCGCCCGGTGATGGCGCTGACCGCTCGGCTGGCGCTGGTCAAGCACGTCCCGGGCGGGCACGGGGTCAGCTACGGCCACCACTACACGACGCCGGGCCCGACCACGCTGGGCCTCGTCCCGGTCGGCTACGGCGACGGCATCCCCCGGCACGCCAGCGGGACCGGCCCGGTGCAGATCGCGGGCAAGTGGCGGACCGTGGCGGGCCGGGTGGCGATGGACCAGTTCGTCGTCGACCTCGGCGGGGACACCCCGGCGGTCGGCGACGAGGTGCTGCTGTTCGGCAACGGCGAGCAGGGCGAGCCGACCGCCGAGGACTGGGGCCGCGCCTGCGGCACCATCTCGTACGAGATCGTGACCCGGATCGGCGCCCGGGTGCCGCGCCGCTACGTCGGCGGCATCGCCGGGGACCCGCTCGCCGCGGACCGGTTGGCCGGGGGCAGGCTCGCCGTGGACCCGCTGACGGTGGACCGGCTCGCCATGGACCTGTTGCGCGTCCACGGTGACGGCCGGTTTGCCGAGGGCCCGCGCGCATGAGCGAGGAGCCCGGCTCCGGTCCGGTGGCGGCGGTGGCCAAGGCCGCCGGCGCGGCGTCCGGGGTGAGCCGGGCGGGTCTGATCGGCATCTCGGTCGGCGTGGTCGCGGCCGGTGCGGCCGCCGGTGTGGCGATCGAACGGCTGACGGTCGGCCGGGCCACCCGCCGCCGGGCCCGCGCAGAACTGGACGCCAACGCCCCGTACGGCTCGCTGCGTGGACGCCCCTGCACGGTGACCGCCGCCGACGGTACCGAGCTGTACGTCGAGCTGGACGGCACCGGCTGGCCCGAGTCCGTCCGGCTGCGCCCCGCGCCGACCGGGCCGGAAGCCGGCCCGGAGACGGGCGGGGAGACGCGTACGGCAGCAGGCACGGCAGTCGGCGTGGAAACCAGGCCGGAGCCCACCGCGGCGGTCCGGCGAGGCCGGCTCACCCGCCGACGCACGGACGCCCCGGACATCCCGGACGCCGCGGACATCCCCGATACGCCTGACGCCGGTGGCACGGTGGACCGCACCGGCCTGCCGGGTCTACTCGGCGGCTCCGGCGCCCTCGTCCGGGCCGGCCGCCGCCCCGGCCTCGCGGCCGCGGCAGCAGCGACTGCCGCCACAGCCGCCACAGCTGCCGCCGATGCCCCGGACTCGCCCGGTGCCGCCGGTACCGAGCCCCTGACCGTGGTCTTCTGCCACGGTTACTGCCTCAACCAGGACAGCTGGCACTTCCAGCGTGCCGCCCTGCGCGAGGGCATGCGCCTGGTCTTCTGGGACCAGCGCAGCCACGGCCGTTCCGAGCGCTCCCGCTCGTACCTGGCCGGCGAACCCGCGAGCATCGACCAGCTGGGCGGGGACCTCAAGGCCGTGATCGACGCCGTCGCACCGACCGGGCCGCTGGTCCTGGTCGGCCACTCGATGGGTGGCATGACGGTGATGGCGCTGGCCGACCAGCACCCGGAGCTGTTCCGGGAGCGGGTCGCCGCGGTCGCGCTGATCGGAACCCTTGCGGGGGACTGGGACGCCGTCACCCTCGGCCTGCCGGCGGCCGGGGCCCGGCTGTTCAAGAAGGTCGCGCCGGGTGTGATGAAGCTGCTCGGCCGGCAGGTCGAGCTGGTGGAGGCGACCCGTCGGATGGGCGCGGACGTCAGCGCCGTCTTCTACCGGAAGTTCTCCTTCGGCGGCAAGGACGTCGACCCGGGCGTGGTCCGGTTCGCCGAGCAGCTGTTGGACGCCACCCCGATCGACGTGGTCGCCGAGTTCTACCCGGTCTTCGGGGCGCACGAGAAGTCCGCCGCACTGGCCGCCCTGCGCGGCATCCCCACGTTGGTGCTGGCCGGGACCAAGGACCTGCTGACCCCGCCCGGTCACAGCGAGGCGATGGCCGAGCGGCTGCCCGGAGCCGAACTGGTCCTGGTCGAGGACGCGGGCCACCTGGTGATGCTGGAGCGCCCCGGCCTGGTCGACCAGCGCCTGGCCGCCCTGCTCAAGCAGGCGGTCGACTTCCGGCGGGCGGCCCCGTTGCCGCCCTCGGTGAGTGACCTGATCTGAACACCCGGTGGCCCGGGCCCTCGCGGAGAGGGCCCGGGCCACCGGCGTACGGGACGACCGCGGGGCGCCAGGTGCGGGCGGACGTTCTGGGCAGCGGCCGGGTCCTGGCCGCTGGTGGCCGTCGTTCCGAGGACGGCGAGGGCGGCGGGGGCGGGCGGGGGCGGGCGGGGGCGGTGGCGATGACGGAGGCCGAGGCCAGGGCGGCGACGGCGGAAGTCGCGAGACCGCGACGGACTTCATGGAGTGTGACTTCGCGCGGGGGTCTTGAACCGCCGGCCCCGGCCGCGAAGGCGGTGATACCGGTGCAGACCGGGCCCGGAGCGCGGGCGGGCGGGGATGTGGCACCGTAGCGGGGGGCGCCCGGTGGTCGGCGCGCCGCCGTACGGAACGCACCGAAGGGCTTGATTCACGCATGGGCTCGCACGCCACCCTCACCGTCGCCACCCCCGAGCGGATGGGCCGGCTCGGCCGCGAGCTGGCCGCGCTGCTGCGGCCCGGGGACCTCGTCCTGCTCTCCGGCGAGCTGGGTGCGGGGAAGACCACGCTGACCAGGGGTCTGGGGGAGGGGCTCCAGGTGCGCGGGGCGGTCACGTCGCCGACCTTCGTGATCGCGCGGGTGCACCCGTCGCTGGTCGGCGGCCCGTCGCTGGTGCACGTGGACGCGTACCGGCTGGGCGGGGACCTCGACGAGATGGAGGATCTCGACCTGGACGTCTCGCTGCCGGAGTCGGTGGTGGTGGTCGAGTGGGGCGAGGGCAAGGTCGAGCGGCTGTCCGAGGACCGGCTGGAGGTCCGGATCGAGCGCACCCTCGGTGGCGCGGCGGACGAGGACGACGCGGGCGAGGACGACCTGGACGACGACGACCTGGACCCGCGCCGGGTGGTGCTCACCGGGATCGGACCGCGTTGGGCCGGGGTGGAGCTGGCGAAGCTCGCCTGAGCCCGCGCCCGGTCACGTCCGGCCCGCCCGACCCGTCCGGCTCCGCCCGACCCCGCCCGACCCGTCGGGCCCTCGCCTCTGCCCCCGTCCCCCCGTCGCCGCCCCCGTTCCCCCTCGCCGCGCCCGGCCCTGTCGCCGACGGTTGCCGACAGGCTGTCGGCAAAGTGTTGCGGGCGGGGGACCGGGCGTGATGGGATAGGTGCTGCGGTTAGGTCTGCCTAACTAGGGAGGCGCCATGTCGAGCACCACCCCCGCCCCGGAGCGCGCGCCGCGCGGCACCGGGGCCGGAGAGCCCGCCCGCAGTGTCCAGGGCGCGCCGATGCGAGCCCTGCTGGCCGCGTGTGCGGCTGCGGAGGCGGTCTCCACCCCGCCGGAGCGCCGCGAGGGCGCCGGGGCGGCAGGGGTGCCGGACGAGCCTGCCGGGCCGGCGGCCCGAACCCCGCGCGCCGCCTGAAGCCGCCGCCTGCGCCCATCCCGCCTGCGTCTTTCCCGCCTGCGCCCCTTCCGTGGGTGCCCCGCGGGGCGCCCACGGAAGGGGCGCAGGGCGGGTCAGGCGATCACGACCACCTTGGTGCCGTTCGGCGCGAAGTCCCAGAGCAGCTGGCTGTCGGGACGGCTGCTGCGGATGCCACCGGTCTTGGTCCTCGGGTCGGCGGTCGGCGTGGCGCCGTCCACGGCCGCGCTGAAGCCGAACACCACGCCGTTCTGCTGGGCGAAGCGCACCACGTGCTCGATCTGGCGGCCGTCGGTGCCGGTGCTGGTGGGGGTACGGCTGTAGACCGGGTAGCTGCCGGGGACCGGCTCCACCGAGCCCGGCGTGACCGCGAACTCGGCCACCACCTGCGGGTTCTTCTTGGGGTCGACCAGCCAGACGTGGTGACTGCCGACCGAGTAGACGACCCGCAGGCCGGTGCCCGAGACGGTGGGCAGCGCGGGCGAGGTCGGGGTGGCCGAGGCGGTGGGGGTGGCCGAGGCGGCCGGTCCGCTCGACGACGCGGACGCGGCGGTGCTGGGGCGGGCGCCGCCCGCGCGGTCCTGCGCGCCGTTGGCCTGGAAGGCCAGCAGGCTCACCACCGCGAGGGCCCCCAGGGTCAACCCCGTGACCACCACTCCAGGACCCATCTTCGCCACGTGTGCTCCCACCGCCGTCCCAAAACCCGTCGGCCCCATCGTGCCAGGTCCGTCCGCCGGGACCCGCACCCCGTAGGACGTGTGTTCCGGATCCGGACACCTTCTCGATCGGGCGGGGCGGAACCGGGAACGTAGACGGGGCAGGGCAGGTCGGAAACCCGGGCCGGAAACCGGGCCGGAAACCGGGGCCGGGAGCCGGACGGCACTCGGCCGTGACCCGGACGGCACCCGGACGGCACCCGGGCCGTGGCGGGCGGGGCAAGACCGGCGGCCGTCCCCCGCCCCGGCCGGTCTAACCTTGACCCGTGCTGCTGCTCGCGTTCGACACCGCTACCCCCGCCGTCACCGCCGCCGTCCACGACGGCACGGCGGTCCTCGCCGAGACCGACCAGGTCGACGCCAGGCGTCACGGTGAACTCCTCCTGCCCGCCATCGACCGGGTGCTCCGGACGGCAGGCGTCGACAAGCACCGGCTGACCGGCATCGCGGTGGGCGTCGGCCCGGGCCCGTACACCGGGCTGCGGGTCGGCCTGGTCACCGCTGCCGCGCTCGGTCACGCGCTCGGCATCCCGGTGCACGGCGTCTGCACCCTGGACGCGATCGCCCACCAGGCCCGCGCCGAGGGCCTGGCCGGCGAGCCGTTCACGGTGGCCACCGACGCGCGCCGCAAGGAGGTCTACTGGGCCTCGTACGACGCCGACGGCCGCCGCACCGAGGGCCCCGCGGTGGACCGCCCGGCCGAGCTGACGCCGCACCCGCGCGCGGTCGGCGCCGGCGCCCTGCTCTACCCGGACGCCTTCCCGGGCGCGCACGGGCCCGAGCACGTCTCGGCCGGCGCGCTGGCCGGCTTCGCCGCCGCCGAGCTGGCCGCGGGCCGCGAGCTGCTGCCCAACGTGCCGCTCTACCTGCGCCGCCCGGACGCCCAGGTCCCGGCCGGCTACAAGGCGGTGCTCCCGGCGTGACCGGTCCGAGCAGCGCCACCCGCCTAGCCGACGCGGCCGCCACCGCCACCCTGCGCCCGATGCGCTGGTGGGACATCGCCCCGGTGATGGAGCTGGAACTGGAGCTCTTCCCGGAGGACGCCTGGTCCACCGGGATGTACTGGTCCGAGCTGGCCGAGACCCACCCCGGTGGCACCCGCCACTACACCGTCGCCACCACCGCCGACGGCGCGATCGTCGGCTACGCCGGGCTGATGGTGGTGGCCGGCGAGGGCGACGTGCAGACCATCGCCGTCGACCACCGTCACCAGGGCGCCGGCCTCGGCGCGGCACTGCTGGCCGACCTCGTCCGGGAGGCCGCCCGGCGCGGCTGCACGGAACTGCTGCTGGAGGTGCGGGTCGACAACCCGCGCGCCCAGCGGCTGTACGAGCGCTTCGGCTTCGAGCCGGTCGGCATCCGTCGCGGCTACTACCAGCCGGCCAACGTCGACGCGCTGGTCATGTGCCTCCACCACCCAAGCACCGAACCGAAGGACCTGAAGGAAACCCGCCATGGCTGACGAACCGCTCGTCCTCGGCATCGAGACCTCCTGCGACGAGACCGGTGTCGGCATCGTGCGCGGCACCACGCTGCTCGCCGACGCGGTCGCCTCCAGCGTCAACGACCACGCCCGGTTCGGCGGTGTGGTGCCCGAGATCGCCAGCCGCGCGCACCTGGAGGCGATGGTCCCGACCATCCAGCGCGCCCTGGACACCGCCGGCGTCAAGGCGAGCGACCTGGACGGCATCGCCGTCACCGTCGGCCCCGGCCTGGCCGGCGCGCTGCTGGTCGGCGTCAGCGCCGCCAAGGCCTACGCCTGGGCGCTGGACAAGCCGCTGTACGGGGTCAACCACCTCGCCTCGCACATCTGCGTGGACCAGCTGGAGCACGGCCGGCTGCCCTCGCCCACGATGGCCCTGCTGGTCTCCGGCGGCCACTCCTCGCTGCTGCTCAGCGAGGACATCACCAGCGACGTCCGCCCGCTCGGCGCGACCATCGACGACGCGGCCGGCGAGGCCTTCGACAAGGTGGCCCGGGTGCTCGGCCTGGGCTTCCCCGGCGGCCCGGTGGTCGACCGCACCGCCCGCGAGGGCGACCCGAAGGCGATCGCCTTCCCGCGCGGCCTGAGCGGCCCGAAGGACCCGGAGTACGACTTCTCGTTCTCCGGCCTGAAGACCGCCGTCGCCCGCTGGGTGGAGGCCAGGCGCCGGGCCGGTGAGGAGGTGCCCGTCGCGGACGTGGCGGCGTCCTTCCAGGAGGCGGTCACCGACGTGCTGACCCGCAAGGCGGTCAAGGCCTGCCGGGAGAACGGCGTCGACCACCTGATGATCGGTGGCGGGGTGGCGGCCAACTCTCGGCTGCGCGAGATGGCCCAGCAGCGCTGCGACAAGGCCGGTATCCGGCTGCGGGTGCCGCGTCCGGGCCTGTGCACCGACAACGGTGCGATGGTCGCCGCGCTCGGCGCCGAGATGGTCTGGCGCGACCGCGCGCCGTCCTCCTTCGACCTCTCGGCCGACTCCTCGCTGCCCGTCACCGAGGTCCACGTCCCCCACACCGACTTCCACGGCCAGGCCTACCAGGCGCTGGGCGGGGAGAAGTGACCACCACCGCCGCCATGTGGGAGGCCCGGGCCGCCGACGGGCGCGGCGCGGAGCTGGCCGAGTGGGTGCGGGAGACCGCGCTGCCCGCGCTGCGCGGCTCGGCCGGCCTGGTCCGCACCGAGCTGTTCGGCGCGCCGGGCGACCGCGTACTGCTCGTCACCTGGTGGACGGCGGAGCCGGTGCCGGTGGCAGAGCCGCCCGCCGGGCTGGTCGGCCGCCCGGTGCACCGCTGGTCCTTCGTCAGCCAGCATGTGGAGTAGCCGCTCGTAAGCCTGTCCGGGAACCGAACACCGGGCCGCTACCGTGCACATAGCTGAGAGACGGCTGGACGGGACCGGGGAGCGCGGCGCGGTGAAGAGGTACGGGCGGGGCAGGGCGAGGACGTACGCGGTGGGGGCGCTGGCCCTGCTGGCCGCCGCCACGGGATGCGGCAGCGGCGGCAGCGGCGGGTCCGGCAAGGCGGCCATGGTCGCCACCCCGCCCGCCGCGGCGCAGTCCTCCGGCGCCGCCTCCGGGACGCCCGCCGGCCGGACCCCGGGCGCCACCACGCCCGCCGCGGCGCCGGCCGCCGGGGACGCCGCGGCCTGGGCGAAGTGGAACCTCAAGCCGCTGCCGCCCGCCCCCGCGCCGCCCGCCGACAAGCCGGTGAAGCTCCAACGGACGGGCCCGGTACCGGTGTTCAGCGACGTGAAGACGACCGACAAGGTCGTCTTCGTCACCATCGACGACGGCGCCGAGAAGGACCCGAAGTTCGTCGAGATGCTGACCGACCTCAAGGTGCCGGTCTCGATGTTCCTGACCCGCGACATCGTCAAGGACAACTACGGCTACTTCAAGCCGCTCCAGGCGCTCGGCAACCACGTCCAGAACCACACCGTGGACCACCCGGTGATGAGCAAGATCCCGGCGGAGAAGCAGAAGTCCGAGATCTGTGACGCCCAGTCCGCGCTCACCCAGCAGTACGGCACCGCGCCGCTGCTGTTCCGCCCGCCGTTCGGGGACGGCGCCAACACGCCGACCCTGAACACCTCGGTGCAGCAGTGCGGCCCGCGGGCCATCGTGCTCTGGCGCGAGTCGATGCAGATCCACGACATGCAGTACCAGGCGGCGGACCAGAAGCTGAAGTCCGGCGACATCATCCTGGCGCACTTCCGCGGCCCGAAGGAGCTCAAGGGTGCGACGATGACGCAGATGTTCGGCGAGCTCCTGGCCCGGATCCAGGAGCAGGGTTTCGCAGTGGCCCGGCTGGAGGACTACATCCAGGCCCCGGCCTCCTAGGCCCCCGTTCGCCTAGGCTCCCGACCTCCTAGGCCCCCCGACCGCCTGGGTCCTCCGACCGCCTAGGGTGCCTGGACCGGCCGGCCGAGCATCATCAGCGGGCCGTGGTCGGTGCGGCTGAGGATCACCGTGACGGAGTTCGGGCCGCTCGGCTTCAGCTGGCGGCGCAGCTCCTCCGGGGTGATCGCCATCCCGCGCTTCTTGATCACCACCGTGCCGACCCCCCGCTCGCGCAGCAGCGCCTTCAGCTTCTTGATGTGGAACGGCAGCACGTCGGTGAGCTCGAAGGCGTGCGCGTACGGGGTGGCGACCAGCTCGTCCGAGGTGACGTAGGCGATCTTCGGGTCGATCAGCCGGCCGTTCACCTGCTCGGCCACCTCGGCGACCAGGTGGGCGCGGATCACCGCACCGTCCGGCTCGTACAGGTAGCGGCCGACCGGGCCGGCCGGCGGGTCGGGCAGGTCGCCGCCGACGAGTGAGGCGCCCTGCGGCAGCAGGGTGGCGCGGTGCGGGCGCCGGGCCCCGGTGCCGAACCAGAGCACCGCCTCCTTGACGTCGCCATGGTCGGAGACCCACTCGGCCTCGGCGTCCGCCGGGACGGCCTCGTGCGGGATGCCGGGGGCCACCTTCAGCGCGCCGACCCGGGTGCGCCGGCCCGCCTCGACCGCCCAGGAGAGCGGCGGGGCGTACGCCTCGGGGTCGAACACCCGGCCGCGCGCGGTGCGGCGGGCAGGGTCGGTGAAGACCGCGTCGAAGCCGGTGACGTCGATGTCGGCGACGTCCGCGCAGCGCACCTCGACCAGGTCGGCCAGGCCCAGTGCGGCGGCGTTGGCGGCGGTGGCGGCACAGGCCGCCGGGTCCCGGTCGACCGCGAGCACCTCGATCCCGGCCCGGGCCAGCGCGAGCACGTCCCCGCCGATCCCGCAGCAGAGGTCGGCGAGCCGGCGCACGCCCAGCCCGGCGAAGCGCTGCGCCCGCCACTCGGCGACGCTGCGCCGGGTGGACTGCTCGACCCCGTTGGGCGTGAAGTACATCAGGTCGGCGTCCTCGCCGAACTTGGCCCGCGCCCGCTGCCGCAGCCGGGCCTGGCCGAACGCCGCCGACACCAGCTCCGCGGGGTGCTCCCGCCGCAGCCGGGTGGCCAGCGCCAGCTCCTCCTCGGGGGCGAACTCGCGCAGTTCGGCGAGCAGGGCCTGGCCCTGGGGGGTCAGCAGGGGCTGCAGGTTCTCGGTCTCCACAGGGCCATTCTCGCCGGTCACAGACCGGGCAGGCCCAGGCAGAGCCAGAGCGTGGGCAGGAAGGGTGCCAGGACGGCGGCGACCGGCAGGAGCTCGTACCCGGCCCGCCGGCTGCGGAGCATCACCGGCAGCGGGACGGCGACGCAGGCGGCCGCCGCGGTGAACAGGCCCACGGTGAGGACGACGTCGTGTCCGCCGTGCACGGCCGCGGCGAAGGCGAGCGTCAGCAGGAGGACCCCGACCGGGACGGCCGCGAGGAGCAGGAGGGCCGCGAGCGCGAGCAGGGCGTCCCGCGGCCGGGACGGTCCGATGCGGACCGGAGTGTTGGCCATGGCGCAAGTCTGGCCCGGGGAGGTCCGTCGCACATGAGTACGGCTACTCATCGCGCCGCCCGAAACGCACGGGCGCGCCGTTGGCACTCTGGTTGACTGAGTGCTAACCGCGGCCTATGGTCGTCCTTGGCACTCTCCACCAGGAGAGTGCTAACGCGAAGAAGCGTGTCTGACCCCCGCGACGGCAGATCCGCAGGTTCGCCAATACCCGTTAGACAACCCCGTAATCTCCGAAGGGGAGCTCGGACGTGACCACCAGCAGCAAGGTTGCCATCAAGCCGCTCGAGGACCGCATCGTGGTCCAGCCGCTCGACGCCGAGACCACCACGGCCTCCGGCCTGGTTATCCCGGACACCGCCAAGGAGAAGCCCCAGGAGGGCGTCGTCCTGGCCGTCGGCCCGGGCCGCTTCGAGGACGGCCAGCGTCTGCCGCTCGACGTCGCCGTCGGTGACATCGTCCTGTACTCGAAGTACGGCGGCACCGAGGTGAAGTACCAGGGCGAGGAGTACCTCGTCCTCTCGGCGCGCGACGTTCTCGCCATCATCGAGAAGTAAGCAGCACCGAGAAGTATCAGTCGTTCCAGCCCGCCCCGGATCCGTGTCCCAGTGACAGGGGCCCGGGGCGTGGTTGTTGGTTCACGTAGTCCGGCGGCCGGCGTGCCGTCCGCAGCCCCGAGGGAATAGGGAACATGGCGAAGATCCTGCAGTTCGACGAGGACGCCCGCCGCTCGCTGGAGCGCGGTGTCAACAAGCTGGCCGACACCGTCAAGGTGACCATCGGCCCCAAGGGCCGCAACGTCGTCATCGACAAGAAGTTCGGTGCGCCGACCATCACCAACGACGGTGTCACCATCGCGCGTGAGGTCGAGCTGGACGACCCGTACGAGAACCTTGGCGCGCAGCTCGTCAAGGAGGTCGCCACCAAGACCAACGACGTCGCGGGTGACGGCACCACCACCGCCACCGTGCTGGCCCAGGCCCTGGTCAACGAGGGTCTGCGCAACGTCGCCGCCGGCGCCGGCCCGGCCGCCCTGAAGAAGGGCATCGACAAGGCCGTCGCCGCGGTCTCCGAGCACCTGCTGTCCATCGCCCGCGAGATCGAGGGCAAGGACGACGTCGCCGCCGTCGCGTCCCTCTCCGCGCAGGACACCCAGGTCGGCGAGCTGATCGCCGAGGCGATCGACAAGGTCGGCAAGGACGGTGTCATCACCGTCGAGGAGTCCAACACCTTCGGCGTGGAGCTGGACTTCACCGAGGGCATGCAGTTCGACAAGGGCTACCTCTCGCCGTACTTCGTCACCGACGCCGAGCGTCAGGAGGCGGTCCTGGAGGACCCGTACATCCTGATCAACCAGGGCAAGATCTCCTCCATCCAGGAGCTGCTGCCGCTGCTGGAGAAGATCCTGCAGGGCGGTGCCTCGAAGCCGCTGCTGATCATCGCCGAGGACGTCGACGGCGAGGCGCTGTCCACCCTCGTGGTGAACAAGATCCGCGGCACCTTCAACGCGGTCGCCGTCAAGGCCCCGGGCTTCGGTGACCGCCGCAAGGCGATCCTGGGCGACCTGGCCACCCTGACCGGTGCCACCGTCATCTCCGAGGAGGTCGGCCTCAAGCTCGACCAGGCCGGTCTGGACGTGCTGGGCACCGCCCGCCGCGTGACGATCACCAAGGACGAGACCACCGTCGTCGACGGTGCCGGTGACGCCGAGGCCGTGGCCGGCCGCGTCGCCCAGATCAAGGGCGAGATCGCCAACACGGACTCCGACTGGGACCGCGAGAAGCTGCAGGAGCGCCTGGCCAAGCTGGCCGGCGGCGTCTGCGTCATCAAGGTCGGCGCCGCCACCGAGGTGGAGCTGAAGGAGCGCAAGCACCGCCTGGAGGACGCCATCTCGGCGACCCGTGCCGCGGTCGAGGAGGGCATCGTCGCCGGTGGTGGCGCCTCCCTCGTCCACGCCGCCAAGGTGCTGGAGGGCGGCCTGGGTCTGTCGGGTGACGAGGCGACCGGTGTCGCGGTCGTCCGCAAGGCGCTGGCCGAGCCGCTGCGCTGGATCGCCCAGAACGCCGGCCTGGAGGGCTACGTCATCACCCACAAGGTCGCCGAGCTGGAGGCCGGTCACGGCTTCAACGCGGCCACCGGTGAGTACGGCGACCTGCTGAAGGCCGGCGTCATCGACCCGGTCAAGGTGACCCGTTCCGCGCTGGAGAACGCCGCCTCGATCGCCTCCCTGCTGCTCACCACCGAGACCCTCGTGGTGGAGAAGAAGGAAGAGGAGGCCGACAACGGCCACTCGCACGGCGGTCACGGCCACTCCCACTGACGCCTGATCAGTGACCGGAGGCCCGGTCCCTGCTCCTCCGGGAGCCGGGCCGGGCCTCCGGCGTTGGGCGTGTTTCAGCGTTCAACTATCAGGAGAATTTTGCATATGGCAAAGCTTGGCTTATAACTAACACATGATCGAGGCCCGCCATCTGCGCGTCCTGCGTGCCGTCGCCCGCACCGGCTCCTTCTCCGCCGCCGCCCGCGAGCTGGGCTGTACGCAGCCCGCCATCAGCCAGCAGATGAAGGCCCTGGAGAAGTCCGTGGACACACCGCTGGTGGTCCGCTCCGGGCGCGGCATGCAGCTGAGCGAGGCCGGGCGGGTGCTGCTCAAGCATGCCACCGGAATCCTGGCCGGGCTCTCCGCCGCGGAGGAGGAGGTCGCGGCGATCGCCGGACTGCGGGCCGGGCGGGTGCGGCTGGTCTCCTTCCCGACCGCCAGCTCCACCCTGGTGCCGCCGGCCGTCGCCCGGCTGCGGGGCGGCCATCCGGGGGTCCGCGTGTCGCTGGTCGAGGCGGAGCCGCCGGAGTCGCTGGCGATGCTGCGCGGCGGCGAGTGCGAGGTCGCGCTGGCCTTCCGCTACCCGCAGGCCCCCGGCGGCGCCCCGGCGCCGGCCGCCGTCCCCGCGCACGGCACGCCGCGCGAGGCGCGGGCCGAGGCCAACCTGGAGGCCCAGCAGCTCAGTGCGGGGACCGACTGGTCCGACCTGGTGGTCACCCCGCTGCTGGACGACCCGCTGGTCGGACTGCTGCCCGCCGCGCACCCGCTGGCCGGGCGGGGCGACGGGCCGGTGGAGCTGGCCGAGCTGGCCGGGGAGCAGTGGATCGCCGGCTGCCCGCAGTGCCGGGGACACCTGGTGGAGCTCTGTGCGGGGGCGGGCTTCGAGCCCCGGATCGACTTCGCGACCGACGACTACCCGGCGGTGGTCGGCCTGGTGGCGGCCGGGCTCGGGGTTGCGGTGCTGCCGGGGCTGGCGCTGGAGTCGGTGCGCCCTGACGGCGTGTCGGCGGTGCCGGTGCGGACCGCCTCGGGGGCGCCCGCGGTGCGGCAGGTGGTCGCCCTGACCCTGCCGGACCTCGCCGAGGTGCCGGCCGTGGCGCTGATGCTGGAGCGGCTGGTGGGCGCGGCCGCCGGGCGCTGACCCCGGCTCATGCGGCCGTACGCGTCTCCCGGCGCGGAGCGGCCGCCCGGGCGGCGTGAAGCGCCGCGAAGAAACGTTTCTCCACGGCGCGTCGCGGGCGAGCGTCTAGCGCTGCAGCCCCGTCGGCGCGGCCAGCGGCACCTCCACCAGACGGTTGCGCGAGCGTCCCATCATCTCCTCGCGCTCGTCCTCGGTCAGGCCTCCCCAGACGCCGTACGGCTCCCGGACCGCCAGCGCGTGCGCCGCGCACTCGGTGCGTACCGGGCAGCGCATGCAGACCTCCTTGGCGCTGGCCTCGCGCGAACTGCGTGCGGCGCCGCGCTCGCCCTCGGGGTGGAAGAAGAGCGAGCTGTCCACGCCGCGGCAGGCCGCGGAGAGCTGCCAGTCCCAGAGATCGGCGTTGGGGCCGGGGAGGCGGGAGAAATCTGCCATGGCTCATTCCCTTCAGAGGCTCGTCGGCCACGGGCCGGTCACCGGCGGGCTCGGGCGGTGCGGCACGGCGAGGCTTCGATGCGCTGGTGTGGACACCTGGAAATATGACTTACGGCAACTCCATGGACAAGTCACCCACAGAGTGGCACAACAGTCAATGACCATACAAAAGCTATAAAAACGGGCAAAGTGGGCATGGACTTCGGCGGGCGCGGCCGTGGCAATCGGGTGGCCGACGGGCGCACGACACCGGGCACCGGTGTGCGGGTCGTACGCCGACCGCGCGCGAGCTGCACAAAAGTGCGGCGTGTGCACCGCGATGCGGCTGATCGGTAACGGGTTGGCCACGTACAGTGGTGGAGATGGCCCTGAAAGCCGTAACTCATTCGAGTGACGGTCGTTGGAAGTGCGGAGGCGGTTAGCGGGCGCCGGACGTCGGGAACGATCGCGGGGAAGTTCAGGCGATCGGCACGTAGTCCGTCGCCAATCGGCCGTGTCGGAGAGATTCGTACCAGCCAGGAGGCTCAACGTGACGCGGATCAGCTGCGGAGGACGACGGTCATGACTTCCGTTCTCGTTTGCGACGATTCCCCGCTCGCCCGCGAGGCGCTTCGCCGCGCGGTCGCGACCGTACCCGGTGTCGACCGGGTCACCACCGCGACGAACGGGGAGGAGGTCCTCCGCCGCTGGGTGGCCGACCGCTCCGATCTCGTTCTGATGGACGTCCGGATGCCCGGCCTCGGCGGGGTCGAGACGGTGCGGCGGCTGCTGTCCGCCGACCCGGGCGCGCGGATCATCATGCTCACCGTCGCCGAGGACCTCGACGGCGTCGCCCTCGCGGTGGCCGCCGGCGCCCGCGGCTACCTGCACAAGGACGCCTCGCGCGCCGAGCTGCGGGCCACCGTCACCCAGGCCCTCGCCGACCCGACCTGGCGGCTCGCCCCGCGCCGGCTGCGCAGCCCCGACATGGGTGCCGCGCCGACGCTGACGGCGCGTGAGATCCAGGTACTGGAGGGCATGAGCCACGGCCGCAGCAACGCCGAGATCGGCCGTGAGCTGTTCCTCTCCGAGGACACCGTGAAGACCCACGCCCGGCGGCTGTTCAAGAAGCTCGGCGCCTCGGACCGCGCGCACGCGGTGGCCCTGGGCTTCCGCTGGGGCCTGGTCCGCTGACCACGGGCGGCGCCGCCGGGCGCGGCGCGCTGCTGGAGGTTCCTCCCGCCGGGGCGTGTGACGTTACGGTCCCGAGGTTGCACCATGGAGTAGTGGAGCACCTCGGGGACCAGCGGACAGGCGCTGCGGCGGACCACGCGGCCGCAGGACACTCGGCGGACGGCGCGACGGACGGGACCGCCGACGGCGGCGGGGCGGGAGGCACGGTGCAGGAGGGGCCGGTGGTGCGCGGTGGCGCGGTGCCCGGTGCCGCACCGCATAACGTTCCGGTGCACAACTCCGGACGCGGTGCCGCGTTTTCCCGTTCGACCAGGCACCATGGACCGATGCGTGACGACGTTGCCGGTGCTGCCGGCGAGGCGGACCCGGTGGAGGCCGAGCCCTCCGGCCCGGGCGGCGCTCCGTCGTACGCGGATTCCGGCGACTGCGAGCCGGGCCACGGGACCGACCACGGCGCCGGCGAGGACGTGACCGTCGGCGGGGCGGGTGTCGGGAGCGGGATCGGCCGGGCGCCGGTCCTCGGTACCGGCGGCTCCCCCCTGGTCGGTGAGCTGGTCGCGGCGGCCGTCCGCGGCGAGGGCCCGGCGATCGACGCGCTGCTCGCCTACGTCCACCCGCTGGCACTGCGCTACTGCCGCGGCCGGCTGGTGCGGCTGCCCGGCGGGGCCCGCCACCACGTGGACGACGTCGCCCAGGAGGTCTGCGTGGCGGTGCTCTGCGCGCTGCCCCGCTACCGGGACCAGGGCCGGCCGTTCGAGGCCTTCGTCTACGGCATCGCGGCCCACAAGATCGCCGACCTCCAGCGGGCCGCGATGCGCGGGCCCGGCTCGACCGTCGTCCCGCAGGACGACCTGCCGGAGGTGCCGGACGAGGCGCTCGGCCCGGAGGAGCGGGCGCTGCTCAGCAGCGACGCGGCCTGGGCCAAGGAGCTGCTCTCCAACCTGCCGGCCCGTCAGCGCGAGCTGGTGCTGCTGCGGGTGGCCGCCGGGCTGTCGGCGGAGGAGACCGGCGAGGTGCTCGGAATGTCGCCCGGCGCCGTCCGGGTCGCCCAGCACCGGGCGCTCAGCCGACTGAGGGCGCTCGCGGAGGAGTCCTCCTGAATCCGGCGCCCGGCCGGCCCGCCGGAATGGTCCACGGGCGCCGGGTGTTGTCAAGGGCACACGAGTCCACATTCGCGGTGCCAGTACCATGGGGTATCGGCGCCTGGGCGGGTTGCCAAAGTTTCGCGGGTGCGAGCGGGGTTCCCCTGGAGGTTCCTCCGAAGACACCGAGCTTTCGGCGGCCTGAGCGAGTGAGCGATGACAGCGCCCCCACCCTCAGGGCGCGAGCGGAATAGGCCGGCCACGGAAGGTACCCCCAAATGTCCTACAACGCCGCAGGCGTACCCGAGAAGTTCGCGATGCTCGGGCTCACGTACGACGACGTGCTGCTGCTGCCCGGGGCCTCCGAGGTGCTGCCGAACCAGGTCGACACCTCCTCGCGGGTCTCCCGGAACGTGCGCGTCAACATCCCGCTGCTCTCCGCGGCGATGGACAAGGTCACCGAGGCGCGGATGGCGATCGCGATGGCCCGCCAGGGCGGCGTCGGCGTGCTGCACCGCAACCTGTCCGTCGAGGACCAGGCCAACCAGGTCGACCTGGTGAAGCGCTCCGAGTCCGGCATGGTCACCGACCCGATCACCGTCGGCCCGGAGACCACCCTGGCCGAGGCCGACGCGCTCTGCGCCAAGTTCCGCATCAGCGGCGTGCCGATCGCGGACGAGGCGGGCAAGCTGCTCGGCATCGTCACCAACCGCGACATGGCCTTCGAGTCGGACCGCAGCCGCCAGGTCCGCGAGATCATGACCCCGATGCCGCTGATCACCGGCAAGGTCGGCATCTCCGGCGAGGACGCGATCGGCCTGCTCCGCCGCCACAAGATCGAGAAGCTCCCGCTGGTCGACGACGAGGGCCGGATCAAGGGCCTGATCACCGTCAAGGACTTCGTCAAGGCCGAGAAGTACCCGAACGCCGCCAAGGACGCCGAGGGCCGTCTGCTGGTCGGTGCCGCCGTGGGCGCCAGCGCCGAGGCGTTCGACCGGGCCCAGGCCCTGGTCGAGGCGGGCGTCGACTTCCTGGTCGTGGACACCTCGCACGGCCACAGCCACAACGCCCTGGCCTGGATCGCCAAGATCAAGGCCGCCGTCGGCGTCGACGTGGTCGGCGGCAACGTCGCCACCCGCGACGGTGCCCAGGCGCTGATCGACGCCGGCGTGGACGGCGTCAAGGTCGGCGTCGGCCCCGGCTCGATCTGCACCACCCGCGTGGTCGCCGGCATCGGCGTCCCGCAGGTCACCGCGATCTACGAGGCCGCGCTCGCCTGCCAGGCGGCCGGCGTGCCGGTCATCGGCGACGGCGGCCTGCAGTACTCGGGCGACATCGGCAAGGCACTCGCCGCCGGTGCCGACACCGTGATGCTGGGCTCGCTGCTGGCCGGCTGCGAGGAGTCGCCCGGTGAGCTGCTGTTCATCAACGGCAAGCAGTTCAAGTCCTACCGCGGCATGGGTTCGCTGGGTGCGATGCAGTCGCGCGGGCAGGCGAAGTCCTTCTCCAAGGACCGGTACTTCCAGGGCGAGGTCACGTCGGACGAGAAGCTGATCGCCGAGGGCATCGAGGGCCAGGTCCCCTACCGCGGCCCGCTCTCCGCGGTGCTGTACCAGCTGGTCGGCGGTCTGCGGCAGACCATGGGCTACGTCGGCGCGGCCACCGTGGCCGAGATGGAGAGCAAGGGCCGGTTCGTCCGGATCACCTCGGCGGGCCTCAAGGAGAGCCACCCGCACGACATCCAGATGACCGTCGAGGCGCCGAACTACACGAGCCGCTGACGCGCTGAACGCCGAGGGGCCCGTCGCTTCCGCAGCGACGGGCCCCTTCCGCGTGTCCGGGGGGCGGGCCGTCGCGGCGCGCCGACGGGCCGGTGCGGGATACTGGGGGCGGCCGGGGTGACCCGGCGGGCATGAGCAACAAACCAGAAGGGCTCGAACGAAGTGACTGAGATCGAGATCGGGCGAGGCAAGCGCGGCCGCCGGGCGTACGCATTCGACGACATCGCCGTCGTCCCCAGCCGGCGTACGCGTGACCCGAAGGAGGTCTCGATCGCCTGGCAGATCGACGCCTACCGTTTCGAGCTGCCGTTCCTGGCCGCCCCCATGGACAGCGTGGTCTCCCCGCAGCAGGCGATCACGATCGGCCGCCTCGGCGGCCTGGGCGTGCTCAACCTGGAGGGCCTCTGGACCCGCTACGAGGACCCGCAGCCGCTGCTGGACGAGATCGCCGCGCTGGAGGACGAGGCCGCCGCGACCCGCCGCCTGCAGGAGATCTACGCCGCCCCGATCCGGGCCGAGCTGATCAAGCAGCGGATCCAGGAGGTCCGCGACTCCGGCGTGGTCACCGCCGCCGCGCTCTCCCCGCAGCGCACCGCCGAGTTCTCCAAGGCCGTCGTGGACGCCGGCGTCGACGTCTTCGTCATCCGCGGCACCACCGTCTCCGCCGAGCACGTCTCCGGCGCCGCCGAGCCGCTCAACCTCAAGCAGTTCATCTACGAGCTGGACGTCCCGGTCATCGTCGGCGGCTGCGCCACCTACACCGCCGCGCTGCACCTGATGCGCACCGGCGCGGCCGGTGTCCTGGTCGGCTTCGGCGGCGGCGCCGCCCACACCACCCGCAACGTCCTCGGCATCCAGGTGCCGATGGCCACCGCCGTCGCCGACGTGGCCGCCGCCCGCCGCGACTACATGGACGAGTCCGGCGGCCGCTACGTGCACGTGATCGCGGACGGCGGCGTCGGCTACAGCGGCGACATCCCGAAGGCCGTCGCCTGCGGCGCCGACGCGGTGATGATCGGTGCCGCACTGGCCCGTGCCACCGACGCGCCGGGCCGGGGCTTCCACTGGGGCATGGAGGCCGTGCACGAGGAGCTGCCGCGCGGCAAGCGGGTGGACCTCGGCACCGTCGGCACCACCGAGGAGATCCTCACCGGCCCGTCGCACACCCCCGACGGCACCATGAACCTGTTCGGCGCGCTGCGCCGCGCGATGGCCACCACCGGCTACACGGAGCTCAAGGAGTTCCAGCGGGTCGAGGTCACGGTCAACCCGGCGCTCAACCACCGCTGAGCAGCCGTGCTGTGACGGAACGGGGCCCCGCCGGATCGCGTCCGGCGGGGCCCCGTCGCGTCCGGGCCGGCCCCGGCCGGGGCCGCCCTAGCTCGGGGTGGCCGTCCGCCGGGTGAGCAGGAAGCCGCCGATCACGGCGATGCCGTAGAAGACGAGGTCCAGCGGGTGCCGGTCGGCGCGCCAGAGCCGTAGGGCGTCGCCGAGCAGTTCGCCGTACGGGGTGCCCGCCAGGTGGTGCAGGCGCAGCGTCCGGCCGAGCAGCTGGCCGAGGAAGAGCGCGCCGGCCGCCAGCAGCGCGCCGAGCGGCGGCAGCACGTGGCTGCGGCCGCCGAGCCGGCCGAGCGGCCAGGCGACGGCGGCGGCCAGGGCGATGGCGAGCCAGCCGATGCCGCCCTCGACCCGGGCCACGGCGGCGCCGTAGGCGAGCGCGCCGGCCAGCATCGCGGCGACGGCGGCCACGACGGCCGGACCGGTCCGCCGTCGGCGCGAGGGCGCGTCGGCGGGCGCGGGCCGGTAGCCGGTCACCGGGGCGCCGGGCATGCCGGGGGCGACGTAGCCCTCGGGGATCTCCGGCTCGGGCGCGACGGAGAAGTGCTGGGCGGTTCGTGGACGTCCCGACTGGCCGTCAGCGCCGGGTGCGGGTGCGGTCATGGGCGTCGAATCCCCCCGGAAAGACTGTGAGCGGCCGAACGTTAGCAGCGCCCCGGGCCGGTCGGACAGCGTTTTCGATCACAGATCGGGCACGGAGCGCCGTGTTCGGCCGGGCCCGGACACGCGTGGCCGGGGGCCGGGTGGTCGCGGGCCCCCGGGACAGGGGATGATGGAGGCTTGGCGTTCGGGCCCGGCGTCGGGCCGACGCGCTGTCACCTCGACCGGCCAGCACCACATGGGGGAACGTTCCGAATGACCGAGGCGCAGGGTTCCACCGGCCGCCTTCTGGCCGGACGCTACCGGCTGGACGCGGTGCTCGGGCGCGGCGGCATGGGCACCGTCTGGCGCGCCCATGACGAGATGCTGGGCCGGATCGTCGCGGTCAAGGAACTGCGGATGCACGGCAGCGTCGACGAGGACGAGAAGCACCGGCTGATCGTCCGCACGCTGCGCGAGGCCAAGGCGACGGCCCGGATCCGGCACAACTCGGCGGTCACCGTCTTCGACGTGGTCGAGGAGGACGACCGGCCGTGGATCGTCATGGAGCTGGTCGAGTCCCGCTCGCTGGCGGACGTGATCAAGGAGGACGGGCCGCTCGCGCCCGCCCGGGCCGCCGAGATCGCGCTCGACGTGCTGGGCGTGCTGGTCGCCGCGCACGCGCTCGGCATCCTGCACCGCGACGTGAAGCCGTCCAACGTGCTGATCGGCGAGGACGGCCGGGTCGTGCTCACCGACTTCGGCATCGCCAGCGTGGAGGGGGACGCCTCGGTGACCTCCACCGGGATGCTGGTCGGCGCGCCCTCGTACATATCCCCGGAGCGGGCCCGCGGGCAGAAGCCCGGTCCGCCGGCCGACCTCTGGTCGCTGGGCGGCACGCTGTACGCGATGGTCGAGGGCCGGCCGCCGTACGACCGGGGCTCGGCGCTGGCCACCCTGACGGCGGTGATGACCGAGGAGCTCGGCGCGCCGCTGAACGCCGGGCCGCTGCGGCCGGTGATCGAGGGGCTGCTGGAGAAGGACCCGGTCGAGCGGCTGGACGCCTCGCAGACCCGGTCGATGCTGAAGCGGGTGGTGGCCGAGGCCACCGCGCGGGCGGAGTCGACCACCGAGCACGCGATGCCGGTGAAGCCGGCGGCGCAGGACAAGGGCGCGCCGGAGACCGGGGACGGGGCCGCCGTGGCGGCGGAGAAGCCGGCCGCCGCGAAGCCCGCCGTGAAGCGGCCGGTCGGCGGGCTGCTCGGTACCGTCCGGGTCGGCAGCCGGGCCAAGGACGCCGAGGCCGCCGGGGAGGCCGGGGAAACCGGCGCCACCGCGGCCACCGGTGACGAGAAGGGCGGTGCCGGGACTGCGGAGAAGCCCGCGGCCGGCGCGCCGGCGACCGAGCCGATCCGGCCGGTCACCAGCGAGTGGACCCTGGGCGCGACCCAGGCGGCCGGGGCCGACCCGCGCACGGGCCGGCGGCGGCTGGCCGTGGTCACCGTGGTGCTGGTCCTGGTGCTGATCGCCGGGGTGGTCGCGGTGCTCCAGGCCGTCGGCGGCTCGGACGACCGGTCGACCAAGGGCGCGGGCGGCACCGCCCCGGCGGTGGCGGTCACCACGTCCCCGACGGACAAGCCCACCTCGGCCACCTCGCCCTCGTCGGCCACCTCGCCCACGTCCGCCTCGTCGGCCGCCACGGCGCCGGCGGGCGGCCCGGCGAGTCAGGCGGCGTCCGGCACCCCGGCGGCGTCCACCGGGGCGCCGGCCCCGGTGCAGACCTCCGCCGCACCGGGCACCCCGTCGGCCGCCCCGCCGTCCCCCACCGCAGCGGCCGGCCCGGCCGTGCCCGCCGGCCACCACGAGTACAAGGACCCGTCCGGCTTCTCGGTCGTGCTGCCGGACTGGCTCCAGCCGGCCGGCTCGGAGGCGACCCGCCGGACGTTCAAGGGCAACGGCAGCACCCTGAAGATCGAATGGACCACCACCCCCGGCGCGAGCGCCGTCGCCGACTGGCAGGAGTCCGAGCCCGGGCTGCGCGGCCAGGTCTCCAACTACCAGCGGGTCCAGCTCCAGACCGTCGCCTACCGCGAGTGGACCAACGCCGCCGACTGGGAGTGGACCAACGGCAACCCCCGGATGCACTCGCTCAACCGGGGTTTCGTCACCGGCACGCCCGCCAAGTACGGCTACGCGATCTACTGGACCACCCCGGACGCGGACTGGAACGCGCCGGCGAACACCCAGGCCCGTCAGGTCGCCTTCGACTCCTTCCAGCCCGCGCCGTAGCCGCTCGCGGCCGGCTCAGCCGATCAGGCGCTGCTTGGCGCGGCTGAACTCCTCGGCGGTGAGCGCCCCGGCGGTGTGGAGGGCGGCGAGGCGCTCCAGCTGGTCCAGCAGCTCGGCGGCGGGTGCGGCGGGTGCGGCGGGTGCGGCGGCCGGCGCGGCGGGCAGCTCCTGTGCGGCGGTCCGGGCCAGCCGGGCGGCGGCCTTGAGCTGCTCGGCGAACACCTCGGCCTTGACCACGTCCTCGAACCGGTGCGAGCCGGTCAGGGCGACCACCAGCAGCACCTCGCCGTTGAGCCGGGACCTGCTGACGGTCGCGTCGGTCACCGCGGAGAGCGGAACCGGGACGGGCGGCTTCCCGTCCTTCAGGAAGAGCAGCCGGTGCGTGGTGAGGACCAGTACGCCCTTGCGGAAATGGTCGGGGTGGCGCCCCGCGGTGGAGGCGACCGGCCTCTCGTCGGGCGCCACGTTCGCCTCCACGGTGCGCAGGGCCGCGGCCCGGGTGTCACTGTTGCTGTTGCCGGCCACGTCGAAGGCCGCGTCGATCAGATCGGTCCAGTCCATGTGATCGAGCGTAGACCGGCGGCCAACTAGGCTGGGGCGCGAGCGAGAGGAACACGCATGCGAGCGGGTCCGGTTCAGGTGCTGGCGGGGCGTTACCGGCTGACGGACCGTCCGGAGGAGCTGCGCGCCTTCGCGGTGGACGAGGTGACCGGGGGCGCGGTCCTGCTGCGCGGCCTGGAGCTGCCGGCGGTGCTGACGGGCGGTCACGATCCGGACGAGGTGGTGCCGGAGCAGGGCGAGCGGCTGGTCCGCCGGGTGGCGGCGGCCGGTTCGACGGCGCCCACGCACCCCAGGCTGCTGCAGGGGGCCGGGGCGTTCGTCGAGGGCGAGCTGCTCTGGACGGTCGAGGAGCGGCCGGCCGGGGTGTCGCTGGCCGACCTGCTCGCGGCCGGGCCGGTTCCGCCGTACCGGGCGGCCGAGTTGGCGGCCGACCTGGCCGGCGCGCTGCGGGCGCTGCACGAGGCGGGGCTCGCGCACGGCAATGTGACCGCCGAGTCGGTGCTGGTCTGCGAGGACGGCGCGGCGCTGCTGGGCGGCCTGCTGCCCGGGGTGGCCGAGGAGGCGCTGGCCGAGGAGCTGGGCGGGCCCGGCGGGCGCCGCCGCTACGACGTGCGGGCCACGCTGGTCGGCCCGGTGGCGGAGCGCTGGCCGCTGGACGGCGGCCCGGCGGGCGACTGCTGGGCGCTGGGCGTGCTGGTGCAGCGGCTGGTGACCGGCCGTTCGCCGTTCCCGGACCGCGGCGTGCCGGAGCTGGTCACGGCGGTGCGGGACGGCCGGCGGGAGCCGTCGTCGGTGTGCGGGCCGCTGGCGCCGGTGGTGGAGCGGCTGCTCCAGCCCGACCCGACGCTGCGGCCGACCGCGGTGGGCGTCCGGCAGGAGCTGGCGGACCTGCTGGCGGGTGCGCCGGAGCCGGCCGACGAGGAGCGGGCGGCGCGGGCCCTCGCGCTGCGGCCGGACGGCCCGCTGGTGCCGTTGACGCCGCGGCGGCGCGGCCGGGGCGGGCCGCCCGTGGAGCCGGTGACGGCGGAGGCGGGGCCGGAGCCGGGCCGGCGGCCGTTGATACCGCCGGCGCTGCTCGGACCGGTACTGGTGGGCGGGGTCTTCCTGCTGCTGTTGCTCGGGGTGGCGGCCGTCGTCGTGTTCGCGGGCTGATGTTCGCAGGCTGACGGTGTCCGCCGGGCCCGTGTGGACGACCGGGTGGGCGGGGGAGATTACCGGGGTGCGGCCGGTGCGCCTAATGTGTGCGTCAGATCTGTTCGATAAGTGGTCTGCACGGGCCCTCCCGTCGAGGTGACGGCAGGTGGAAGAGGGGGAGCGGTCGCCGATGGGCGTGCAGGACCGGCCGGAGGCGGCCGAGGCGGAGCGGCTGCTGGCCGGACGCTACGAGCTGGGCGACCGGCTGGGCCGCGGCGGCATGGGCACGGTCTGGCGGGCCTGGGACCGGATGCTGGACCGCGAGGTCGCGGTCAAGGAGCTGACCGTCAGCCACCTCCCGGAGGAGGAGCTGCAGATCCTGCACGCCCGGATGAAACGGGAGGCCAGCGCGGCCGCCCGGATCAAGCACCCCGGCGTGATCACCGTGCACGACGTCCTGGAGCAGGACGGCCGGCCGTGGATCGTGATGGAGCTGGTCGACGGCCGGTCGCTGGCCGACGTGATCAGCCAGGACGGCACGCTCCAGCCGCGCGCCGCCGCCGAGGTGGGCGGCCAGGTGCTGGCCGCGCTGCACCGGGGCCACCAGCTGGGCGTGCTGCACCGGGACGTGAAGCCGGCCAACGTGCTGCTGGAGCGCGGCACCGGGCGGGTGGTGCTGCTGGACTTCGGCATCGCGACGTACGAGGGCTCGACCGAGCTGACCCGGCCGGGCGACCTGGTCGGCTCGCCGGACTACCTGGCGCCGGAGCGCGCCCAGGGCGACCGCCCCGGCCCGGCCTCCGACCTGTGGGGCCTCGGGGCGACGCTGTACGCGGCGGTCGAGGGCGAGTCGCCGTTCCGCCGGACGTCGCCGCTGACCACGCTGGCCGCGGTGGTCGGTGATCCCCTGCCGGAGCCGCGCCGGGCCGGGGCACTAGGGCCGGTACTGGCCGCGCTGATGGCCAAGGACCCGGCCGACCGGCCCTCCGCGGACGAGGCGGCCCGGATGCTGGCCGAGGTGCAGGCCGGGCACACCATGGGCTTCAAGCCCGTCGCACCGGTCAAGACGCCGACCCAGTCGGTGCCGGTGGTGGACCGGACCGAGGAGCCGTCCGTACCGGCGCCCGCCGCCGAACCCGAGACCACGGCCGGTCAGCCCACGCCGCCGGCCACCGTCACGGACACCGCGCCCGCCGCCGCGGGACCCGGCGCGTCCCCCTCCGTTGGGGCGCCCACCGGGCCGACCACGCCGGTGGTGCACCCCGTCGCGCCCGCGCGCCGGCCGACCGGACGCCGCAACGCGCTGCGGCTCGCCGCGATCGGGCTGACCGTCGCCGTAGCGGCCGCAGGGGTGACCCTCCTGGCCACCCGGCACACCGACACCCCGGTCGCCGACCCGTCCCCGACCGTCACCGGCGTGCCGCAGCCCACCGGGTCCGGCGAACCCGATCCCGCGCCCACGGGCTTCCGCTGGGTGGACGACCCGGCGGGCTTCCGCTTCCCGCTGCCGGTGGCCACCCCGCCCTGGCAGCGCAGCACCGACACCGCCAACCAGATCTTCTACAGCCCGGACAACAAGTCGCACTACCTCCAGTTCGCCGTCACCGTCGGCCAGTCGGTCAAGCCGCTGGAGCACATGCGGCAGATGGAGAGCACCGTCTCCAAGCTGAAGGAGTACCGCCAGCACAAGCTGACCAGCGTCGCGGTGAACGGCCACGACGCGGCGGTCTGGGAGTTCAGCTACGCGGCCAAGGAGGGCGGCCGTCGGCGGGCGATCGAGGCGGAGTTCATCGACGACGACGGGACCGGCTACGCCGTCTACCTGTCCTGCCCCGACACGGACAAGGACTGGCCGGAGGGCGAGCGGCGGTTCACCACGGTGCTCAACCACTTCACCCCGACCCGCTGACCCGCTGACCCGCCGGGCTCCCGAGCGGCCGGGCCCGGCCGGCCCGGCGGCCCGACAGCCCCGCGGCGCGGGCAGTTTCTTGTTACCCACGGGTACCGAACCGGCCGCCGAGCGCCTAGGCTGCGCCGTATGACGGACCTCACAGCAGATTCCACGGCCCTCCGGCACCCCGGTGCAGGGGCCGCGGACCGCAACCCCGCCGCCCCCGGGGGCGGCCGCACGGTCGCCGCGGCCGTCCCGTCGTCGCTGGTCGCCCGTCTCGCCGGCGGGATCACCGCGACCGGCGAGCCCAGCCTGGTGGAGACCGTCGCCCCGCTGACCGGCGAGCGGTTGGCCGCCCTGCCGCGGTCCACCCCGGCCGACGTCGAGGTCGCCTACGAGCTGGCCCGCCGCGCCCAGCCGGCCTGGGCCGCGCTGCCGGTACGCCGGCGCGCCGCCGTCCTGCTGCGCTTCCACGACCTGCTGCTCAGGCGCCAGGACGAGGTGCTCGACCTGATCCAGGCCGAGACCGGCAAGGCCCGGCTGCACGCCTTCGAGGAGGTGATGGCCGTGGCCGGGGCCGCCCGGCACTACGGCCGCGCCGCACACGGCTACCTGCGCGACAAGCACCGCGCCGGCGCCCTGCCGCTGCTCACCCGGACGATCGAGGCCCGCCGGCCCAAGGGCGTGGTCGGGCACATCTCGCCGTGGAACTACCCGCTGGAGCTGTGCATCGGCGACGCGCTGCCCGCCTTCGTGGCCGGCAACGCCGTGGTCAACAAGCCGGACACGCAGACCGCGCTGACCGCGCTCTGGGCCCGCGAACTGCTCGTCGAGGCAGGACTGCCGGCCGACCTCTGGCAGATCGTGATCGGCGACGGCCCGGTGATCGGCCCGGCCGTGGTCGACGGCGCCGACTACGTCTCGTTCACGGGCTCCACCCGCACCGGCCGCGAGGTCGCCCAGCGCGCCGCCGCCCGGCTGGTCGGCGCCTCGCTCGAACTCGGCGGCAAGAACGCCATGCTGGTGCTGGCCGACGCCGACCTCGACCGGGCCGCCGAGGGCGCCGTCCGCGCCTGCTTCTCCTCGGCCGGGCAGCTCTGCATCTCGATCGAACGACTGCTGGTCCACCGCTCGGTGGCGGAGGAGTTCCTGGCGAGGTTCGCCGAGCGCACCCGCGCGCTGCGCCTCGGCGGTGGCCTCGCGTACGGCGCCGACATGGGCTCGCTGGTCTCCGTCCGGCAGTTGGACGCCACCACCCGGCACGTCGAGGAGGCGGTCAAGGCGGGTGCCACCGTGGTGGCCGGCGGCCGGCCCCGGCCGGACCTCGGCCCGTTCTTCCACGAGCCGACCATCCTGGACGGCGTCACCCCCGAGATGGCGGTCTGCACCGAGGAGACCTTCGGTCCGGTGGTCTCGGTCTACCGCTTCGACACCGAGGACGAGGCGGTGGCCGCCGCCAACTCCACCCCGTACGGGCTCAACTCCAGCGTCTGGACGAAGGACCTGCGGCGCGGCCGGGCGGTCGCGGCCCGGCTGCGCACCGGCACGGTGAACATCAACGAGGCCTACGCCGCGGCGTACGGCTCGGTCGCCGCGCCGATGGGCGGCATGGGCGACTCCGGGCTCGGCCGGCGGCACGGCTCCGAGGGCATCCTGCGGTTCACCGAGGCGCAGACCATCGCCGGCCAGCGGCTGATGCCGCTCGCGCCCTCGTTCGGGCTGGACGACAGGCAGTTCGCCGCGGTGTTCACCGGCGGGCTGCGGGTGCTGAAGGCGCTGCGGTTCAAGTAGGCCGGTCCGGCCGTCGGTTCACAACTCTCCCGAAGGAGCACTGGCACATGGTGGGGTCCCGCAACGAGACCGGGTTCGACTACGACGTGGTCGTGATCGGCTCGGGCTTCGGTGGTTCGGTCTCCGCGCTGCGGCTGACCGAGAAGGGCTACCGGGTCGCCGTCCTGGAGGCCGGGCGGCGCTTCGAGCGCGACGAACTGCCCAAGAACTCCTGGGACCTCGCCAACTACCTGTGGGCGCCCAAGCTCGGCATGTACGGCATCCAGCGGATCCACCTGCTGGCCAACGTGCTGATCCTGGCCGGCGCCGGGGTCGGCGGCGGCTCGCTGAACTACGCCAACACCCTGTACGTGCCGCCGAAGCCGTTCTTCGAGGACCGCCAGTGGGCCCACATCACCGACTGGCAGGAGGAGCTGGCGCCGTTCTACGACCAGGCGCAGCGGATGCTGGGCGTCCGGATCAACCCGACCGTCACCCCCTCCGACGTCCACCTGAAGGCGGCCGCCGAGAAGATGGGCGTCGGGGACACCTTCCACATGGCGCCGGTCGGGGTCTTCTTCGGCGACGGCAAGGACTCCGACGGCGCGGCGAAGGCGGCGCCCGGCGACGAGATCGCGGACCCGTACTTCGGCGGCGCCGGCCCCGCGCGGCGGGCCTGCGTGGAGTGCGGCGAGTGCATGACCGGCTGCCGGCACGGCGCCAAGAACATGCTCACCGAGAACTACCTCTACCTGGCCGAGCGCGCCGGCGCCGAGATCCACCCGCTCACCACGGTGGCCCGGATCCGCGAGTACGCCGACGCCGACGGGAACCAGGGCTTCAAGGTGGACGTCCGCCGGACCGACTCCCGCTCCACCACCGACCCCGTGAAGGCGGGGGCGCGGACCATCACCGCCGCCCGGGTGGTGGTCGCGGCCGGCACCTACGGCACCCAGTCGCTCCTGCACCGGATGCGCGACGGCGGCCACCTGCCCGGCATCTCCGCCCGGCTCGGCGAGCTGACCCGGACCAACTCCGAGGCGCTGGTCGGTGCGCAGACCACCGACCGGCGGTACGGCGCGAAGGCGGACTTCACCAAGGGCGTCGCGATCACCTCCTCGATCCACCCGGACGAGAACACCCACATCGAGCCGGTGCGCTACGGCAAGGGCTCCAACGCCATGGGCGCGCTGTCGATCGCACAGGTGAAGGGCGGCGGTCAGGTGCCGCGCTGGCTGCGCTACGCGGGGACGACCGTGCGCCACCCGGTGACCTTCGCCCGCTCGATGAACAAGCACCGCTGGTCCGAGAAGACGATCATCGGCCTGGTGATGCAGTCGCTGGACAACTCGATCACCGTCTCGCTGAAGAAGAAGGGTCTCGGCAAGGGCCAGCTGACCTCCACCCAGGGCCACGGCGCGCCCAACCCGACCTGGATCCCCGCCGCCGAGAAGGGCGCCCAGGCGCTGGCCGAGGAGATCAACGGCTTCGCGGGCAGCGCGGTCGGCGAGATCTTCGACATCCCGATGACCGCCCACTTCCTCGGCGGCTGCCCGATCGGCGACTCCGCCGAGACCGGCGTGGTCGACCCGTACCACCGGCTCTACGGCCACCCCGGGATCAGCGTGGTGGACGGTTCGGCGGTCTCCGCCAACCTCGGGGTGAACCCCTCGCTGACGATCACCGCGCAGGCCGAGCGGGCCATGTCGATGTGGCCGAACAAGGGCGAGGACGACCGGCGCCCGGCCCCGGGCGAGGCGTACCGGCGGGTGGAGCCGGTGGCGCCGGTGCGCCCGGTGGTGCCGAAGGAGGCCTTCGGGGCGCTGCGGCTGCCGTTGCTGGCCGTCCCCGAGGTGCCGAAGAAGCGTGGTGCGCAAGCTTCCTGACCCCTCGCCGGGGCCGGCCGACGACGCGCCGCAGCCGGTTGACAGCGGTCCGCGCACGGTGGGATAAACAGGCTCCCTGGGGGACCAGGGGCTTGTTCTCACGGGGGGGATCACGGTCCATGGCCATCTGCGCATCGTGCGGCGCGGCTTCGGCGGAGGGGGCGCTCGGCTGCGCCTCCTGCGGACGGCCGATGGCGCCGCCCCCGCCCGCCACGGCGCCGCCCGCGCCCTCCGCGGCACCATCCGCCCCGCCCGTCGTGCCCCCGGCGCCGCCGTCCGCGCCGGGGTACCCGCCTCCGGCGGCGCCCGTCCCGCCGACCCCGTCCGGCCATCCGGCGCCCGTCCCGCCCGCTCAGCCGGCGCCCGGGTACGCGCCGCCGGCCGTCCCGCCGGCGGTGGGCAGTTGGGGCACCGGCCGGCCCTACGACCCGGCCGCCGCGCAGCCCGCCGCACTGCGGTGGCTCACCGGCGAGGACTGGCGCCCGGCGCTCAAGGCGGTGGTCGCGCCGGTCGCGGTGCTGCTGCTGGCCGCGCTGATCGCGGCGGTCCCCGGCGACTACGACCTCGGCTACCGCTACGACTCGCCCGGGTACGGCGATCGGTTCGGCACCGCTCTGGCGATGGCGCTGGCCGCCCTCGGCGCGCCGTTCAAGCTGGGCCTCACCGGTCGCGTGTTCCGGGGGGAGGACGGCCCGTCGATCCTGGTGCGGACGGTGCCGATGACGGTCACCGCCTTGTGGCTGCTCGCGCTCTGGCTCGGCCTGCGGGCCGGCGTCCGCCTCCGCCAGGCCCGCACCGGTGAGCAGCAGACCCGGGCGCAGGCGGCCGGCGAGGCCGTCCGCACCGCCCTGGTCACGGCCGGCGCGACGCTGCTGGTCGGCCTGGTGGGCGGTGCCGACTGGAGCCCGTCGGGCGCCCGCGGGTCGGGCTTCGGGAGTTACTACGGGGACGTGCAGTACGGCTCGGACTCGGGCTGGCTGGAGGCGGTCGGCTGGAGCGCCCTGCTGGCCGGGCTGCTCGCCTTCACGGTGTACGGGACGGACGCGCTGCGCTGGGCGGCCTGGCGCAACCGCGCCGTGCGCGGCTGGGCGGTGGCCGGGCTGGCCGCGGGCCGGGCGGCGGCGGTGTCGACGGGGCTCGCCGCGCTGGTCGGGTTCGTGCTGATCGCGGTGCAGGACGAGGGCTGGGCGACCGGCACCGCGGTGGCCTTCCTGCCGAACATCGGGCTGACCCTGCTCGGTCTGGGGTCGGGGGCGACCCTCCGGGCGGGCGCCGGCGCCGGCCGCTACGACGGCTACTACGAGGACGGGCCGGGCTACGGCTCCGGGGGCCCGGGCGACGAGTTCTCGGTCTTCGACCTCCACGGCGAGACCGCCGACTGGCGGTGGACCCTGCTGCTCGCCCTGGCCGCGGCGGCCTACCTCGGCTGGACGGCCCACCGGCGCGGGCTCGACGCCGCCGACCGGATCCGGCTCGCCGTCGTGTACGCGGCCGGGCTCACCCTGCTGATGGCGGTCGCCGGTTTCGTGGCGACCTCGGGCAGCGGCTCGTTGAGCGGGCGCAAGGGCGGCGCCGACGACTTCTCGGTCAGCCTGCTCTTCGGGAGCCAGCTGGCGGCCAACGTGGTCTGGGCGGCGGTGGGCGCGCTGGCCGTGCCGCCGCTGCTGGCGGCCATCCGCGGCGGCCGGGCCGCCGGCCGGCCCGGCGCGGTGCCGGCGCAGAGCGGTCCGTACGACGGCGCGGTGCACCCGGGCGTGGTCCAGGACGTCGGCGTGTTCGTGCCGGGCCAGGGGCAGGGGCAGGGCCCAGACCAGGGCCAGGGCCAGAGCCCGGGCCGGCGCCAGGCGGCGGGAGTCGGTGAGGTGATCGGCTCGCACGAGGCGCCGCCATCGCCCGGCCCCGCCGCACCGGAAGCCGGCGGGGAGGCCGTCGACCCGGACGTCTGGCGCAAGCAGCCCTAGCGCAAGCAGCCGTGGCGCGAGCAGTCGTGGCGCGAGCCGGGGGCACGGGCCCTGACGGCCCGCGCCCCTCGCGCGGACCCGGCGCCCGCCCGCCGCGACGGCGCGAGGGGCGCGGGACGGCCGCGCGGAGCGGCGCGCAGGCCCGTCGGGCGGGCCCGGGCGCGCCCGCACGGGGCCGGACAGGGGCCGCACGGGGCCGGACAGGGCAAAGGGCCCCGCGGGGGAACGGGGCCCTTTGTCGCTCAGCACGCGGCGCCAGGGCTGCGCCGGTGCTGGGTGACGGCGCCGGGGGAGGAGCGCCGTCCTGTCGGTTGGCTTCTGGGACGGAGCCGCCGCAGCGCCGGCGTGGGTGTGCCGGTCGCGCGGGGCGCGCACGCTCACGGTGCGGCGGGCCGGTGCACATGGCTGCGCAGGGCCTTCGCTCACGGAGCGTGAGGTGACAATCGTTGCCACCAAGGGTCTCGGCGGCACCGGGTCGGGCCTCCGTAGTGGACCTTCGGCCACCGGGAGAACCTCTTCCAAGCAGCATCGTGCTGGACGGAGGGCTTGCTCTGCAACCGATTCGGCATGATTCGGCACAGTCCATTTTCGGCCCGGCCGGTCCGGGGAGGTCTGCCGGGAGTCCTCGGGCGGCCCGCCGGGAGGTCCGGGGAGGCGGGGTCGATGATCACGGTGTGTAGTGGTGCGGGCCGGAGCGCACGGGGACGCGCGTAGCGGCGCGGGACGGTGAACGATGTGCGCCTGGGTTGCGCCGGGGTGCGGCGGCCGGCCTCCGGGCGTCCCCGGGGGCCGGCCACCCCACCTCCTTGGTCCAGTCGCGGCCGGGGTCGCTGTCCCCTGCTGTCCGGCCGCTGCACCCGCGCACGGTCCCACGGCGCACCGCTCCCGGCGGGGCCGGGACCGCGGCGGCGCCACGCGCACCGGTGGACTGGGTCGAGCTCCACGCGTGGTCCTGCACGTCCGTACGGCGGCGCCCCTGGCCGGGGCGGAGGCGGCGCACCTGGCAGGTGCGGCGCGGTCGTACGGTCGTCAGAAGCAACGAACCGACGGCCCGTGCGGTCACGGTCCCTTGGATGGGCAGACGAGTGAAAGCGACCCGCCCGGTAGACTCGACCCCAGACCCCCGCTCGTCGCCCGCCGCCGCCCTTCGGAGGAAGTGCTGCGCGCGACACCTTTCGTACCGCTGCCGGAAGGCCGTCCGTGTCCTCTGCTATTCCCGACCAGTCCGTACCTGAGACCGACACCGTCCTGGTGGTCGACTTCGGTGCCCAGTACGCCCAGCTCATCGCCCGCCGGGTGCGTGAGGCCCGGGTCTACAGCGAGATCGTGCCGAGCAGCATGCCGGTCGCCGAGATGCTCGCCAAGAACCCGAAGGCGATCATCCTCTCCGGCGGTCCCTCGTCGGTCTACGAGGAGGGTGCGCCGCAGCTCGACCGCGCGATCTTCGAGGCCGGGGTTCCGGTCTTCGGCATGTGCTACGGCTTCCAGCTGATGGCCAAGACGCTCGGCGGCACCGTCGACAACAGCGGCGCCCGCGAGTACGGCCGCACCCCGCTGACCGTCTCCCGCACCGGCTCGACCCTGTTCGAGGGCGTCCCGGCGCAGCACTCGGTCTGGATGTCGCACGGCGACGCCTGCTCGGCCGCCCCCGAGGGCTTCACCGTCACCGCCTCCACCGACGTGGTGCCGGTCGCGGCCTTCGAGAACGACGAGGCCCGGCTCTACGGCGTCCAGTACCACCCCGAGGTGCTGCACTCCGACCACGGCCAGCAGATCCTGGAGCACTTCCTCTACCGCGGCGCCGGCATCGCGCCGACCTGGACCACCGGCAACGTGGTGGACGAGCAGGTCGCGCTGATCCGCGCCCAGGTCGGGACGAAGCGGGCCATCTGCGGCCTCTCCGGCGGCGTGGACTCCGCGGTCGCGGCCGCCCTGGTCAACAAGGCCATCGGCTCGCAGCTGACCTGCGTCTACGTCGACCACGGCCTGATGCGCAAGGGCGAGACCGAGCAGGTCGAGAAGGACTTCGTCGCGGCCACCGGCGTGCAGCTGAAGGTCGTCGACGCCCAGGAGCGCTTCCTGAACGCGCTCGCCGGGGTCTCCGACCCCGAGGAGAAGCGCAAGATCATCGGCCGTGAGTTCATCCGGGTCTTCGAGCAGGCCCAGGCCGAGATCGTGGCCGAGGCCGGCGAGCACGGCGAGTCGGTGGAGTTCCTGGTCCAGGGCACCCTGTACCCGGACGTGGTGGAGTCCGGCGGCGGTACCGGCACCGCCAACATCAAGTCCCACCACAACGTCGGCGGCCTGCCCGAGGACCTCCAGTTCGAGCTGGTCGAGCCGCTGCGCAAGCTGTTCAAGGACGAGGTCCGGATGGTCGGCCAGGAGCTCGGCCTGCCGGAGGAGATCGTCCAGCGCCAGCCGTTCCCCGGCCCCGGCCTGGGCATCAGGATCGTCGGCGAGGTCACCAAGGAGCGCCTGGACCTGCTGCGCGAGGCCGACGCGATCGCCCGCGAGGAGCTGACCGCGGCCGGCCTGGACCGCGAGATCTGGCAGTGCCCGGTCGTGCTGCTGGCGGACGTCCGCAGCGTCGGCGTCCAGGGCGACGGCCGTACCTACGGCCACCCGATCGTGCTGCGCCCGGTCTCCTCCGAGGACGCCATGACGGCCGACTGGTCGCGCCTGCCGTACGAGGTGCTGGCGAAGATCTCGACCCGGATCACCAACGAGGTCAAGGACGTCAACCGCGTGGTCCTGGACTGCACCAGCAAGCCGCCGGGCACCATCGAGTGGGAGTGACCACTCCCGCCGGACGGCCGTGAAACGGCCCTGATCCGGTATTGAACGGCCGCGCCGTCGTTCCCGTACACCAGGGAGCGGCGGCGCGGCCGTTCGCGGTGGGCGGGGGCCCATCGGGTGGGACCTCCCACCGAAAACGTTCACAAGCGTGCAGAATGCGACCGGACCTGTCAGGCGGTTGGCAGGCCGTGAAGGAAGGTGTGAGGGATGACGGAGGCCAGCAGCCCCACGGTGGCCGGCGGCCCCGAGGAGGCCGGCAGCCCCACGGTGGTCGGCGGCTCCGTGGCGACCGGTGCGGGGGTGACCGGTGCGGGGGCGGACGGCTGGGCCGGACGGGCGGCGCGGCTCAAGGCGACCGCCTCGCGGTACGCGCTGCTGCCGCTGCGGATCTTCCTCGGCGCCACCTTCGTCCACGCGGCGCTCGACAAGCTCTCCGACGCGCACTACCTGGCGGGCGCGGGTGACCCGGCCTCCTTCGTCTCGCAGACCGGGGCGGTCAAGGGCTCCAGCCCGATCTCCTTCCTGCTCGGCACCGCGCTCGACCACCCGACCCCGTTCGCGCTCGCCGTCGCCTTCGGCGAGCTGGCGGTCGGCCTCGGCACCCTGCTCGGCCTCTGGGGCCGGATGGCGGCCCTCGGCGGCGCACTGATCAGCCTGAGCCTCTGGCTCACCGTCAGCTGGAACGTGTCGCCGTACTACCTCGGCAACGACCTCGCCTACCTGATGGCCTGGACCCCGCTGCTGCTGGCCGGCACCCCGTACCTCTCGCTGGACGGCTACCTGGCCGGGCGGGCCGCCCGGGAACGCGCGCGCGGGCTGGCGGAGGGTCACGCCCGGCGGCGGGCCCTGGTGGACGGCGGGATCGCGGCCGTCGCGATCGGCGGCGCGGGGCTGCTCACCGGATCGCTGACCGCCACGTTCGGGCGGGACAAGAAGGCGCTCGGCCCGTCCGCCGCCCCGGCCGCAGCCGGGAAGACGCCCGCCGGACCGCCCGTCTCGGTGGCCGCCGCGAGCGTCCCGGTCGGTGGCTCGGCCCAGGTCAAGGACCCGGCCACCGGCGACGCGGTCTACATCGTCCAGCCGAAGGCCGGCCAGTACTGCGCCTTCTCGGCGGTCTGCACCCACTCCGGCTGCGCCGTCGACGCGCCGAAGAACGGTCAGCTGTACTGCCCGTGCCACGGCTCCCGGTTCGACGCGGCCACCGGCGCCGTGGTCAACGGCCCGGCCACCAAGCCGCTGCCCAAGTACGGCGTCACCAAGGACGGCGACAAGCTGAACCTCGGGCCGCTGCAGAGCTGAGCGGGCGGGTCCTAGTCGAGGGTGCCGTGGTCCGGCGCGTCGGCGCGGCCGCGCCGGGCCACCGCCGCGACCGCCCCCGCCAGGCCGCCCACGCCCAGCACGATGAAGGTCACCGGGATGACGATCCGGCCGTTCACCGACATGTCGTTCAGCGCCGCCACCAGGTAGAGCACCGCGATGACGGTGAACAGCCCGCCCGCGATCAGCGAGAAGGGATCGAGCGGGTGCTTCCTCACGACTGGACCACCTTGATGTCGCCGAGCCCGACCGTCAGCTTCAGGTCGAGCGTGCCTTTGGATGTGTGACCGTTCAACGGGTGGTACTGGTACGTGCGGCTGACGTTCTCGGTGGAGACCGGTTCCCCCGGGGCCTTGACGTCGCCGAGCAGGACCCGGGTGGTCAGGTTGACCGTGACGTCCGACGGCAGGGTGACGGTCAGCTCACCGGCGCCGAGCTGCACCGTGGTCGCCACGGTGGCGCCCGCCGGGTCCAGCCGGCCGAGGTCCAGCCGGATCTCGCCCGCGCCGAGGGTGTAGCGCTCGTTCAGGTCGTCCGCCGAGACGACGGTCCAGCTGCGTTCGCCGGCCGCGTTCTGCATGGAGTCCGGCGCGTGGCCGACGAAGGCGAGCGACAGGGTGAGCAGCAGCCCGGGCACGACCAGCCGGCGGGCCCGGCCGAACTTCGCCCCGACGAGCAGCGTCAGGCCGACGACCAGCAGGGCGGTCGCCAGCACGGCCGAGCTCACCACGGTGACGCTGTGGTGCCCCTCGGCGGCGGCCCAGACCGCGCTGGCCGCGCCGACGGCCAGCAGTACCCCGATCAGACCGAGCGGCGAGTGCTCGCGGTGGTGGTGGCGCACCACCACCGGCGGCCGGGGCGGGACGGCCGGGCCGCCCTTGCGCAGCGGGTCGCCCTGCGGCAGGTCAGCGCGCTGCCACCACGGCTGGGCCGGGCCGCCGGGCGGCGGGGCGGCGGAGCCGTGCGGGGCGGTGCCGGTGTCGCCGTACGGGTTGCGCTCGGGGTGGCGCGGGTCCCAGAGGTAGCCGCTCGGGCTGTCGGCCGGCACCGCGCCGGCCGCCCGCTCCCGGGCGTGCCGCTCGTGGGCCCGCTCGTCCTCGCCGGTCCGCGCCTGCTCGTCGGTCGGCGGCCAGGAGTAGGCGGAGGCCGGCCCGGACCCGGGGAAGTAGCGGTCGTACGGGCCGTGGCGGCGGTTGCGGCCGCGCCGGCGCCCGCGCTCCCGGCCGTGGCGGCGCTCCGGGTCGTACCGGACGGCCAGGAAGACCAGGCCGCCGAGCAGCATCAGCGGGAACATCTGGTCGCCGTCGCCCATCGAGGCGAAGAAGACGCCGGTGCCGATCACGGTCAGCAGCACCGCGCCGACCGACTGGCCGTCCACCCGGCCGGTGAGCACCCGCTGGAGCTCGGTCCGGCCGGGCCGGCTGCCGCCCTTGCCGTCCGCGACCGGCTCGGTCGGGACGACCAGCCAGGCCAGTCCGTACAGGAAGAGGCCGAGGCCGCCGGAGAGGCAGAGCACCACCGTCACGACGCGGAAGACCACCGGGTCGATGTCCAGGTGCCGGCCCAGGCCGCCGCAGACACCGGCGACCACGCGGTGGTGCTCGGTCCGGTTCAGCGGAGGGCGGTCCGGTGCGGGCGGGGCGCTCGGCCCGGCCTCCTGGATGCGGTGGTCTTCGGTCATGGCCACCATCCTGGTGGCTCCCGGGCGCCCGCCCAACCGGTGCGGTCCCTGTCCGTACCCTGACTTGTCCCTGAGAACAGCCAGGGATCCACCCTGATGCGTCCGGGCCCGCCCGCGTGGAACCATCGGTGGCGTGGCAGCCCCTGGTACCGATCCCCGTCCGCTCGTCCCCGACGCCCCGCCGTCGCAGGGCGCCGATCCGTCCGTCCCCGGCGACGGGCCGGTGCCGTACCGCAGGCTCTACCGGAGCCCGCAGGGCCGGATGCTCGGCGGTGTCGCGCACGGGCTCGCGGTGCACCTGGGGCTCCCGGTCGCCTGGGTCCGGGGCGCCTTCGTGCTGCTCTTCTTCGCCCAGGGCATCGGCGCGCTGCTGTACGCGGCGTTCTGGTTCGTGGTGCCGATAGGCATCGGCGAGCCCGCTCAGCGCGGCGGCGCGCACTGGGTGTACGTCAACGGGGCCTTCGTACCGGCCGGGTCCTGGCAGGCCTCGGGCGCGTCCGGCGCGGAGCTGAGCAAGGGGCGGCGCGGCTGGATCGGCCGGCTGCGGGAGCTGCTCCAGCACGCGCTGCAGGGCGAGCCCGCCGCCGAGCCCGGCGCCGAGCCGGCGCAGGTCCGGGCCGCCTCGAAGGGCCAGGGCGGCCTGGGGCAGCTCGCCGCGCTGGTCATGGTGGTGATCGGCCTGATCGCCCTGCTGAACGCACTCGGCGTGCAGACCGCGCGGCCGTACACCTGGCCGCTGCTGGCGATCGGCGTCGGCGTCGCGCTGGTCTGGCGGCAGGCCGACGACTCGCGCTGGCAGCGCTGGTTCGGCCTGGAGGAGGGCGAGAAGCGGCGCGGCGCCTACACCCGGGTCGGCGGCGGCGTGCTGCTGGTGGTGGCCGGCACCATCGCCTTCCTCGCCATGCAGGGCAGCGGCTCCACGCTCGGCTCGGTGATCGAGGCCTCGCTCGCCGTGCTGGCCGGCGTGCTGGTGCTGGTCGGCCCGTACGCGCTCCGGATGTGGCAGGACCTCGGCGCCGAGCGGACCGCCCGCATCCGCGCCCAGGAGCGCGCCGAGATCGCCGCGCACGTCCACGACTCGGTGCTGCACACGCTGACCCTGATCCAGCGCCGGGCCGAGGACCCGAAGGAGGTGCTGCGGCTCGCCCGGGCCCAGGAGCGCGAGCTGCGGCTCTGGCTCTACCGTCCGGAGGCGGCCGCCGAGGAGGCGCCGGACACCATGGCGGAGAGCCTGCGCGCCGTGGTCGCCGAGGTCGAGGACCGCCACGGGGTCCCGGTCGAGCTGGTGATCGTCGGCGACTGCCCGATGGACGAGCGGATCGCGGCACAGATGCAGGCCGCGAGGGAGGCGACGGTCAACGCGGCCAAGTACGGTGGCGGAGGACCGGTCCAGGTCTACGCCGAGGTCGAGGGGAGGACGGTGATGGTGTTCGTCCGCGACCACGGTCCCGGCTTCGACCCCGACACGGTGCCCGAGGACCGGATGGGTGTCCGCGAGTCGATCCTCGGCCGGATGAAGCGCAACGGCGGCACCGCACGGGTGCGGCCGGCGCCGGACGGCGGGACCGAGGTCGAGCTGGAGATGGAGAGAACGAATGACTGAGGCAGCGCCGATGGGGGTGCCCCCGGCCGACGGCGAGGGGCGGGTCGCGCGGGTCGTGCTGGTCGACGACCACCGGATGTTCCGCACCGGGGTCCGGGCCGAGATCGGGCGCACCGAGGCGACCGGGATCGACGTGGTCGGCGAGGCCGACGACGTCGAGTCGGCGGTCCGGGTGGTCGCCGAGACCAGGCCGGACGTGGTGCTGCTCGACGTCCACCTGCCCGGCGGGGGCGGGGTCGAGGTGCTGCGCCGCTCGGCCGGGCTGATGGGCGAGCAGGGCGGGGTGAAGTTCCTCGCGCTCTCCGTCTCCGACGCCGCCGAGGACGTGATCGGCGTGATCCGCGGCGGTGCCCGCGGTTACGTCACCAAGACCATCACCGGCACCGACCTGGTCAACGCGATCTTCCGGATCTCCGACGGCGACGCGGTGTTCTCGCCCCGGCTGGCCGGTTTCGTGCTGGACGCCTTCGCCGCCACCGACACCCCGCCGGTGGACGAGGACCTCGACCGGCTGACCCAGCGCGAGCGCGAGGTGCTGCGGCTGATCGCGCGCGGCTACGCGTACAAGGAGATCGCCAAGCAGCTCTTCATCTCGGTGAAGACGGTGGAGAGCCACGTCTCGGCGGTGCTGCGCAAGCTCCAGCTGAGCAACCGGCACGAGCTGACCCGCTGGGCCACCGCCCGCCGCCTGGTCTGACGCCCGCTCCGCGGTACGACGTGGGCCCGCCCCTCCGGCTCCGGAGGGGCGGGCCCACGTCGTACCGGCTCCCGGGAAACCCCTGCTCCGGAGGGGTGGCGGAGGCGGCCCCCGTGAACCGGCCCGGGCCTGTCGGTGCGTGGCCATAGACTCGGAGTGCCATGAGTAGCCTCTTTGACGACCTCCCGCTCCCCGGTTTCGAGGCCCCCGCCGCCGGGCCCGCCGCCGGGTCGAAGCAGCAGCCCGCCGCCGCGCCCATTGACGAGGAGCCGCCGCCGTACGAGGACGACGTCCCGTACGACGCGTACGAGGAGGCGATCCCGGAGGGGCTCTTCCGGACCGACCACGCCGCGGAGACCGAGCGGGACTCCTGGTACCGCAACGGCGCCCCCCGCACCGTGGTCGACCCGGCCCAGCTGCTGGAGGGGATGAACGACCCGCAGCGCGAGGCCGTGCTGCACGCGGGCTCGCCGCTGCTCATCGTGGCCGGCGCCGGCTCCGGCAAGACGCGGGTGCTGACCCACCGGATCGCCCACCTGCTGGGCGCCCGCGGGGTGCAGCCGGGCGAGATCCTGGCGATCACCTTCACCAACAAGGCGGCCGGCGAGATGCGCGAGCGCGTCGAGCAGCTGGTCGGGCCGCGGGCCCGGGCGATGTGGGTCTCCACCTTCCACAGCGCCTGCGTGCGGATCCTGCGCCGCGAGTCCAAGCTGCTCGGCTTCACCTCGTCGTTCTCGATCTACGACTCGGCGGACTCGCAGCGGCTGATGTCCCTGGTCTGCCGGGACCTCGACCTCGACCCGAAGCAGTTCCCGCCGAAGTCCTTCACCGCGAAGATCAGCAACCTGAAGAACGAGCTGATCGACGAGGAGACCTACGCGGACCAGGCCGCCAACCCGATGGAGAAGAAGCTCGCCGAGGCGTACTTCCTCTACCAGCGGCGGCTGCGCGAGGCCAACGCGCTCGACTTCGACGACATCATCATGACGACGGTGAACCTGCTCCAGGCCTTCCCCGACGTCGCGGAGCACTACCGGCGGCGGTTCCGGCACATCCTGGTCGACGAGTACCAGGACACCAACCACGCCCAGTACATGCTGGTGCGCGAGCTCAGCGGGGGCGCCGTCGCCAGTGCCCCGAAGCGCACCGTGGACGGGGACTTCGTGAACCCGGCGGCCGGGCGGCTGGCCGAGGTGCCGCCGGCCGAGCTCTGCGTCGTCGGTGACGCGGACCAGTCGATCTACGCCTTCCGCGGCGCGACGATCCGCAACATCCTCCAGTTCGAGGAGGACTACCCGAACGCGACCACGATCCTGCTGGAGCAGAACTACCGCTCCACCCAGACCATCCTGAGCGCCGCCAACGCCGTCATCGAGCGGAACACCAGCCGCCGGGAGAAGAAGCTCTGGACGGCCGGCGACCACGGCGAGAAGGTCGTCGGGTACGTCGCGGACGACGAGCACGGCGAGGCCCAGTTCATCGCCGACGAGATCGACCGGCTGACCGACGCGGGCGACGCCAAGCCCGGCGATGTCGCGATCTTCTACCGGACCAACGCGCAGTCCCGTGTGTTCGAGGAGGTGTTCATCCGGGTCGGCCTGCCCTACAAGGTGGTCGGCGGGGTGCGCTTCTACGAGCGCAAGGAGGTCAGGGACGTCCTGGCGTACCTGCGGGTGCTCTCCAATCCGGAGGACACCGTGCCGCTGCGCCGGATCCTCAACGTGCCCAAGCGAGGCATCGGCGAGCGGGCCGAGGCGATGATCGACGCGCTGGCCTCGCGCGAGCGGATCTCCTTCGCGCAGGCGCTCCAGCGGGTGGACGAGGCGTACGGGATGGCCGCGCGCTCGGCGAACGCGGTGCGCAAGTTCAACGAGCTGATGGCCGGGCTGCGGCAGGTCGTCGCCTCGGGCGCCGGGCCGGCCGCGGTGCTGGAGGCGGTGCTGGAGGAGACGGGGTACCTCGCCGAGCTCCAGTCCTCGACCGACCCCCAGGACGAGACCCGGGTGGAGAACCTCCAGGAGCTCGCGTCGGTGGCCCTGGAGTACGAGCAGGACCCTGGCGAGCGGCCCGACGCGGGCGAGGACGGTGCGCCGCCGGTCGGCTCGCTGGCCGACTTCCTGGAGCGGGTCGCGCTGGTCGCCGACTCCGACCAGATCCCGGACGAGGACGAGGAGGGGCAGGGCGTCATCACGATGATGACCCTGCACACCGCCAAGGGCCTGGAGTTCCCGGTGGTCTTCCTGACCGGCATGGAGGACGGGATCTTCCCGCACATGCGGGCGCTCAACCAGGTCAAGGAGCTGGAGGAGGAGCGGCGGCTCGCGTACGTCGGGCTCACCCGCGCGCGGGAGCGGCTCTACCTGACCCGCTCGGTGCTGCGCAGCGCCTGGGGCCAGCCCTCGTACAACCCGGCCTCGCGGTTCCTGGAGGAGATCCCGGAGAACCTGGTGGAGTGGAAGCGGACGGGGGCGGCCCCGGTGCCGGCCTCGCGCGGGTACTCCTCGGGGTCGTCCTGGGGCGGCAGGTCCACCGGCTCGGGCTTCGGCGGCTCGGGTGGTTCCGGCGGGTCCTCGCGCGGCGGGGCGCGCGGCGGGGCTGCGGCCTCGCCGAAGGCGGGCTGGGGGCAGTCGGCGCGGCGGGCCGGCGCGGCCGTCGAGCGGGAGGTCGTGGCCCTGGCGGTCGGGGACCGGGTCACCCACGACACCTTCGGGCTGGGCACGGTGGTGGCCACCACGGGCGTCGGGGACAAGGCGCAGGCCACCGTCGACTTCGGGACGGAGGGGCGCAAGCAGCTGCTGCTGCGGTACGCGCCGGTGGAGAAGCTCTGACGGCCGGCGGCCCGGGGGTCGCCGGCCGGGCAGCCGGTGCCCGGACGGCCGGCGGCTCGGTCAGCGCGGGTCCAGGCCGTTGGCGAGGAACCACGGCAGCGGGTCGACCGGCCCGCTGCCGCCGGGCGGCCGGATCTCGAAGTGCAGGTGCGGCCCGGTGCTGTTGCCGCTGCTGCCGACGAAGGCGATGACGTCGCCCTGCTTCACCGGCCCCTTGCGGATCTTGTACGCCCGCAGGTGGCAGTACCAGGCCTCGGTGCCGTCGGACATCTTCAAGATCGTCATGTAGCCGTACGACGGGTTCCACTGCGTGCGGATCGTGCCGTCGGTGACGGCCATGACCGGGGTGCCGCCGTCGACGGGGAAGTCGATCCCGGTGTGGCGGTTGGCCCAGTGGGTGCCGGCCTCCCCGAACAGCTCGCCGAGGCCGTGCTGGGCGACCGGCATGACCACCTTGGGCTGGGCCGGTTCGGCGGTGGGCTCGGCGGCCGGCTGGGCAGCCGGGGCGGGGGCGGGCTGGTCGCCGGAGAGCGGCTGGCGGGCGTCGCCGCGGGAGGCCTGGCCGGCGCCGTCCACGGCGAGCGCCTGCTGGGCGGCGGCTCGGGCGGGCGCGTTGTCCGGCGCGTCCGCGGCCGTGGCCTGCTCGGGAACCAGGCCGGCGGCCTGGGTGCGCTGCTGGCCGGCCTCGCCCTGGACGGTGACGGCGGCGGCCGCCGCCACTCCGAGCGCGGCCACCGAGGGCAGGGCGACGCGCAGCAGCGCCGTCCGGGTGGCGGCCTTGGCGGCGCCGCGGCGCTGGGCGCGCGACTGCTCGCGGGCGGCCAGGCGCAGCTCCGCCCGGGTCGGGCGGGCGGCGGCGTCGGGAGCCATCGGGGGCTGCCTCCTCGGTGGGCCTCGGGCACGTCGTCGGGCGAGGGGAAAACTGCCGAGACTGTAGCCGTAACGCCGACATGCGGACAAAAGTCCGTAAGTCAAGAGGGGAGTTGGCGGGCCGTGGACGGATTTTTGCGGGCCCGCCGGTGGAAGACTCGAGGTGACCGGCGGGTAGCAAGCGGTTGGGCTGTGATTTTCCCCTCCTCTTGAGGGGCGGCACGGTCGGCGGGGCCGGGTGGCGCTAACCTCCCCTCAGGTTTGTTATTGGTGGTTAACCGCGCCCGTGCCCGACGAGGTCTGGGGTGGTGGACGACGAAGTCCAGGAGGCAGTGATGGGTGTGTCAGGGCCGATCCGTGTGGTGGTCGCCAAGCCCGGGCTCGACGGTCACGACCGCGGCGCCAAGGTCATCGCGCGTGCCCTGCGCGACGCCGGTATGGAGGTCATCTACACCGGCCTGCACCAGACGCCCGAGCAGATCGTCGACACCGCGATCCAGGAGGACGCGGACGGCATCGGGCTGTCGGTCCTCTCCGGCGCGCACATGACGCTCTGCGCGCGGGTGCTGGAGCTGCTGAAGGAGCGCGAGGCGGAGGACATCAAGGTCTTCTGCGGCGGGATCATCCCGGACGAGGACATCGTCGAGCTCAAGGCCATGGGCGTCGCCGACATCTTCACCCCGGGCACGCCGACCCGGGACGTGGTGGCGTGGGTCGAGGCGAACCTCCGGGCCGCCGGCTAGGAACGCCGCCCGACGGGCCGGTACGGGGATCACCCCCGTACCGGCCCGCGTGCGTTCCCGGGTCAGGCGCCGAGCTCGGCGAGCATGGCCTCGCGGAACCGCAGCGTGGCGGCCAGCCGGGTGAAGGTCTCGGCCCAGGCGGTGGCCGGGGCGGTGCCGGCGGCCAGCTCCTCGACGGCGGCGGCGGTCCCGGGGGCGAGTGCGCGCTCGGTCATCCCGAGCACCCCGCTGTGGCTCCACGGGTACGCGCCGGAGGCGGCGGCCCGGGCGAGGGCGGCGACCACGGCGGTGGAGAGCGGCGGCGTCCACGGGGTGGCGCAGGCGCCGAGCAGTTGGAAGGCCTCGCCGAGGCCGTGCACCTCGATGAACGCGGCCGTCCAGGCGGCGCGTTCGGCGGGGGGCAGGACGGAGAGCAGCTTGGCGGGGGCGCCCGTCGTCCGGGGCGGGCGGGCCCGCCGGTGGTCCGGTGCGGGGACGGGGGCCGGGCCGAGGAGCGCCCGGGCCCAGCCGGCGTCCTGCTGGCGGACGGCGGCCCGGGCCCAGGCCTCGCGCAGGTCGTCGGCCCAGCTGCTGTTGGTCTCGTCGATGCTGTCGCCGACCCGCAGGGTGAGGAGCTCGCCCGGGGTCAGGCCGGTGGTCTCGTGCCAGACGGACAGCGGTGCCGCGGCGATCACCTCGCCGAACCACCAGGCCCGTTCGCCGCGCCCGGTCGGCGACCTGAGCGGTATGCCGTCGCGCTGCATCGCCGGGTCGCATTCGGCGGGCGGGGTGACCAGCAGGTGCGTGCCGCGTTCGGAGAGGCGGACGGCGGCCCGGGCGCGTTCGGCCATGCGGTCGGCGAGGGTGGAGCCGGGGAGCGTCGAGAGCAGTTCGGCGGCGGTGGCGCGGACGTTCTTGCTGCGGTCGCCGAGGGCGGCTTCCAGGAAGGGCTCGTCCGCGAGGGAGAGGCCGTCCTGGAGGGCGTCCAGGAAGAGCAGGCGGTCCTCGGCGCGCTCGCCGGGCCAGGTGCTCCGGAGCAGGGCGAGGCCGGCGGCGGGCTCGCTGCGGCGGAGCAGCGTGAGGTGGGTGACGCGCTCGGCGAAGAGGCCCTCGTGCCAGAGGCGGTCGTCGCCGGGCCCGGCGGTGCCGGCGGGTGCTCCGGCGGTGGTGCGCAGGACGAAGCGCCAGTCGGGGTTGCGGGGGGCGAGCCAGCGGCCGAGCGGCCCGGCCAGGGCGACCGCGTCGGGCCGCAGCTCGCTGCGGGCGCGGGCGGCGTCGAGCAGCGCCGGGACGAGCACGGCGGGCGGGCGGAAGCCGCGGGCCCGGGCGGTGGCGAGCCACTGGGGGAGCAGTTCGGCGAGGCCGGCCAGGGCGGCGGTGCCGGTGCCGCGGGTGCCGAGGAGGACGGAGAGGCGGCGGGCGGCGGGGGCGGGGAGCTCGGGGCGGTCGTCCTCGGGGGCGGGGGCGGCGAGGGGCCCGGCGACGGGGGTGGGGACGGCGCCGGCCCGGCGGCGGACGGTCTCCAGGGCGGCGAGTTCGAGGAGGGCGGTGGCGGGGTCGGTGCGGTCGATGGCCTGGTGGGCGGGGGACTCGCCGTGGAGCTCGGGGAGCGCGCGGCGGTCGGTGCCTAGGAGGGCGGTAGTGCGGAGGGACTCCCAGGGGTCGGGCACGTGGGCTCCTGAGGTTGTGGTGTGGGTGGTGCGGGCGCTCGGCGGGCGCCGGTTACGGGGTGGTGAGGTTGATCGGGCGGTGGTCGGGGCCCCAGGCGGTGACGGGGGTGAAGCCCCGGTGACCGTGCTCGCCGAAGACGGTGAGGGGGCGGCCGGTGGAGACGGCGGCGAGCCGCCAGAGGGCGGGCTCGGGGGTGGCGGCGCGGTGGACGGGGAGGGTGTGCCGGCCGTCGGTGAGGTGCCAGCCGTCGGGGGTGAGGACGGGGACGGTGGCGGTGAGGACGGTGGGCCAGGCGTCGAGCCAGGGGTCGTCGGCGACGGCGGTGCCGTACCCGGCGACGGCCTCGGCGGCGGTGAGGCCGGGCGGCGGGGTGGCGGGGCCGGGCTCGGGGGCGCCGTAGCGGGTGCCGAGGACGGCGCGCAGCGGACGGGCGCCGGGGTGGAAGGCGAGGTCGGCTTCGAGGACGTGGCCGGTGGGGAGGGCGAGGTCGGGGGCCTGGCCGGGGCGGCCGAAGGCGAGCAGGAGGGCGGTGCGGCCGGTCTTGGCGCCGCGCAGCCAGAGGCGGCGGGTGGTGAGGCGGTCGTCGGCGCCGCCGTCCATCGGCGAGGTGCGGCTGCCGAGGACGTGCCAGCGGTCGCGGACGGTCGGGCCGGACAGGAGGTCGGCGGTGTCCGTGGTGTAGCCGACCCGGGCGCGGACGGTGGCGGCGAGCGGGGCGGGCAGTTCGTCGACCCGGGTGGCGGCGGTGGCGAGCAGGTGGAGCATGGCGTACTCCTCGAGGAGGTGTTGCTGGGGGGTGCTGTCGAGTTCGCGGACGCGGGCGGCGAGGCCGGTCGCCTGGGCGTCGACCATGCGGGCCGCGACCTCCTCCCAGGGGCCGCCGGCGGACCGGTCGGCCAGGCCGTGGCGGATCCGGTCGGTCAGTCGCAGCCGCAGTTCGGCGGCGCCGGCGGCGACCCGGGCGGAGCGCTTCTCGGCGCGCCGGCGGGCGGCGGCCGGGTCGGCGGGGGCCTCGGGCCGGACGGGGCGCAGCCCGGCCCGTTCCCGTCGCGCCGTCAGCCAGTCGGACGCCCAGTCGGTGGGCTCGGCGGCCGGGACGGCCCCGGGGGTGCCGCTCCAGAGCAGCAGCAGCCCGAGGGCGTGCTTGCAGGGGAACTTCCGGCTCGGGCAGGTGCACGTGTAGGCGGGCGTGGCCAGCTCGACCACCGTCCGGTAGGGCGTGCGCCCGCTGCCGCCGCACTCGCCCCAGAGCGCGCTGCCGTCGGTGCCCGTGGCCGACCAGGACGCGGGCGAGGAGAGCTTGCCCGCCGCCTTCCGCGAGGCGGCGTCGGGCGCCAGGGACAGGACGTGTTCGGTGCTCCAGCGTTCCTCCATGCCGACGACGGTAGATCCGGGGACTGACAGTCCCGGTGGCCGAACTGAGGTCCGGTCAGGATTGTCAGTGGGCCGGTGCAGGCTTGTTCCCGCAGGCCGGGACGCCGACCTGGCTCCCCCCGATCACCTCGCCGCCCGCCACGGGTGTGTCCGGCGGCCGACCCGAAGGAGCCCCTATGACCGACGTTCTGCGGCAGCACGCGGAGCACGCCTTCGCGGCGGAGCTGGCCGCGCTGGCCGCGCAGGACGACCGTCCGCGCCCCGAACGCTGGAAGCTGTCCCCGTGGGCGGTGGCCACCTACCTGCTGGGCGGCGAACTGCCGGACGGAACGGTGGTCACGCCCAAGTACGTCGGGCCGCGCCGGGTGGTCGAGGTCGCCGTGACGACGCTGGCGACGGACCGCGCGCTGCTGCTGCTCGGCGTGCCGGGGACGGCGAAGACGTGGGTGTCGGAGCATCTCGCGGCCGCGGTCAGCGGCGATTCGACGCTGCTGGTGCAGGGCACGGCCGGTACGCCGGAGGAGGCCCTCCGGTACGGGTGGAACTACGCGCAGCTGCTGACCAACGGGCCGAGCCGGGAGGCGCTGGTGCCGTCGCCGCTGATGCGGGCGATGACGGACGGGAAGATCGCCCGGGTCGAGGAGCTGACCCGCATTCCGGCCGACGTGCAGGACAGCCTGATCACCATCCTGTCGGAGAAGACGCTGCCGGTGCCGGAGCTGGGTGGCGAGACGCAGGCGGTGCGGGGCTTCAACCTGATCGCCACCGCCAACGACCGGGACCGCGGCGTGAACGAGCTGTCGAGCGCCCTGCGCCGGCGGTTCAACACCGTGGTGCTGCCACTGCCCGGCTCGCTGGAGGAGGAGGTGGAGATCGTCACCCGGCGGGTCGGCCAGCTCGGCCGCTCGCTGGAGCTGCCCGAACTGCCCGGCGGCGCCGAGGAGATCCGGCGGGTGGTCACCGTCTTCCGCGAGCTCCGGGCCGGGGTCACGGTGGACGGCCGGACGAAGGTGAAGTCGCCGAGCGCCACCCTGTCGACGGCCGAGGCGATCTCGGTGGTGACCAACGGCATGGCGCTGGCCGCGCACTTCGGGGACGGCGTGCTGCGGGCCGGGGACGTCGCCGCCGGTGTGATCGGGGCCGTCGTGCGCGATCCGGCGGCCGATCAGGTGGTGTGGCGCGAGTACGTCGAGGGCGTGCTGCGGGAGCGTGACGGCTGGAAGGACTTCTACCGCGCCGCCCGAGAGAACGCCCGCTGATCGCATCGCAGTTCGACGTTGGAGGAGGGAGGGCGCGATGAGCGAGCGGAACGGTGCAGAGGTGACCCTGCTGGGGGTGCGGCACCACGGGCCCGGTTCGGCCCGCGCGGTGGCGGCCGCGCTGGAGCGGCTGGAGCCGGACGTGGTGCTGGTCGAGGGCCCGCCGGAGGCCGATCCGATCATCGGGCTGGCGGGCGAGAAGACGATGGTGCCGCCGGTCGCCCTGCTCGCCCACGCCGTGGACGACCCGGCCCGCGCCGCGTTCTGGCCGTACGCCGAGTTCTCCCCGGAGTGGGTGGCGATCCGGTACGGCGTCGACGCCGGACTGCCGGTGCACTTCATCGACCTCCCGGCGGCGTACGGCCTCGCGGCGGACACCGGCGCCGGGGAGGGGGCCGGCGGCGCGGGCGCGGAGGAACGGCCGGGGGACCCGATCGGGCTGCTCGCCGAGGCCGCCGGCCACGACGACCCGGAGCGCTGGTGGGAGGACGTGGTCGAGCACCGCTCGCCCGGCGCCGACGCACTGGCCCCGTTCGCCGCGGTGGCCGAGGCGATGACGGCGCTGCGCGAGGCCGGGGTGGCGGGCGGCGCCGCCCGGCGGGACGACCTGCGCGAGGCGTACATGCGCCGGCAGATCAGGGCCGCCAAGCGGGCCGGGCACCGGCGGATCGCCGTGGTCTGCGGCGCCTTCCACGTGCCCGCACTGGCCGCCATGCCGACCGTCGCCCACGACCGGGCCCTGCTGGCCGGCCTGCCGAGGAAGGTGAGGACCGACATCACCTGGGTGCCCTGGACGCACCGCCGGCTCGCGCAGGCCGGCGGCTACGGCGCCGGGATCGTCTCGCCGGGCTGGTACCGCCACCTGTTCGCGGAACCGGGCGACCCGCTGCCCTCCTGGCTGACCAGGGCCGCCGAGCTGCTCCGGGCCGAGGACCACCCGGTCTCCTCCGCCCACGTCATCGAGGCCGTCCGGCTGGCCCGGACGCTCGCCGTGGTCCGCGGCCGCCCGCTGGCCGGCCTGGCCGAGACGCTGGACGCCGTCCGCGCGGTGATGTGCGACGGCTCGGACGTCGCCCTCGCCCTGGTGCAGGACCGGCTGGTGATCGGAGACGCGCTCGGCGAGGTCCCGGACGGCGCCCCGGCGGTGCCCCTCCAGCGGGACCTCACCGGGCTCCAGCGCTCGCTGCGGCTCAAGCCCGGTCCGGAGCCGCGCGAGCTCGACCTGGACCTGCGCGAGGAGACCGGCGCGGCCCGCTCCCGGCTGCTGCACCGGCTGCGGCTGCTCGGCATCGACTGGGGCGTGCCCGTCCGGTCCGCGGTGAGCTCGACGGGCACGTTCCGCGAGAGCTGGCGGCTCTGCTGGCAGCCCGATTTCGCCGTCCGGATCGCCGAGGCCGCCCAGTGGGGCACCACGGTCGAGGCCGCGGCGGCCGGGAAGGCCGCCGCCACGGCCCGGGCGGCGACGGAACTCGCCGAGCTGACCGGCCTGGTGGAGACCTGCCTGCTCGCCGGGCTCGGCGGCGCCCTGCCGGCGGTGATGCGGGTGCTCGCCGACCGCGCCGCGCTGGACACCGACGTCGCCCACCTCGCCGGCGCGCTGCCCGCGCTGGTCCGCGCACTGCGCTACGGCGACGTCCGCGGCACCGACGACGGTGCGCTCGCCGGGGTCGCGGCCGGCCTCGCCGACCGGATCTGCGTCGGCCTGCCGCCCGCCTGCACCGGGTTGGACGCCACCCGCGCGGCGGCGATGCGCGGCCACCTCGACGAGGTGCACGGCGCGATCGGCCTGCTGGCACCGGACGGCGACCTCGCCGAGCGGTGGGCCGCCACCCTGCGGGCGGTCGCCCGCCGCGAACCGGCCGGCGGCCCCGCCACCGGCGCCCCCGGCCTGCTGCGCGGCCGCGCCGTCCGGCTGCTGCTGGACGACGGACGCCTCGACCCCGAGGAGGCCGGCCGCCGCATGGGCCTGGTCCTCTCGGCCGCCAACTCCCCGGCCGACGCGGCCGGCTGGGTCGAGGGCTTCCTCGCGGGCGGCGGCGCCCTGCTGCTGCACGACCCGCGCCTGCTGGGCCTGCTCGACGCCTGGCTGACGGCGGTGCCGACCGAGGCCTTCACCGACGTGCTGCCGCTGCTGCGCCGCACCTTCTCCGCCCTGGAGGCGGGCGTCCGGACCACCGTCGGCAGCCGGGTCGCGGCCGGCCCGCTCGGCGCCGAGCCGGCGGCGGACGACGACACCGGTCCCGGGCTCGACCGGGCCCGGGCCGACGCCGCCCTGCCGGTGGTCGCGACACTGCTCGGCCTGCCCGGCCGCCCGGCCGACCCCGGCGGCGGCGTGGCACGCATCCCGCGCCAGGCCGCCGGCCGCGACACCTGACCGCAGACCACGAAGGAGCACCGATGGCAGTGACCACCCCCCTCGCCGCCGAGGAGCGGCTGCGCCGCTGGCGGCTGGTGCTCGGCGGCGAGGCGGACGGCACGGGCTGCACCCTGCGCGGCCGGGACGCCGCGATGGACGGCGCGCTCGGCGCGCTCTACCGCGGGGCGCCCGAGGAGGGCCGGGCGGGCCGGGCGGGTCGCCGCGGCGCGGGCCTGGGCGCCTCGGCGCCGCAGGTGGCGCGCTGGCTGGGCGACATCCGCGCGTACTTCCCGTCCACCGTCGTCCGGCTGATGCAGCAGGACGCCATCACCCGGCTCGGCCTGGACCGGCTGCTGTTGGAGCCGGAGATGCTGGAGGCCGTCGAGCCCGACGTCCACCTGGTCGCCACCCTGCTCTCGCTCAAGCACGCGCTGCCCGAGACGACCCGGGAGACGGCCCGCGCGGTGGTCGGCAGGGTGGTCGCCGAGCTGGAGCGCCGGCTCGCCGACCGCACCCGCGCCACCCTGGGCGGCGCGCTGGACCGCAGTGCCAGGGTGAACCGCCCGCGCCACCGCGACATCGACTGGGACCGCACCATCCGGGCCAACCTGAAGAACCACCTGCCCGAGCACGGCACGGTCGTCCCCGAGCGGCTGGTCGGCCACGCCCGGGCCCGGCGCGCGGTGAGGAAGGACGTCATCCTCTGCGTCGACCAGTCCGGCTCGATGGCCCCGTCCGTCGTGCACGCGGCCGTCTTCGGCGCGGTGCTCGCCTCGATGAGGTCGCTGGACACCCGCCTGGTCGTCTTCGACACCGCGGTGGCCGACCTCACCGAGCAGCTCACCGACCCGGTGGACGTCCTGTTCGCCACGCGGCTCGGCGGCGGCACCGACATCAACCGGGCGCTCGCCTACTGCCAGTCGAGGATCACCCGCCCGTCGGAGACGGTCGTGGTGCTGATCAGCGACCTCTACGAGGGCGGCGTCCGGGACGGGATGCTCAAGCGGGTGGCGGCGATGAAGGCGGCCGGTGTCCAGTTCATCGCGCTGCTCGCGCTCTCCGACGAAGGCGCCCCCGCGTACGACCACGCGCACGCGGCGGCGCTGGCCGCGCTCGGAGCCCCCGCGTTCGCCTGCACCCCCGACGCCTTCCCGGAGATCATGGCGGCGGCGATCGAGCGGCGGCCGATCCCGGTGCCGGAGCGGGAAACCTGATCACCCGGGGTGCGGGTTCACCCGGACGAGCGAACCCGCACCCGCCCGGACCCCCCGGTTCCGCCCGCCCGCTGAGCAGGGCGCCCGACACGCGGAGGCAGGCTCGCTGTGACGGTTCTCACCCAAGACGGGCCGGTCCCGGGCGAAACACTCCCGTCGTCCGGGGATAACCTGCCAGACGGACGTGACGCGCGTGTTGATTGACGTGTGCGCCCGTGGCTGTGTGGGCCGCAAGGCCGTACTTCTGCGTACCCGCACCGCCCCGACGACCCGCAGCGAAGATCCTGCCGTGGCACGCTCGTAGAGACACAATCCGCGACCACGAACAAGGACAAACACGTGGACCTGTTCGAGTACCAGGCGAGGGACCTCTTCGCCAAGCACGGTGTTCCCGTGCTTGACGGTGATGTCATCGAGACCGCCGCAGACGCTGCCGCCATCGCGGAGCGCTTCGGCGGCCGCGCCGTCGTCAAGGCTCAGGTGAAGGTGGGTGGCCGAGGCAAGGCCGGTGGCGTGAAGCTCGCCGCCGACCCGGCGGACGCCGTCGCCAAGGCCGAGGCGATCCTCGGCATGGACATCAAGGGCCACACCGTTCACAAGGTGATGCTGGCCCAGACCGCGGACATCAAGGACGAGTACTACGTCTCGTTCCTGCTGGACCGCACCAACCGCACCTTCCTGGCCATGGCCAGCGTCGAGGGCGGTGTGGAGATCGAGGTCGTCGCCGAGCAGAACCCCGACGCGCTCGCCAAGATCCCGGTCGACGCCAACGAGGGTGTCACCCCGGAGAAGGCCGCCGAGATCGTCGCCGCCGCGAAGTTCCCGGCCGAGATCGCGGACCAGGTCGCCGACGTCCTGCAGAAGCTCTGGGTCGTCTTCATCAAGGAGGACGCCCTCCTGGTCGAGGTCAACCCGCTGATCAAGTCCGGCGACGGCAAGATCATCGCGCTCGACGGCAAGGTCTCCCTGGACGAGAACGCCGAGTTCCGCCAGCCCGAGCACGAGGCGCTCGAGGACAAGGCCGCCGCCAACCCGCTGGAGGCGGCGGCGAAGGCCAAGGGCCTGAACTACGTCAAGCTCGACGGCGAGGTCGGCATCATCGGCAACGGCGCGGGTCTCGTCATGAGCACCCTCGACGTGGTCGCCTACGCGGGCGAGAAGCACGGCGGCGTCAAGCCCGCCAACTTCCTCGACATCGGTGGCGGCGCCTCCGCCGAGGTGATGGCCAACGGCCTGGAGATCATCCTGGGCGACCCCGACGTCAAGTCGGTCTTCGTCAACGTCTTCGGTGGCATCACCGCGTGCGACGCCGTGGCCAACGGCATCGTGCAGGCCCTGGAGCTGCTCTCGTCGAAGGGCGAGGCCGTCACCAAGCCGCTCGTCGTCCGTCTCGACGGCAACAACGCGGAGCTGGGTCGCAAGATCCTCGACGACGCGAACCACCCGCTGGTCCAGCGCGTGGACACCATGGACGGCGCGGCCGACCGCGCCGCCGAGCTGGCCAACAAGTAAGGAAGGGGACTTTCACACCATGGCTATCTTCCTTACCAAGGACAGCAAGGTCATCGTTCAGGGCATGACCGGCGCCGAGGGCATGAAGCACACCCGCCGCATGCTCGCCTCCGGCACCCAGATCGTCGGCGGTGTCAACCCGCGCAAGGCCGGCACCACGGTCGACGTCGACGGCACCGAGATCCCGGTCTTCGGCTCCGTCGCCGAGGCCATGAAGGAGACCGGCGCCGACGTCTCCGTCCTCTTCGTGCCGCCGGCCTTCACCAAGGCCGCCGTCATCGAGGCCATCGACGCCGAGATCGGCCTGGCCGTCGTCATCACCGAGGGCGTCCCGGTGCACGACACCGCCGCCTTCTGGGCCTACGCCGGTTCGAAGGGCAACAAGACCCGGATCATCGGCCCGAACTGCCCCGGCCTGATCAGCCCCGGACAGTCGAACGCCGGCATCATCCCGGCCGACATCACCACCTCCGGCAAGATCGGCCTGGTCTCGAAGTCGGGCACCCTGACCTACCAGCTCATGTACGAGCTGCGCGACATCGGCTTCTCCTCGGCCGTGGGCATCGGCGGTGACCCGGTCATCGGCACCACCCACATCGACGCCCTCAAGGCGTTCCAGGAGGACCCGGAGACCGAGCTCATCGTCATGATCGGTGAGATCGGCGGCGACGCCGAGGAGCGTGCCGCGGCCTACATCGCCGAGCACGTCACCAAGCCGGTCGTCGGCTACGTCGCGGGCTTCACCGCCCCCGAGGGCAAGACCATGGGCCACGCCGGCGCCATCGTCTCCGGCTCCTCGGGCACCGCCCAGGCGAAGAAGGAGGCCCTTGAGGCCGCCGGTGTCAAGGTCGGCAAGACGCCGTCCGAGACCGCCCGCCTGGCGCGCGAGCTCATCGGCTGACGCCACCCGCTCGTCGAGCGCCCCCGTCCGGAATCCCGGGCGGGGGCGCTCGCCGTTGCGGCGGCCGGCCGGCGGGTCTCAGTGGTCGGTCGCGCAGGGACGCAGGGACCAGAGGGTGCACGCGGCCGGGCCGGGCGGGGGCAGGGCGTCGGCGGAGCGCCCCGCGGCCGGCAGCTCCCACAGGCGGCCCCCGGGCGGCGGCGGGTCGACCACCACCGGTTCGACGCCCGGCGTGGTGCTGCACCAGAGGCTGCGCACGCCCGTGACCGGGGCGTCCGGGGGAGCGGGGACGGCGCCGTCGGCCGCCGGAGCGCAGAGCGTCGGGGCGGGCGCCCCGCCGGGCCGGAACAGCTTGCCCGGCCCGCCGCCGGCCAGCGTCGCGACCGCGGCACCGGCGACGGCCACCGAGATCAGCGCCGCCGCGCCCGTCCGGGTGGCGGAGGCCAGCCCGTACCGGGCCCGCAGCAGGGGCACCGCAGGGCGGTGCGGCTGCGGGCAGCCGCGGACCGCCGCCCGGTGCAGCAGCGCGCTCAGCCGGTCCGCGAAGCCGTCCGCCGCCGGGTCCGGCCCGGCCAGCTCCGGCACCCACTGCGCCAGCGCCGTCCGGGCCGCCCAGACCCGGCCCTCGGCGGCCGCCAGCGTCGACTCCACCTCGACGGCCACCGCGGCGGCCGGCAGGCCCAGGCCGTCGTGCAGCACCAGCGCCCGGCGCTGCGGGCGGGAGAGCCGCTTGAGCGCCTTGAGCAGCGCGCGGTCCCGGTCGGTCAGCCGGTCGTGGTCCGGCAGCACCGCCTGCGACTCGTCGGCCGGGCGGACCTTGATCCGGCGGTGCGGCAGCCGCCACGCGTGCGCCCGGCGCGGACCGCCCCGGTGCCACGGCGACAGCGCCGCCTCACAGGCCCGCGCCCGCACCCACCCCTCCGGGTCGGGGCCGGCGGCGACGTCGTCCCACTGCCGCCGCGCCTCGCCGAAGGCCCGCTGGACGCAGTGCGCGGCGCGGTGCCGGCACGCGGTGAGGAGGAAGACCTGCTGGACGAGGCGGGTGTGGGCGGACTCGTACAGCTCCTCGAAGGCCGGGGCCGCCGCGGTCGTGGCGTCCTTGCGGGGCAGGGGCCCGGGCTCCGGCCGGTCGTGCTCCCCGCGCCGGGGCGCGGCGTCCGGCCTGCCGTCCGGACCGCCGGTCCGCCGGGCCGGGGCCGTGGTGCTCCGCTGCCCGTTCACGGGGGCCGGCCGCCCGCCCGCCGGCGCACGGCGGTCGGTGGGCGCGGCGGTGGGCGCGGCGGTGGGTGCCGGGTCGGTGCGGGGCGGTGCGGGTGCGGTGGCGGGAGTCGGGTCGGCGTGTGCGGCGGCGGGCGCGGCGGCCGGGGGCGCCTCGGCCTCTCCCGGGCGGCCTCCGGCCGGGCCCGGCCGCCC
>NZ_JAGIYX010000017.1:0-196864 GCF_017813315.1 Kitasatospora sp. RG8
GTTCATGCAGGAGTTGTTCCGGCAGGGGGCGTTGCAGGGGAGTTCGCCGCGGGAGGCGTATTTCGTGAAGTGTGATGCGGAGACGACGACGCAGGCGGACCGGGATCTGGGGGTGGTGAACATCCGGGTGGGTTTCGCGCCGTTGAAGCCGGCGGAGTTCGTGGTGGTGCAGGTGCAGCAGTTGTCGGAGCAACTCCCGTCCTGACCGGGCCGGGCGACCAGAGGAACAGGAGGGGCCGTGCCTGAGAAGCTCGCCCAGCCGGGCGTCTACGTCGAGGAGATCCCGAGCGGCGTCCACACCATCACCGGGGTCGCGACGTCCGTCACCGCCTTCGTCGGCCGCGCCGCCCGCGGCCGCACCGACGCGCCGGTGACCGTCCTCGGTTTCGACGGGTTCGAGAGGGAGTTCGGCGGGCTGTGGGAGGGCAGCCGGCTGGGCTTCGCGGTGCGCGACTTCTTCCTCAACGGCGGCGGCCAGGCCGTGATCTGCCGGATCTACCAGCCTCCGGCGGGCGGGACCGGAACGGCCGGGCTGGCCTTCGGTCAGGGCGACCGGGCCGTGAAACTGGTCGCGGTCTCGCCCGGGGCCTGGGGCAACGCCCTGCGTGCCAGGGTGGACCTGACCGGCGCCCCGGCCGGCGAGCTCTTCAACCTGGTGGTCGCGGACACGGGCACGGGCGCCACCGAGCGCCACGCCGGCGTCTCGCTCTACGCCGACCACCCCCGGTGCGTGCGGAACGTCCTCGAACGCGACTCCGCGCTGGTGCGCTGGGGTGCCGAGCCCCTCACCGCGGTACCGGGCACACCCCGGGTCCGCCCGGTCCCGGCGGCCGCCCCGGCCGAGGCCGGCGCCACGCCCGACTGGCAGGACCCCGCGGGCGTGGCCGACGCCGCGGCCACGGCAGCCGCCGGCGCGCTGAAGGAGGCCGTCAACGGCAGCGCCGTGGACGCCACCGCGGCGCAGACGGCGCGCTCGGCCGTCGCCGCCGCCGGGCAGGCCAAGGAGGAGGCCGACCGGGCCAGGCAGGACGCGGACACCGCCCTGGCCGCCGCCAAGCAGGAGAAGCAGCGCACCGAGGCCGGGCTCAGCGCGGCCGCCGACGCCCTGACCGCCGCGCAGCAGGCCAGCCCCGTCGACGTGCAGAAGGTCAAGGAGGCCGAGAAGGCCCGGGCCGAGGCCAAGGCCGCCGATGACGCGGCGGCGGCCGCCGTGACCGGGGCGACGGACGACCAGGCCAGGGCCGTCACCCGGGTCGGCGACGCGGCGGCCCGGGTGACGGAGGCCACGGCCGCAGCGACCACGGCGGACGGCAGGGCGGCCGAGGCGGAGAAGACGGCCGAGGACAGGCAGACCGACCTCCGGACCGCACGGGACCAGGCCACCGCGGCCGCCGGCCAGCTGGGCGGGGACGACGGCGTCGTGCCCGGCACCGACGCGGTGCGCGGACAGTACGAGCGCCTCCTCGACCAGGCGGACCTCTTCAACCTGCTCTGCATTCCGCCCTACCGCCCCGACGGCTCCGACGTCGAGCCGGTCCTGTTCGACCTCGCCGCCGCCTACTGCCGCAAGCGCCGGGCGGTCCTGCTGGTCGACCCGCCGTCCGCCTGGACGACGGCCGACGCCGCCGTGGCCGGCTTCCGCGCGCCCGCCGACCAACTCGGCGGCCGGGGGCCGAACGCCGCCGTCTACTTCCCGAGACTCAGCCGGCCGAACCCGTTCCGCGGCGGCGCGACCGAGCCGTTCGTCCCGTGTGGTGCGGTGGCGGGGGTGTTGGCGCGGACGGATGCGGTGCGTGGGGTGTGGAAGGCGGGGGCGGGGCTGGAGGCGGGTTTGGTGGGGGTGCCGGATTTGGCGGTGCGGTTGTCGGACGGGGAGAACGGGTTGCTGAATCCGTTGGGGGTGAATTGTCTGCGGTCGTTTCCGGTGGTGGGTCGGGTGGTGTGGGGGGCGCGGACGTTGACGGGGGCGGATGTGTTGGCGTCGGAGTGGAAGTATCTGCCGGTTCGGCGGTTGGCGTTGTTCATTGAGGAGAGTTTGTTCCGGGGGACTCAGTGGGTGGTGTTCGAGCCGAATGGTGAGGCGTTGTGGGCGCAGGTTCGGTTGAACGTGGGGTCGTTCATGCAGGAGTTGTTCCGGCAGGGGGCGTTGCAGGGGAGTTCGCCGCGGGAGGCGTATTTCGTGAAGTGTGATGCGGAGACGACGACGCAGGCGGACCGGGATCTGGGGGTGGTGAACATTCGGGTGGGTTTCGCGCCGTTGAAGCCGGCGGAGTTCGTGGTGGTGCAGGTGCAGCAGTTGTCGGAGCAACTCCCGTCCTGACCGGGCCGGGGACGATCAGGAGGCGCAGGACACATGGCCCAGTTCACTGTCAACACCCAGCGGTTCGACCCCTACAAGAACTTCAAGTTCCGTGTGCGCTGGGACGGCCGGTACGTCCTCGGGGTCAGCAAGGTGAGCTCCCTGAAGCGCACCACCGAGGTGGTCAGGCACCGGGAGGGAGGTGACCCGTCCAGCAGCCGCAAGTCGCCCGGCCGGACGGAGTTCGAGGCGATCACGCTCGAACGCGGCGTCACCCACGACCCGGAGTTCGAGCAGTGGGCCAACAAGGTCTGGAACTACGGAACGGTGGGAGCCGAGTCCGCGCTGAAGAGCTTCCGCAAGGACATCATCATCGAGCTCTACAACGAGTCCGGGCAGCTCGTCATCGCCTACAAGGTCTACCGCTGCTGGGTCTCCGAGTACCAGGCGCTCCCGGACCTCGACGCCAACGCCAACGCCGTCGCCATCCAGCACCTCAAGCTGGAGAACGAGGGCTGGGAACGTGACGCCGAGGTCACCGAACCCACCGAGCTGGGGTGATGCCGTGATCACGCCGGGTACCGCGCGTCGGGCCGTTCCCGCACGACGGGGGGAGGTTCCCGAACTGCGCCCCATGACGGACGGAGCACTGCTCGACCTCTGGGAGTCGGCGAGTGAGGTGGCCCCGGTCGGCCGCCCGCTCGCGCTCCTCACCGCGGCCTTCCCGCACTGCCGGATCGAGGACCTGGCCGCCGAGCCGCTCGGGCGCTGCGACGCGCTGCTCGCCGAGCTGCGCGCCTCGCTGGTCGGGGACGGTGTCGAGGCGGTCGCGGGCTGCCCGTCCTGCGGCGGCCTGGTGGAAACCGCCTTCTCGCTGGACGCCCTGGGCGGCGAGGGCGGGCCGGACACCGAGGCGGTGCTGACCACGACCGTGGCGGGGCATGAAGTGCGCTGCCGGCCGGTGACGCTGGGCGACCTGATCGCGGTGTGCGGGCTGGCCGATGCCGAGTCGGCCCTGATCGCCCGTTGCGCCGAGATCCGCCGGGCCGGGGCGGCGGTACCACCGGAGCACCTTCCGCAGGAGGTCCGGGCGGCGGCGGAGGAGGCCATGGCGGCGGTCGACCCGCGCGCCGAGACCCTGCTCGGCCTGAGCTGCCCGGCCTGCGACACGCAGTGGTGGGCCGCTTTCGACCTCGCGGCGTTCCTCTGGACGGAGGTCGAGCGGCTGGCCCAGTGCCTGCTCGTCGAGGTGGACACACTGGCACGGGCGTACGGCTGGCGGGAGTCGGACATCCTGGCCCTCGGGGCGCTCCGGCGCCGCCGCTACCTGGACCTGGTGACGTCGTGAACGCGCCGACGGGCGGTCCGGCCGGGCCCCTCCAGCCGTCTCCGCCCGCCGCCGGCGGTTTCCTGGGCCGGCTCGCCGTGCGGGCCGGCGGTGGTGGCGAGCCGGGCCGGCTACGGCCGAGGCCGCTCTCGCGGTTCGAGCCGGTGCGGAACGACCGCACGCCCGGCGAGGACGGGGATTCCCCGTCCCGGACCGGGTCGGTGGGCGGAAGTGGGGGCAGCCCGAGGACAGGTCCGGCGTCGGCGCCGACAGCGGTGGTCGAGGCGTCCGGTGTCGGCCGTGGGTGGCCCGCGGCGGAGTGGGCGCGGTCCGTCCGCCCAGGGGCCGTTCCGGGCGGGGTACGCGGTGCGTCGTCCGCGCGGGTCCTGGCAGCCGGTGCGGGTCCGGGGCCGGGGGAGGGATCGGCCGGTTCCCCGCCGGGACAGGCCGCCGAGACGGCGGACGGGAGTTGGGCCGGTGAGTGGGCACCGGCTGACGGACCCGAAGCCGGTCCGGGGTCAGCAGCTCAGGTGTCTGCAGCTCTGGTGGCAGCAGCTCCGGTGGCGTCTGTGGCGGGCGAGGCGGTCGGCGTGGCAAGCGGAACGCACCGGTCGCACGGTGAGCCCCGTCTGCCCGCGGACCACAGCCCTTCCGCCCGGCGGCCCGGGCCTGGAGCCACCCGCCCGGGCGAGGGCGAGGCCGGGCCTGCGGAGCCGGTGAGGCTGCCGGAGGCCGGCGGGGGCCTGCCGGCCGATGACTGCTCCCGGGCCGAGGTCGATAGCCGGGCACCGGACCGTGCCTGGGCCGACCGGGCGCGGGCGGCGGCGGGCCGCCACCCCGCACCCGCGCCCGCGCCGACCCCGGTGGTCAACGTCTCCATCGGCCGGATCGAGGTGCGTGCCGTTCCGAGCACGTCCGCGGCCGACCGGCGGGACCGCTCCGAGGAGCCCGCCGTCACCACGCTGGACCAGTACCTGCGCCGCCGCTCCGGGGGCCGGACATGAACGGGCCCGCCTGCCGCCGGCAGGCCGCACGCGAACCCGTCCGGGGCGGGAAGGCCGTCCGCGGGCCGGCCCGGCGAGGCCACACCGGGCACGGGGCGATCCAGTGCCCGCTGCTCTGGTCCGCGTCGCTGCGGCCCGCGGCGGCGAGGCCCGCGCTGCCCCGGCCCGCGCTGCCCTGGCCCACGCTGCCCTGGTCCGTGCCGCTCCGGTGTGGGGCGCGTCGGCGCGGCTCCTGTTCGGGGAGGAGGTGGGGCCGGTGAGCACAGGACGCGCGATCGAAGCCGTCACCCAGGCGCTGCGCGCCGGGCTCGCGTCGCTCGCGCCGGTCACGGCGCGCCCGCTCGACCGGGCCAGGACCGGCGCCGCCAACGGCCCTCAGCTCAACCTCTACCTCTACGACGTCGCGCCGAACGCCGCCTGGCGCAACCTCGAACCCCCGACCCAGGCCGGCGGTGGCGCCGGCCTGCACCCGCCGCTCGCCCTCGACCTGCGGTACCTGCTGACGGCCTACGGCGACGGCGACGACGAGATCGCCGCCCACAGGCTGCTCGGCGAGGCCATGCAGGTGCTGCACGACGGGGCCGTCCTCGCGCGGGCCGGCCTCAAGGGCGTGCTGGCCGAGGCGGGGGTCCACCTCCAGCCGGACCGGGTCCGGCTGACGCCCGTCCACCTGGGCACCGACGAGCAGTCCCGGCTCTGGACGGCCTTCCAGACCAACTACCGGATCTCGGTGGCCTATCAGGTGTCCGTGGTCCTGATCGACACCCTCGACCCGCCGGCCGCCCCGCTGCCGGTCCTCAAGCGCGGGCGCGCGCCGGTCGACGAGCAGGGGCGGGACGAGGGCGTGCCGGCCGGCGCGTCGGCGGGCCCCCGGCTGGACCGGGTCACGGTGGAGGCCTGGCGCGGGAACGACTCCGTCCCGGCCCGGACCGGCGACCGGCTCGTGGTCGAGGGCGCGGGGCTGACGGGCGGTCCGGTGCGCGCGCGGTTCGACCACCCCCGGCTGGCGCAGCCGATCTGGGCGGACGCGGCACCCGGCTCCACCGCCGCGCGCGTACTGCTGTCGGTCCCGGCCGCGCTCCCGGCCGGCTTCGCCACCCTCGTGCTGGCGGTCGGCCCGCCGGAGGGGCCGCGGATCACCAGCAACGCCCTGCCGTTGCCGGTCGCGGTCCGGCTCGGCCGTCCGTCCGTGCTGCCGGTCCCCGGTCGGCCGGGGACGGTCCGGGTCACCGTGCCGTCCGACCGTCTGCTCGTCGACGACCAGGCGGTGCTGCTGTTGGCCGGTGGCGGGCAGACCGCACCGAACACGCGGGTCCGGGCGGGCGCCGTCCTCTCGTTCGACCTCCCGCACCCAGGGGCGGCCGGAGCGGTCGTCACGCTGCGGCTCAGGGTCGACGGGGTCGACTCCGTGCCGCTGCCCGAGCCGGACCCGGCGAAGCCTCTGCCGACCCGGTTCGACCCCGTCCAACAGGTGGTGCTGCCGTGACCGGTACCACCGAAACGAGCGGTTCCACCACGCCGTGGGGTTCCACCATGCCGACGGGCCCCACCACGCCGTCGGGCTCGACGGCACCGACCGGTGCCACGACACAGCCCGGTGCCGCCGTGGCGGTCGGTGCCACCACGGCGACCTGGGAGGAGCGGAACAACGCGTACCTCGGTGCGGCCCTGCACTGGCTTCGCGAGCGCCTCCGGGCTCTGGCCGAGGAGGTGCACGGCCCGGGCGGGATTCCGGAGGCGGCCCCGGCCCCGACCGGCGTGGGAACGGCGGCCGAGGCAGGGGCGGTCGAGGCAGGTAGGGCCGAGATTCGAGCGACCGAGGTAAGTAGGGCCGAGGCAGGGGTGGCCGAGGAAACGGCAGCGGCGGGAATCGCCGCCGGGGGTGCTGCCGCACCTGCGGGGGGCTCGGAAGGCCGCATCCGGGGGCTGTTCCACCGCCGCTCGAAGAGAGCCCGCCCGGCGGCACCCCACCCGAAGGCCACCCGTCGGACGGCAGCCCGCTCCGGGACCGCCCACCCGGCGGCCGACACCCCTCAGGCCCCGGCCGTTCCTGGCCCACCGGCCGCAGTCGGCGACGGTTCACCCGGCTCACCCGGTTCGCCCGATCCATCCGACCCGTCCGACCCGTCCGGCTCGCCCGGCCGGGATGACCTGGCGAGCGCGCTCGCGCGGGCGGCGCTGGCCCGTGACGAGGCGGCCGCCGCCGTGGTCTCGGCCCACGACCAGCTCGCCGAACTGCTCGGCCTGACGCCGTTCGAGCGGGATGTCGTCCTGCTCGCGGCCGCCCGTGAACTCGACCCGGCGGTGGACTGGTTGAGCGCCGTGGCCGGAGCCGGTGGCCAACTGCCCGGCCCGACCTTCGGCCTGGCCCTGCGTCTGTTCGACCACCCGGCCTGGGACGCGCTCTCGCCCGAGCGGCCGCTGCGCCGCCTGCGGCTCGTCCGGCTGGAGGGCTCCGGAGGGCTGACCGCCTGCTCGCTCCGGGCGGACGAACGCGTGGTCAACTACCTGAAGGGGCTGGACCACCTCGACGAGCGGCTCGCGGACACGGTCGTCCCGCTGGAGGACGGCGGCGGGTCCGTCGAGCCGTCGCCGTCCCAGCGGGAGACGGCGCGGGCGCTGCGCGCCGGAATGCGTGCGATGGCCGCTGACGGCCGCCCGCCGGTGGTGAACCTGGTGGGCCCCGACGGGCCGAGCAAGCAGCTGGTGGCGCGCGAGGTCGCGGCGGCGCTCGGCCGGAGGCTGCTCAGGGTGCCGCTGCCGGCCCTCGCGGCTTCGGCGGCCACGGCAGCCGGGGCGGCCGGCACGACCGCGAGGCTCTGGGAGCGGGAGGTCCTGCTCTCCCCGGTGGCCCTCTACCTGGACGCGGGGGACGAGGCCGGCGACCACGGTCCCGAGGCCGTCGCGGAGGCGGGCCGGCTGATGGCGCGACTGCCGGGGCCGGTGTTCCTGGACAGCCGCGAGGTCTGGCCGCACCTGGGCCCCGGTGCCCTGGCGGTGGACGTCGCCGGGCCCACCACGGCCGAGCAGCGCGCGGTCTGGACGGAGGCCCTCGGGCCGGGCGGGGCGCAGCTCGCGGGCGAGCTCGCCGCCCAGTTCGACCTCGACCCGGTCGCCCTGGCCCGGGTTGCGGGGTCCGTCGCGGGCGGACCGCCGGGCGAGTCCGTGCAGCAGCGCGGGCACCGGGTGTGGGGCGCCTGCCTCGCGGTGTCCCGGCCGCGCCTGGACCTGCTGGCGCAGCGGCTGGAGCTGCGGGCGCGGCGCGAGGACCTGGTCCTCCCCGAGGACGTGACGGAGCAGCTGGACCGGATCCGCGACCAGGTCCGCCGGCGCACGCTGGTCCACGAGGACTGGGGGGTGGCGGGCCGGACCAGCCGCGGCCTCGGAATCACCGCGCTGTTCGCGGGCGAGAGCGGCACCGGCAAGACCATGACCGCCGAGGTGCTGGCCCGCGAGCTCGCCCTCGACCTCTACCGGATCGATCTCTCCGCGGTGGTGAGCAAGTACATCGGCGAGACCGAGAAGAACCTGCGCCGGCTCTTCGACGCGGCCGAGCACGGTGGCGCGATCCTCCTGTTCGACGAGGCCGATGCGCTGTTCGGCCGCCGCAGCGAGGTGCGGGACAGCCATGACCGGTACGCCAACATCGAGGTCAACTACCTGCTCCAGCGCATGGAGTCGTACCGGGGCCTGGCGGTTCTGGCGACCAACATGAAGGGCGCACTGGACCATGCCTTCAGCCGCCGGCTCCGGTTCGTACTGGACTTCCCGTTCCCCGGGCCGGTGGAGCGCGAGGCGATCTGGCAGCGGGCCTTCGCCCCGGGGGTGCGCTGCGAGCTCGACCACGCCCGGCTGGCCCGGTTCGGGCTGACCGGCGGCAGCATCCACAACATCGCGCTCAACGCCACCTTCGCGGCCGCGGCCACGTCCGAACAGGTGGCCACCATGCCGCTGGTGCTGGCCGCGGTCCGGATGGAGTGCCGGAAGCTCGGCTTCGTCGTGGACGAGCGCGAGTTCGCGTGGGACGGGCCCGCGCCCGTCGCCGCGGCATCGTCCCTGAACGGGATGGGCGGGTCGCCGGACGGCACAGCGGACGGGTCGCCGGACGGTACGGCGGTGGTCGCGGCGACGTGGGGCACAGCGACGTGGGAGGCGGCGGCACCGGGGACGGCGCTCCCGGGGACGGCGCTCCCGGGGACGGCGACGGAGGAGACGGCGGACGAGGGGAGCGGACCGTGGACGTGACCGTGCGGATCGAGCGGCTGGTTCTGGAGGGCCTGGAGCCGGCGCCGGGAGCGGCCGACCGGCTGCGGGCCGCCCTGGAGCAGGCACTGGCCGAGCGGCTCACCGAGGCGCTGGCGGCGGGCGGGCGCGTCGGCCGGCCCGAGGTCGACGCGGCCCTGACGACCGGGCCGGTGGCGGTGACGGTGACCGTGCCGGGGCCGCCGGGCGGGGCGCTGAGCCCCGGGGCGGCCGCCGCCCTGGGCGGGCACACCGGCCGCGCGCTGGCGGCCGGGCTCATCGGAACAGGAGGGGCGCCATGACCGGATTCCCGCGCTCGCCGCGGCTGATGCGCGGTGGCATCGTCGAACTCGACCCGGGGTCCGGCTCGGTGCTGCGGATCATCGCGCTGCAGTACAACCCCGACAGCCTGACCCGCAGCTTCCAGGTGCAGGACACCGGCGAGGAGAAGCACCAGCGGTCCCAGCCGCTCCGCTTCAAGGCCCCGCCCGTGGAGACCGTCAAGGTGGAGGCGGAGCTGGACGCGGCCGACCAGCTGGAGTTCCCGGACCGGTTCCCGGACGCGGGTCAGGTCGGGGTGCACCCCCAACTCGCCGCCCTGGAGCTACTGGTCTACCCGACGGTGGGGCAGCTCGTTGCGGCGGACCAGTCGGCCGCGGCCGGCTCGCTGGAGATCCTGCCGATGGAGGCGCCGGTGACCGTCTTCGTCTGGAGCCCGAGCCGGATCATGCCGGTCCGGATCACCGAGCTGTCCGTGACCGAGGAGGCCTTCGACCCGGCCCTCAACCCGCTCCGGGCCAAGGTGCAGCTGGGCATGCGGGTGCTCTCGGTGAACGACGTCGGCTTCGACCACCGGGCCGGCGGGCTGTACCTGGCCCACCAGCGCCGGCTGGAGGCCCTGGCCGCCCGGGCCGGCGGCGGCAGCTTCGCGGCACTCGGCATCGGAGGGCTGACATGACGACACCCCCCTTCCCGCTGACCGGCACACCCGGCCTGCAACCGCCGGGCGGGCCCGGCCTCCAACCGCCGGGCGTCCCCGGCTTCCAACTGCCCGGTGTGCCCGGCCTCCCGCCGCCGGGCGCACCGGCCGGCCCGCCGCAGCCGCCCGAGGCGCCCGCCTTCCCGGCGGGCAGCCGCTACGCCGGGCTGCCACTGGCCGTCGCCGAGCTGGACGGGCGTCAGGTGCGCTACGTCACCCGCCGGTTCGTGCCGCAGCCGGACCGCTTCGCGCTGCTGCGCGAGCACGCCGTCGCCGAGGGGGAGCGCCCCGACACCGTGGCGGCGGCCGAGCTCGGCGATCCGGAGCGGTCCTGGCTGCTCTGCGACGCCAACGGGGTCCTCGACCCGGCGGAGCTGACGGCCGCCGTCGGCCGCCGGCTGCGCATCACGCTGCCCGAGGGCGTGCCGGGGGTGGCCGATGCTTAGCGGACCGGTCCACCTCACCCTGCTGGCCGGTCCCGCGGTGCCGGTGCCGGTGCCCCGCTTCGTCCTGGACTCGCTCACCGGGGTGACGGTCCGCAGCACGGCCGAGCCGGGCCGGCAGAGCGCCTTCGAGCTCACCTTCGAGCTGGAGAAGAACTCGCCGGTGCCCACGGTCTTCCTGCTGGTGGGCGGGAGCCTGCCGCCGGTGCTCCGGGTCGTGGTCGCGGTGACCGTGGGCGGCGCGCCCGACGTGCTGATCGACGGGGTCGTCACCTCCACCGGCCTGGTACCGGGAGCGGACGGCGGCCCGTCCGTGCTCACCGTCCACGGTATGGACCTGACCGCGCTGATGGAACGGATCGACGGCACCGGGACGCCCTTCCCGGCGTTGCCGGTGGCCGCCCGGGTGCTCACGGTGCTGGCCAAGTACGCCGCGCTCGGCGTCGTCCCGGCGGTCGTCCCGAGCCTGGTCGCCGACGTGCCCAACCCGCTGGAGCGGATTCCCGTCCAGCACGGCACGGACCTCGCCTACCTGCGGAGGATGGCCGCCCGCTCCGGCTACGTCTTCACCCACATCCCCGGGCCCGTCCCGGGCGCCAGCATCGCCTATTGGGGCCCGCAGGCCAAGATCGGCCTGCCGCAGCCCGCGCTCACCGTCGACTCGGACGTGCAGACCAACGTCGAGTCGCTCAGCTTCAGTTACGACGCGGAGAGTGCCACGCTTCCGGTGATCTTCATCCAGAACCAGCAGACCAAGGCGGTCGTCCCGGTCCCGATCCCGGACGTCTCGCCGCTCAACCCGCCGCTGGGGCTGGTTCCGCCCCCGCCCACCAGGCTCCGCTACATCCGGGAGACCGCCAAGCTCGGCGTCGCCGAGGCCGTGCTGCTCGGCATGGCGAAGGCCGCCACCTCGGCGGACGCGGTCAAGGCCGAGGGCAGCCTGGACGTCCAGCGGTACGGGCAGGTCCTCAAGCCCCGGTCGCTGGTCGGCGTCCGGGGTGCCGGGACGGCGTTCGACGGGCTCTACTTCGTCCAGTCGGTGGACCACCGGCTCCGACGCGGGTCCTTCACCCAGCAGTTCAGCCTCGTGCGCAACGGACTCGTTTCGACCCTTCCGGTGGTGCCGGTATGACCATGTCCGACGACAGCGACCTCGTCGTCCCGGCCGGCGGCGCCGACGACTCCGGGGGGAGCGGGGGCGCCCGGTTCTACGGCAAGTACCGCGGGACCGTCGTCGGCAACGTCGACCCGCTCGGGATCGGCCGGATCCAGGCCCTGGTACCGGACGTCTCCGCCGTCCTCCCGTCCTCCTGGGCGATGCCCTGCGTCCCCGTCGCCGGCCCGCAGAGCGGCGTCTTCGTGCTGCCGCCGATCGGCGCCGGGGTCTGGGTGGAGTTCGAGCAGGGCGACCCGGACTACCCGGTCTGGACGGGCGGGTTCTGGGGCAGCCCCGCCGAGACGCCCGCGCTCGCCCGGGCCGGCAATCCGGCGAGCCCGAGCATCGTCCTGCAGACCGTCGGCCAGAACACGATCTCCGTCTCCGACGCGCCCGGCGCGGCCGGCGGGATCCTCCTCAAGTCCGGGCTCGCCTCGATCATGGTCAACCAGCAGGGCATCACCATCCAGAACGGCCAGGGGGCCAGCCTCGTGCTCACCGGCCCGCAGGTCAACGTCAACCTCGGCGCACTCACCGTGCAGTGACCCGGGTCCGGAGGGGAGACACCCATGCCAGGAGCGATCCTGCACCAGGGCGCGGTCGTCCAGTGCCCGCACGGCGGACGCGCGAACCCGCCGAGCGCCGACCCGCGGGTGTGCGTCGGCGGCCTGCCGGTCTGGCTGCAACCGGTACCGGCCCTCGTCGTCGGCTGCACCCTGCCACCGCCGCCCGCCGCCAACGGCCCCTGCCTGACCGCCCCCTGGGCGACGGGATCGCTGCGGGTCCAGGCCGACGGGGTGCCCCTGCTGCTCCTCGACAGCCAGGCCACCACCGTGCCGAGCGGCACACCGCTGATCCCGGTCTCGGCGCAGCAGCGGGTGATCGCCGTATGAGCTCTCCCACGCCCGGCCGGGTCGACGTGGCGTTCCCGTTCCGCTTCGACGAGCGCGGCCGCACCGCCGCGCCCGCCGACTACGACCGCCACGTCCGCGACCTTCTCGAACAGCTCCTCTTCACCGCCCCCGGCGAACGGGTCAACCGGCCGGACTTCGGCTGTGGGCTGAACCAGCTCCTCTTCGGCCCCAACAGCCCCGAACTGGCCGCCACCGTCGAGTACACCGCCCGGGCGGCGGTCCAGCGCTGGCTCGGCGACGTACTCGACCTGGTCGAACTGCGCGCCACCGCCGTCGAGTCGGTGCTCACCGTCGAGGTCCGCTACGTGGTGCGCCGCACCCGGCAGGCGGCCGAGGCCCGCTTCGCCCGGGAGGTCCCGCGATGACCGGCCACCCGGGAACGAACCGCCCGGAAGCGACCGGTCCGGAAGCGACCGGTCCGGCAGCGACCGGTCCCGCAGCGAACCACCCGGCGTCGAACCACCCGACGTTGAACAGCCCGGCGTCGAACCGCACGGCAAGCAACCGCCCGGCAACGAACGCCACGGCAACGAACGCCACGGCAACGAACCGCCCGGCCGGGACCACCGGTCCGCCCGCCGCGAACGGCCCCGCCACCGTGCCCGGGACGGACTGCGCCGTGGAGTGCACCGTCGACCACCGCCGCGAGCTGGTGATCGCCCACGGCCTCAACGGGATCGACGGGATCGAGGTCGCCGACCCCAACCCCGTCGACGGCACGGTGGCGCTCTGCGTCGGTCTGCTCGGCCCGGTCCCGGACGACCTGACGGTGGCCAACCTGCGGATCGACGCCGAGCCGGGCGCCCGCCGGGTGCGGGTGCTCGGCGTCCGCGCCCGGCCACCGCACGCGGAGGACGAGGACGGCTGCCTGGAGGTCGCCCTCGACCGGCCGGGCGACACCAGCACCTACCACCTCGCCGTCGTCGAACCGGGGCCGCACGGCCACCCCGGCCGGCAGCCCCGGCACGGCTTCGACCTCCGCCACCACCGCGCGCCGTTCGGCTTCTGCGCGGGCCGCGCCGCCGAGGCCGACTGCCCCACCGGGCCCGCCTGCCCGCCCGTCCCGGTGACCCCTGCCGCGCTCGACTACCTCGCCAAGGACTACGCCTCCTTCCGCCGTCTCGTCCTCGACCGGCTCGGGCTGCTCGTCCCGGGTTGGCGGGAGCGCCACGTCCCCGACCTCGGCGTCACCCTGGCCGAGCTGATCGCCTACGCCGCCGACCGGCTCAGCTACTACCAGGACGCCGTCGCCACCGAGGCCTACCTGGGCACCGCCCGGCGCCGCATCTCGGTGCGCCGCCACGCCCGGCTGGTCGACTACCGGCTGCACGAGGGCTGCAACGCACGGGCCTTCGTCACCGTCGAGGTCGGACGCGAGCCCTCCCCGCCCTGGCGTGCCGACCAGGTCGCCCTGCTCACCGGCTACCCGGGGGCCCCGCCCACCGGCCTCCCGCTGCGCTGGGAGGACCTGCCCCCGCAGGCCCTCGACGGCGGCCACGTCTTCGAACCGCTGGCCGCCGACCCCGCCGCCCCGCTGCGGCTCTTCCCCGGGCACGGCCGGATCCGCATCCACGACTGGGGCGACGGCCAGTGCTGCCTGCCGGCCGGCGCCACCTCCGTGACCCTGGTCGACCGGACCCCGGTCGGCCCGCTGCGCCTGGCCGCCGGGGACTTCCTGGTGCTGGAGGAGGTCCTCGGTCCCCGCACCGGCCGCCCGGGTGATGCCGACCCGGCCCACCGGCACGTCGTCCGGCTCGCCTGGGTGCGGCGCGCGCACGACGAGGTGCTCGACACCCCGCTCCTGGAGGCGGGCTGGGCCACGGCGGACGCCCTGCCGTTCCCGCTCTGCGTCTCCGCCCTCGGGCCCGCCCCGGACTGCCGGCCGCTGGGCGACGTCAGCGTCGCCCGCGGCAACGTCCTCCTGGTCGACCACGGGACCCGGACGGAGGAGCCGCTCGGCCCGGTGCCGGGCACGACCGAACCCCCGCGCTGCGCGGGGGAGTGCCGCCCGGCCGAGGAGCCGCCGGCCCCGGCCCGCTTCCGCCCCCGGCTCGGTCGGCCGGGCGTCACCCACGCCGAACCGCTGCCCGGCCCGTCCGGCTGCGGCTGCCCGGCCCCCGCCGCCGAGCTGCTGCGCCGCGACCCGCGCCGCGCGGCGCCCGCGGTCGCGCTCACCGAGACCGTCGGGCAGGCCGGCTGGCAGCCGGTGCCCGACCTCCTCGCGGCCGGGCCGGACGACCGGGTGTTCTCCGTCGAGACGGACGACGAGCGGGTCTCCTGGCTGCGCTTCGGCGACGACCGCACCGGCCGCCGGCCCGGGCCCGGCAGCTCCTTCACAGCCCGCTACCGGGTGGGCGGCGGGCCGGAGGGCAACGTCGGGGCGGAGACGATCGTGCACCTGGCGCTGCGCCCCGGCGTGGGCGGGCAGGACATCGTCACCCGGCCGCGGAACCCGCTGCCCGCGGTCGGCGGCGCCGCTCCCGAAACGCCGGCCGAGGCCCGGGCGGCCATCCCGGTCGCCTTCCGTGCCATCCGCGAACGAGCCGTCATCGCCGACGACTACGCCGAGCTGGCCCGGCGGGCGGGCGGCGACCGGCTCCAGGGCGCGGCCGCCGAGCTGGTCTGGACGGGCAGCTGGTACGAGGCCGACGTCGCGCTCGACCCGCGCGCCGTCGGCGGCCCCGCGGACTGCGGGTGCGGAGCGCCGCCGGGCTGCGACGACGTGGCCTGCACCGTGCACGAGGTCACCGAGGCCCTGGAACGGGCCCGCCGGCTCGGCCACGAGCTGCGGGTCGCCTTGGCCACCGAGGTGCCCGTCGAGATCGAACTCACCGTCTGCGTCCAGCCCTTCCACGTCCGGGCACAGGTCGCGCAGGCCTTGCGTGAGGAGTTCTCGGCCGACGTCCTGCCGGACGGCCGGCCCGCCTTCTTCCACCCGGACCGGTGGGGCTTCGGCGACGGCGTCCACGTCAGCCGGGTCCTCGCCGCCGCCCAGGCGGTGCCCGGGGTCGCCTCCGCCGAGGTCACCCGGCTGCTCCGGCAGGGCGAGCCGGACCAGGGCGCCCTCGCCAGGGGCGTCCTTGCGGTCGGCCCGCACGAGGTCGTCGTCGTGGACAACACCCGGCCGCGCAGCGGCCGGTTCACCGTCGTCGCGGGAGGCGGCCGGTGAACGGGCGGACCACCACGTGGTGCGCCGAGGCCGAGCCCGGAGAGGGGTGCGCATGAGTACCTGTACCTGTGGCTGCTGCACCGGCGGCGCGGCAGCGCCCCCGTCCGTGGCCAACCCGCCCGGGCAGGCCGCGCTGCGGCTGCGCACGGGCACCCACGCCACCTTCCTGGCCGCCATGCTCGGCCGGCTCTCGGCCGCCGACCTGCCCGGGCTCGCCGGGCTCACCACCCGCGACCCGGGCGACCCGGCGATCGCGCTCTGCGACGCCGGCGCGGCCGTCTGCGACGTGCTGACCTTCTACCAGGAGCGCATCGGCAACGAGGGCTACCTGCGGACCGCGACCGAGGCCCGCTCGGTGCACGAGCTGACCGCACTCGTCGGCTACTGCGCCCGCCCCGGCGTCGCCGCCGGCACCCACCTCGCCTTCACCCTGGAGGCCGGCCACCGCGAGGTGATCCCGGCCGGGACCAGGGCGCAGAGCCTGCCCGGCCCGGGTGAGCTGCCCCAGGCCTACGAGACCGGCGCACCACTGCCCGCCCTGGCGGACGCCAACCGGCTGCCGGTCCGGACGACCCGGCCGCAGCCGGTCACCGCCGCCGACGTCCACCGGCTGCCGGAACTCTGGCTCGCCGGCACCGCCACCCGGCTGCGGCCGAACGACCTGCTGCTCATCGGGATCGGACCTCCCGGCCGGGTCGAGCACTTCGTGCGGTCGGTCGACGGGGTCGAGGAGGACCTCGAACACCGGCGGACCAGGGTCCTGCTCGCCGGGGGCCGGCCGACGAAACCCCCGGAGTGGGAGCAGGTCGGCGGCCTGGGCGGGTTGATCGACCTGCTGACCGCCCCGCCGTCGAAGCCGGCGCCCGACGTCCCCGTCCCCGTCCCCGACGCCTCGGCGGCCGACGTCCGGCTCAGGCGCGAGGAACTGCTCCACCCCGGGCTGTCCGGGCTGCTCCACGGCGCATGGGCGGGTGCCACCGTCAGCGGGCGGCCGACCGTGCAGGTCTACGCCCTGCGGGTGGCCGCGCCGCTGTTCGGCCACAACGCCGGCCGCAAGCCCGCGTTCGGCGAGGACGGAAGGCCGCTGCCGATGGAGCAGTGGTCCGACTGGAGGGTGGCGGAGGACGAGGCGGCCGTCTACCTCGACAACCCGTACCCGTCCATCCGCAGCGGCACCGTCGCGGTGATCGCCCTGGCGGCCGACCTCGCCGCCGACGATGCGCCGACGGGCGGGCGCGGGCAGGCGCGGGCATCGTCCGAGCGTTTCCGCATCATCGGGGACCGCCGCGGGCTCCCCCTCGCCGTGTCGCCGGTCTCCCGGGCGGAGTACGGCCTCTCGACCCGGACCACCAGGATCGACCTCGGCGGGAAGCCGGTCTGGGAGGTGCCGGGGAGCATGGACGAACTGCGCCGGATCACCGTCCACGCAGCCCCCGAACCGCTGCCCCTCGCCGAACTCCCCATCGCCGATCCGGTGCAGGGCGCGGTGCTCGAACTCGACGGCGTACTCGACGGGCTGGAGTCCGGGCGGCTGCTGGTGGTCTCCGGGGAGCGCGCCGACCTCCCCGGCGTCGCGGGTGTCACCGCCGCCGAACTCGTCAAGGTCGCCGAGGTCCGCCAGGGCACGGTCACCCGGCCCGCCCCCGCCCGGAAGCCCGCGACGGCCAGGCCGGCGACGGCCGGGCCCGCCGCCCCAGCCGTCTCCGCCCCAGCCGTCTCCGCCACCCCCTCCACTGCCGCCACCGCCACTGCCGCCACCGCCACCGCCGGCACCGCCACCGTGGTGCCGGGCGAGCACAACCACAGCTTCCTGATCCTCGAAGCCCCGCTGCTGCACAGCTACAAGCGCGACACCGTCACGGTGTACGGCAACGTCGTCCACGCCACCCACGGCGAGACCCGCGTCGATGTCCTGGGCAGCGGCGACGCCTCCGCCGCGCACCAGACCTTCCCCCTGCGCGGCGCCCCGCTGACCTACGTCTCCGCGCCCACCCCCACCGGCGTCGAGAGCACCCTCGACGTCACCGTCGACGCCGTCCGCTGGCCCGAACGCCCGTGGTTCGCCGGCCTCGGACCGGACGACCGCGGCTACGTCACCAGCACCGACGAGACCGGAACCACCTCCGTCACGTTCCCCGACGGCACCTCGGGGCACCGGCCGGCCACCGGCAGCGAGAACATCAGGGCCCGCTACCGGACCGGGACCGGCACGGCCGGCAACACCGACGCCGGCCGGATCACCCTGCTCGCCGCCAAGCCGCTGTCCGTGCGCGAGGTCGTCAACCCGCTGCCCGCCACCGGCGGCGCCGACCCCGAACGCCCCGACCAGGCCCGGACCGGCGCGCCGCTGCCGCTGAAGACCCTGGACCGACTGGTCTCCCTGCCGGACTACGCCGACTTCGCCCGGGCCTTCGCCGGAGTCGGCAAGGCCACCGCGGACCGGCTCTCGGACGGCCGCGGCGTCGTCGTCGTGGTCACCGTCGCGGGCGCGGACGGCGCCCTGCTGTCCCGCGAGTCCGACGTCGTCCGGAACCTGCGCACCGCGCTGCGCCGCTTCGGCGACCCGGCCGTCCGGATCCGGGTGCTGCCGGCCGTGCGGCTGGTGGTCACCGTGGACGCGGAGGTCCGCCTGCTCCCCGACCGGCAGTGGGCGGCGGTGGAGCCCGTGCTCAGGGCGGCCCTGCTGGACGCCTTCGGGCCGGTCCGCCGCGACCTGGCCCAGGGCGTGCCGGGCTCCGAGGTGGTGGCGCTCCTGCAGTCCGTGCCGGGCGTGCACTCGGTGCACGGCCTCGCGCTGACGTCGGTACCGGAGGGAGCGGAGCCACCGCCGGGGCAGCACCCGGGCCCGTGGCTGCCCGCCCTCGGTGCCCGCCGTGTCGGGAACGACATCGTCGGGGCCCAACACCTCTGCACAGCGGCCGAGTTGCCCGAACTCATCAAACTCAGGGAGGGCGTCGCATGACGCAGCCCGACCGGCTCTTCGACCTGCTCCCGCTGGTCCACCGGATGCGCGACGCGGAGGCCGGGAACCCCCTGCGCGACCTGCTGCGGGTCATCACCGAGCAGCTCCAGGTGGTCGAGGACGACATCACGCGCGGCTACGACAACTGGTTCGTGGAGACCGCCGAGGACTGGGTGGTGCCCTACCTCGCCGACCTGGTGGGCTGGTCGCCCGTACCCGACGCCGGCTGGACGGCCGCCGGGACGGCCGGCCGCGACCTGGCCCGCCGCTCGGCGCTCGCGCCCCGCCAGGACGTCGCCAACACCCTGCGCCACCGGCGCCGCAAGGGCACCAGGGCACTGCTCGAAGACCTCGCCCGGGACGTCGCCGGACTCCCCGGGCACGCCGTCGAGGGATTCCGGCTGCTCGCCCGGCACCAGCAGCTGAACCACCTCCGTCCGGGCCGCTCCGGCACCGCCGACCTGCGTGACGGCGAACTGCTCGGTCGGCTCGGGGGGCCGTTCGACGAGGAGGCGCACACCGTCGACGTCCGCCGGCCCGGCTCGCACCGCACGAGCGGCCGGCACAACATCCCGGACGTCGGTCTCTTCGTCTGGCGGCTGCACGCCTACCCGGTGACCGGCACCCGGGCCGGGCAGGTCGAACGGGTCGGGCGGTGGGCGTTCACCTTCGACCCGATGGGCTTCGACGTCCAGCTGTTCGGCCGGGGCGCGGACGGCGACCGCGGGCTCCACCCGCAGGGACCCGCCGACGTGCCCGCGCCGATCGGCCGCCGTGCGTTCGCCGCGCCCCGGACCGCATCCCCGCCGCAGCACGCGCCCCTGTCGTCCCCGCCGGCCCACGCCTCCTCGCCGTCCCATGCCTCGCCGCTGTACTACGGGGAGGGGCGCTCGATGGTGATCCACGCGCCCGGTTGGCCCGCCCGCGGGCAGGGCACCCCCGTCCCCGCCGAGCGGGTGGTCCCGGCCGACCTGAGCGACTGGGAGTCCTACCGTCCGCTGCCCGGCACCGTCGCGGTGGACCCGGTGCTCGGCCGGATGCTGTTCCCGCGCCGCAACCCGCCGCAGCGGGTCCGGGTGAGCTACCACTACGGCTTCGGCGCCGACCTGGGCGGCGGAGAGTACCGGCGCCCGATGCCCGAGCCGCCGGAGGCCGACACCCACCGCTGCCGGGCGCAGGACCTGACCGACCCCGACGCCTTGCGTCACGCCGTCCTGACCGGGCAGGGGCCGGCCGCGTCGCTGGTCCTGCGGCACTGGCCGGGCGGCGCACCCGGCCCCGGCGGCGGCACCGACGACGAACTGGTCGAGGCGCTCGACGGGGCGCTCCCGGACGAGGACCTCTACGCGCTCGCCCGGCCCGGCCGACCGGTCCCGGCGGGGGTTCCGCTGCTGGTCGCGAACCGGCAGTACCTGGAGACGCTCTGGCCGGACTGGATCAGGCCCGCCCGTTGGTACCGGGCGGTGCGCTCCGCCGCCGAGTTCCGGCAGGCACTGCACGCCTGGGAGCACGACCGGCCCCGCTACGCCGTCATCGAGATCACCGGCAGCGAGGTGCTCGGCGTCACCGCCGACCTCACGCTGGAGCCCTGGCAGACCCTGCTCGTCCGGGCCGCCGAGCGCACCCGCCCGGTGCTCTGGCTCGCCGACCGCCGGGCGGACGGCCCCGACGCGTTCGCCGTCGCCCTCTCCGGCGGCAGCCGGCTCATCCTGGACGGCCTGGTGATCGGCGGCCGGGGCGTTCACCTCTCCGGCGCACCCGTGGACGCCGCCCCGGAGCCGGGTGATGAGGCCTGCGACGACGATGACCCGCAGGGTGGGGTCCCCGACGGTGACGACCCGCAGGGTGGGGTCCCCGACGGTGACGACCCGCAGGGTGGGGTCCCCGACGGAGACGACTCGCCGGGCGGGGCCCCGAACGGCGACGAGAGCCAAAACGGGGACGACCGCGCCCCGGCCCCCGGGGCCGCCCGCCACACCGCCCACGGTTGCCGCCCACCCGCCCGCGTCGTCATCCGGCACTGCACCCTGGTGCCCGGCTGGGGACCCCACCACGTCTGTGGCCCCGAGCGGCCGGCGCCGCCCTCACTGGAACTGGCCGCCCTGCCCGGCGCCGAGGTGGAGATCAGCCACTCGATCGTGGGGCCGGTCCGGATCGAGGCCGCCGCGCGGGGCGGCGTACCGCTGCGGCTGGCCGTGAACGACAGCATCGTCGACGCCACCCACCCGGATCTCGAAGCCGTCGGCGGGGGAGGCCCCGGCGTCGCCCCGGCGGTCCTGGAGGTCGCCCGGACGACCGTCCTGGGCAGCCTCCAGGTGCACGCGATCGAGCACGGCGAGAACACGGTCTTCCTCGGTGAGGTCCTGGCCGCCCGGCGCTCGACCGGTTGTCTGCGGTTCTGCTGGGTGCCCACCGGCTCCCGCACGCCGCGCCGCTTCCACTGCCAGCCGGACACCGCCCTGGCGGCCCTCGGCGACGTGCCGTCACCCGACCTGGCCGCCGCCGTCGAACGCAGGCTCCGCCCCCGGTTCACCTCCGTCCGCCACCCCGACGCGGGGTACGCCCAGCTCGCCCCCGACTGCCCGGACGAGATCCGCACGGGAGCGGACGACGGCTCCGAACTCGGCGCCTTCCACGACCTCTTCCTGCCCCAGCGGCTGGCCGCCCTGCGCGCCCGGGCGGCCGAGTACACCCCGGCGGGCATGGACACCGGAGTCGTCCCCGTCAACTGACACCCCGCCCGACGACCGACCACCGCGACCAGCACGAGAACAGGTGAGGACCAGCATGCACGCCGACGTCGAGCGGTTCAGCTTCGATCAGGGCAAGCACTTCCTGCGGGTGATCCAGCAGCAGGGCCGGGTGACCCTGCCGGCCGACGGCAACGAGCAGGTCGCCATCCTGTTGCACCACCTCCAGGCCCTCGCCGAGGACGTCATCGGCCCGTACGGCACGCCGTCCCCCCGCCCGGGCGGGATCGGGCCCGGCTTCCGGATCGAGGCGCCCCCGGCCGGGCAGGAGGCAGGGGTCTTCAGGATCGGCCAGGGCCGCTACTGGGTGCGCGGCCGGGCCTGCGAGAACGACACCGACGGCCTGCTCTACACCGCTCAGCCCGACCTCCCCGGTCCGGCCACCCCGGCGACCGGCACCTGGCTCGCCTACCTCGACGTCTGGGAGCGCCACCTCTCCGCCGCCGAGGACGACTCCATCCGCGAGGTCGCGCTCGGCGGCCCCGACACCTGCACCCGCACCCGCCTGGTCTGGCAGGTCCGGCTGACGGACACCGCCCCACCCGGCCGCCAGTTCGACAAGGACGACATCCGCACCCACTGGGACGCCTGGGAGGCCTTCCTCCAGCCCGCCGGGCGCGGGCTGCTCGCCGCCCGGGCGCGGCGGGGCAAGGGTCCGCTGGAGCCCTGTGTCGCCGATCCGGCGGCCGGCTACCTCGGCCCCGAGAACCAGCTCTACCGCGTCCAGATCCACCGCGGTTCCGGTGAGGAGGGCGGCCCCACCTTCACCTGGTCCAGGGACAACGGTTCGGTCGTCCACCCGCTGCTGCGGCTCAACGGGGCGGCGGCCGTCCTGCGCGACCCGCCCCGGGACCGGCGCACCGCGCTGCCCGTCGGCACCCTGGTCGAGGTGGTCGACGACCGGAGCACCCTGCTCGGCCGGCCCGGCACCCTCGCCCGGGTCAAGGACGTCGACGACGAGGGCGACGACTACACCGTCGTCCTCGACACCGACGCCGGGACCATCCAGGCCGACCGCCACCCCCTGCTCCGCCGCTGGGACCACCCCGACGTCGACGGCGGGGGAGACCTGCCCCGCCGCGCCGCCGACGGCGCGTTGCTCCTGACCGCGCAGGACCCGGCCGGCTGGTTCACCCTGGAAGACGGCATCCAGATTCGCTTCCAGCCGCCGGACACCGCCGACGTCCACTACCGCACCGGCGACTACTGGACCTTCCCCGCCCGTACCGCCACCGGGGACATCACCTGGCCCGCAGACCCGTCCGGCGGTCCCGCCGACCTCCCCCCGCAGGGCGTCGAGCACTTCTACGCCCCGCTGGCCCTGCTCTCCCTCGTCCCCGGCCAGCCCGTGGCCGTCACCGCCGACCTGCGTACCGGCTTCCATCCCGTCCGGGTGCAGTGAGCTGTCGGCGGCCCCTGCAGGACGGTCCCGTCATCGCGACTGGTCCGTCGCCGCGACCGGTCCGCCGCCGCGACCGGTCCGCCGCCGCGACCCGAGGAGCCCGCCGTTCCAACCGGAAACCGGAAACCGGATCCGAGGAGCCCGCCGTTCCGACCGGAAAGGAGAGTGGGATGCACGACCGGTCCCGCAGCCACTCGAAGCCCGCGCCCACGCCCTCGCCCCCGGTGCCCGGCGGTGCCCGGGCCGGCCACGACCGTCCCGACACCGCCGACCTCCAGCAGCCCGCCACCCCGTCGGCCGGGCAGCCGGACCTGAGCCACGTCCCGCTCCGGGGGCACGCAGAGGGAGAGGGGGAGACGACCGGTGAAGCGGCCGACAGGGGATCCGGTCGAGCGTCCGCCACGGCCGGCGGCGCGGCCCTCAGCACGCCGGCACCGGTGGAGCCGGGCGAGGCGTCGCACGTCCAGCACCTGGTGCCGCGTTCCCCCGGAGCGCCGCTCGACGCCGGGACCGGGGAGGAGATGAGCGCGCGCTTCGGGCACGACTTCAGCGGGGTGCGGGTGCACACCGATGCGCAGGCGGCCGACCTGGCCGCGGGGCAGCACGCCAAGGCCTACACGGTCGGGAACGACATCGTCTTCGGCGCCGGCCGTTACACCCCGCAGAGCGAGGCCGGGCAGGGCCTGCTCGCCCACGAGCTCGGCCACGTGGTGCAGCAGGCGGCGGCCGGCGAGCTCGCCGTCCAGTGCGACGACCTGGACAACCCGGACAGGACCGGGCCCGCTGCGCCCGCCGATCCCGAGGCGGTGCTCGGACAGCGGCTGGCCAAGGACTTCCCGGCGGGCGTGGCACTCGCCTTCTACGCCCCGATGCCGTCCCCCAAGGACCGTGAGGAGGCGCGGAACGCCGCCCGGAAGTGGGCCAGGCGGGAGAAGGCTCTGGCTCTCACCGGCAAGAAGGCCACCGCCTCGAACGTCGTGTTCGGCGAGGCGATGTCGGATGCGGACCACCCGCTGACCGCCACCGTCCGGGCGCTCGGCGCCCTGCTCCCCGCAGCCGTGGCCAAGGCGCCGACCCCCGAGGGACCGGTGCCCCCGGGGACCGGCCCGAACACCGTGCGGACCCTCGCCGTGTTCGCCCACGGGTCCAGCAACTGGTGCGGCCTCGGCTCGATCAGCAGTTCCACGGCGGCGTCGGTCATCAAGCAGATCGCCCCCGCGCTGGCACCGAACGTGACCGTCGTCCTGTACTCCTGCAACGGGGGGCGCGAACCGGACGCGAGCGAGGACTGGGTGAAGGGCACGATGGAGCCGGGCGGAAGGCATTCGCTGGCGGCCGTCGTCCGCGACTCGCTCATCGCGGAGGGCAAGGGGGGCTCCGTCTGGGGCCACACGACGACGGGCCACGTCTCGGAGAACTTCGCCCTCCGCGAGTTCGACACGGAGTCCGGCAAGGGCAGCGAGGGCGCCTCGTTCGTCACCCGGTACGTCTTCTCGCCCGCGGACAAGCTCACCGGCGCAGGCCAACTGCTCGACGGCGCGGTGGCCGAGGGGTACGAGGTCGGCCCGAAGGGGGCGGCCCGCGCCGACCAGGCCGTGGAACACGAGATGTACGCCTGCTACGCGGAGGCCAACCGCGAACTGAACCTCGGCGGTGGCAAATTGGCGGAGGTTGCGCCGGTGCACCCGGTCGAGGTGGGCCGCCTGGTCCACGACTACTGGCTGACGACCTACTGGCCTCGCCGGAAGGATGCGGCCGTCGCCGCGCTCGTCAAGCAGCTGGTCTCCTCCGGACTGGCCAAGAAGACGGGAACGAGGTAGCACGTGGGCGGGTTCGAGGCGGGCGCAGCAGGTCCGAGGAGAAGCCCGGGACCGGTTCCGAGGGCCGCGGCGCCCGCCCGGCAGCCGTCGCGTGCGCCGTCCGCGGTCCCCCCGATCGTCCACGAGGTGCTCCGCTCACCTGGGCAGCTGCTCGACGCCGGCGCCCGGAGGACGATGGAGAGCAGGTTCGGGGCCGACTTCAGCGGTGTCCGCGTGCACGCCGACGGCCGGGCCGCCAGGTCGGCGGCGGCGGTGGGCGCCCAGGCCTACACCAGCGGGCCGGACCTGGTCTTCGGCGAGGGCGCGTACGTGCCGCACAGCCCGCGGGGACTCGGGCTGATCGCCCACGAGTTGGCGCACTCGCTCCAGCAGTCGGGGTCGCCGCCGCGGACCGGCGAACTCTCGCTCGGGGGCGTCGGCGACGCCCGCGAGGCCGAGGCCGACCAGTGCTCCCGGGCGCCGCACGAGCTGGCCCGCACGGCCGGCGCCGGACGTCCCCGCGCGGGGCAGGACAGCAGCAGGGTGATCCGGCGCAGCGTCGGGGACTGGCTGCGCAGCCACGACCCGCGTCCGTTCCTCCGGGATGCGTACGCGTCGATCGAGGAGTCCCCGCAGCACGTCATGGAGTTCTTCGAGGACGAGGTTTGGGAGGCCATCAAGGCGCACTGGGTCCGGATCACGCTGATCACGGGTGCGTTCCTCGCGGCCGAGGCCGTGATCGGGGCGGCGGAGGCGGCGCCGACCGGGATCACCCAGGTCGTCGGGGCGATCCTCCAGGTGATCACGCTCGCCGTGCTGGGCTACTTCGCGGCCGTCGAGACGAAGGACGCGGTGGCGGAGGCCCTGCGCTGGTGGTCGCTGTGCCGCGCCGCGCACGGGGACAAGGCGCGGATCACGGAGGCGTCCCGGTCCTTCGTCCGGGTGATCTGGCACCTCGTCATGGCGGTCCTCGCGGTCGCCGGTGCCCGGGCGAGGCTTCGCGGGCTCGGGGCCGCCGGTCGCGGAGCCGCGGCGGGTGCCGGGGCCGGGGCTGGTGCGGGCGCCGGTGCCGGGGCGGCCGCGGGTGGCGGCGAGGTCGTCGACATCGCCTCGCACCCGGGATTCCGGCCCAAGGTGCAGCCGTCGTCGGGCGGTGGCTCCGGAGGCACGGTGGCCTCGGGCTTCGACGGCAACGCGGCGGTCGACCTCGCCCCGGCGGAGCCGCTGCCGGTGCCGGAACCGCCCGCCCCCGCCCCGGCGCCCGTGCCCGCCCCACGGCCGGCCGCCGGCCAGGCCGCCTCTCCCGGTACGGGCACGTCGCCCGCCACGGAGGCCGCCAGGGCCGGGGCACTCGCCGCGAGCCCGAAGCGGGACGGCGGCGAGAAGAAGGACCCGTCGCTCCTCTACCGCAGCATGATCGAGCAGGGCGGGTCCCCGAAGCCCGAGCCCACCGCCCGCGGACTCGGGGTCCGGGTAGGGGGCGCGAACCCCGACGTGGAGGTCGTCGGCGGGCTCGCCCAGCCCGGCGGCGGCATGTCGGTGGCCCCGGACACGCCGCTGAACCTCCTGCCGCACCGCCGGCCGCCGGAGTGGGGCAAGGACGGCACGGGTAAGGACGGCACGGGAAAGGACCCGGTCTGGGCCATCAGCCCCACGGTCTTCGCCGGGGTGCTGCACTACGTCAGGGACAAGAGGACGCACGGCTACGTCGGCCCCCGGGCCCCCGTTCCGGTGGACGAGCTCCAGGCGGCGCTCGCCCGGACCAGGCCGCTCTGGGTGAAGGCCACGCCGCCGGGAGGGAAGGAAGGCCCGTGACATGGCCTGGATCTTCAGCCTGAGCGCCGAGTGCGGGCCGTCGCAGGCGGACGCGCTGGCGGTGGCCGGCCACTTCGCCGCCCGGCAGGGCACCGGGCAGGACGTCGGGCAGGGGGCTGGGCAGGGCACCGGGTGGGCCGCGGGGTGGGTTGCCGACGTGGTCCGCGACGACCGGGGCAACTGGTGGGCGTGGGCCGTCCCCGGAGGGCTGAGCCGGACGGGGATCGGCTCCGACGCGGACGCCCGTGCGATGACCGAGGCCGGCCACCACCTCTACGCGTGCCTGCGCTCGGCGCCCGCCCGGTACCGGTACGCCCTGGCCGGGGTCGAGGCCGACATGTTCCGCTTCTTCGACGAGTTGACGGCGGACGAGGACCTCGGCGCGTTCCCGGGCCTGGTCCTCGCCGACGGCGTCTGGGAACTGGCCGGCCGCCCGCCGGGGTTCACCACCTTCTCCCCGGGCTACCGCTGGCTGCCCTACCCGGGGGAGGGCCACCCGGCATAGCGGGCCCGGTCCGGCGCCCGCCGGGCGTCGGGGGCTACCCGATCTCGACGACCCGCGCCCACGCGGGCGGCGAGTCTGGCACGTGGTCGGGATCGTCCTCGTTCCACGACCGTGCCGGCCGCCTCCGCGGGAACAGGCCGACCACCGTCCGGCACGGTGGCCGGCTGCTCGGCCACGGAGTCTGGCCGTCGGTCAGGACCACGACGACGTCCGGCCGGGGCCGGGCCCGGAGCGCCCTCGCGAAGCCCGTGCGCAGATCCGTGCCCCCTCCGCCCACCAGCGGGATTCCCCCGGCCTGGCAGAGCGGGTGCACGATCCGGGCCGCCGCGTCGCAGCACAGCACGGTGACCAGGTCGCGGCGGCCGCCCACCGCACGGGTGATCGCGGCGACCTCCAGGAGCGCACTGCCCAGCTCGGTGTCACTGACCGACCCGGAGGTGTCGATGACCACGGAGACCCGGGGCGGCCTGCGCCGCAGGCTCGGCAACACGGCACCGGGCACCCCGGACGAGCGCCGCGACGGCCGCCCGTAGCTGTAGTCCTCGCCCGCACCGGGGGCGGAGGCCGCCGAGCGGACCGCCGCCCCCAGCAGGTCCCGCCAGGGCTGCGGTGGGTGGAACGCCTCCTCCGCCCACCGCTGCCACCCCTTCGGGGCGTTCCCGGGGCGGCCGGTGATGCCCTGCGCCACCCGGAACCGGACGGCGTCCCGCTCCTGGGCACTGAGGCCGTGCGCGCCGTCCGGCCCTTCGTCCCACGCCCGGTCCAGCCCGTCGGCGCCACTGCCGCAGTCCAGCCACGCCAGGGCCTCGGTGAACGGTCCGAGCCTGAACTGCCGCAGGTAGTCCTCCATGAGCTCGCCCTCGGGAAGCCCCAGGGTGCCTGGGCCGACAGCGCCTTCGGGCCGGACCAGCCCGTCACCGAACACGTCGTCGTTGATCTCGCAGTCCGCCGCGATGTTCATCCGCAGCCGTTCCCCCGGGCCGGTCAGGCCACGCTCCCGAGCGACCCGGTCGCTGCGCCCGTGATGGTCGCGCAGCAGGTGCGACACCTCGTGCACCCAGACACCGGCCAGTTCCTCCACCGGCGTCCGGGCGACGAACGCCGGTGAGGCGTAGCACCGCCAGTGCCGGTCGACGGCCATCGTGGGCACCAGCCGTGACTCCACGGGGTGGAGGGCGAACAGCGCCGTCGCCAGGTAGGGCCGCGCCCGGGCGGCCTGCAGCCGGGCGGCGAACAGCTTGTCGAAGTCCAGTTCCGGCTCCGGTCGACCGGCGTCCGTGGCCCCGGGTGTGCCCGTGACCCTCGGCGCGCCCGTCACCCTCGGGATGCCCGGAGCCCGCGGGGCGTCGGCGGTCACCGGCCGGCCTTCGTGGCGACCGTGGCGACCCGGGCCGCCGCCCGGTCGGCGGCCCGGTCCGCGCGCCGGGAGAGCGACACCGCGCCGGCGAGCCGCTCGATGGCCGCGGGGACGTCCCAGTCCTCCTGGCGCAGCGAGGCGAGCGTGGTCGCCGGGACGACCACCAGGTCCGGGGCCCCGGTCTCCAGCGCCCGGACCAGCAGCGCCCAGGCGGCGTCCCAGCGGGCCCGGTCCGGGCGCGCACGGACCGCCGCCACCACACCGTCGAGCACGGCCTGGCGCAGGTCCCCCCGTTCGGGCAGCGCGGCACCCGCCGGGTCGGCGAGGAGCAGTTCGGGGTCGGGGAGGTCCATCCGGTCCAGGCTCGCCAGCAGCTCAAGCCCGGGACCGTCCCCCACGGTGCCCCGCACCAGGAGGGAGAGCACCTCCCGGGAGGAGCCGGCCGCGGTCGCGAAGGCGATCAGGTGCAGCGTCATCTCCCAGCTCCGCGGCGAGGGCCAGGCGCCTCCCCGGCGGGTCTCGCTGCCGGGCAGCCGGTGCACGAGTCCGGGGCGGGCGGCCAGGAGCCCGCACACCGCACGGCGGGCGAAGGCGACGGCCTCCGGCAGCCCCTCGGGGGCGAGCCGCGGCAGGGTGGCGCGGGGCCACGTCCCGCCGAGGCCGCGGACCACGACCTCGGTGTCGTGGGTCCACTGGAGGTGGACGAACCGGTTGGCCAGCGGCGGGCTCAGCTCCCAGCCGTCGGCCGCCGAGGAGCGGGGGTTGGCCGCGGCCACGATCCTGACCCCGGGGGGTAGTTGGAGGGTGCCGATGCGCCGCTCCAGCACCAGGCGGAGCAGGGCGGCCTGCACGGCCGGCGGTGCGGTGGACAGCTCGTCGAGGAAGAGCAGCCCCCGGCCGGCCCGAACCAGCCGGACCGCCCAGTCCGGCGGGGCCATCGGGACGCCCTGCTGGGCGGGATCGTCCCCGAGGATGGGCAGGCCCGAGAAGTCGGAGGGTTCGTGCACGCTGGCGATCACCGTGGTCAGCGGGAGGTCCAGCGCCTCGGCGAGCTGCGTCAGGGCCGCGGTCTTGCCGATCCCGGGCTCGCCCCAGAGGAGTACGGGCAGGTCGGCGGCGACGGCCAGGGTCAGCGCCTCCAGCTGGATGTCGGGGCGGGGTTCGGTCGTGGTGGTCCGCAGCAGGGTCAGCAACTCGCCGGCCACGTCGAGCCGGCGGACGTCGTGCCGGGCGGCGTCGTGCCGGCGGACGTCGTGCCGGGGACCGTCGTGCAGGGGGGTGTCGAGGTGGAGGAGGTCGAGGTGGGAGGTGAGGGTGGCCGGGTTCGGCAGGGCGTGCGTGGGCGTGTCTGATGGCATGTTCGATCACCTGTGGTTCGTGCGCCGGGACGGTTCGCGTACGGGACAGCTCGTGTACGGGGCGGTTCGCGTACGGGGCGGCCCGTGTGGACGGCGGTTCGGGTGGGTGGCGGTTCGCGTGCCGGGATGGCGCGCGTGAGGCGGTGGTGCGCGTAAGGGACGGCGGGTGTGACGGTTCGGGGCCGGTTCGGGACCGGGTCGGAGGCCGGGTCAGCAGGAGGCGGCGAGGCGCGGTCGCGAGCGGCGGTCGCGGCGAGGGCTGCGCTGCGGATGCGGTCGGCCGTCGGCCAGGCCGGCCCGGAACATCCCGTAGGCGATCCGGCGCAGGGCGGCCGCCTCCAGTTCGTCCCGCAGCGGGCCGGTGCGCAGCAGTGCCTCGGGGCCGAGCAGGCCCTCGACGACGGCCAGTGCTCCGGCGGTGTCGCCGTGGTCGAGGCGTTCCCGGACGCCGGTGAGGCAGTCCGGACGGCGGTGCGCCTCGTCGATCGCCCGGAGGCAGGGGAGCGGGGTGCCGGTCAGGGCGACCAGTAGCTCCTCGCGGCGGATCTCGGCCGGGTCGTGGTCCAGCGGGGCGAGTACCCCGTCGACCAGGCCGATCCGGTGCCGGGCGCCCCGGCACTCCACGATGCGCGGCTCTCCCGGCCGGTCCGGACTCCGGAGCGGGCCGGCCGGCCGGTGGCCCGGAACCAGCGCCCTGGCCACCAGCGGGTGCAGCCCGTCGGGCCCGATCAGCCCGGCGCGCAGCAGTTCCAGGTCGGGTGGCACCCAGACCGCCGCGTCGGGCAGGACCGGCAGTCCGGGGGCCCCGCCGGTGGGTGCCCCCGAGATGCCGAGTCCGTTCCCGTCCGCGTCCAGGCGCAGGAGGAGCCGTTGGCGGCCACCGAGCCGCACCGTGACGGCACTGGCGGCCCGGCCCTCGGCGCGGATCAGCAACCCCGCCTCGGCCGCCCACCGGTCGACGGCGCAGCCTTGTCCCAGGAGGAGGTCCCACCGTGGCACCGTCCCGGGGTCGGTCCCCGGCGGCGGGCCTTCGGCGGTCGGCCGGTAGGCCCCGGATCGGATGCGCAGCTCGTCCGTCCGGCGGGCGTCCCACAGGTGCCGGTGCAGGTCGAGCCGGAAGCGTCTGCTGGGGTGGGGGTGCGGGTGACGGCGGTCGCCGTCCGCGCTGCGGGAACCGTCCCACAGCGCGAGGCTGATCCGCTGGCCGGCATCCGCCCAGGCCGGCGGGGTGCGCACCACCAGGTGCAGCAGGCCCGCGCGATCGCGCCCGGTCCCGTTGCGCCCGGTGCCGTCGGGTCCTGAGCCGTTGGGCCCCGTGTTGTCGGGTGCCGTGCCGTCGGGTGCCGTGTCGTCGGGTCCTGTGCCGCCCCGCCCGGCCGTGTCGTCCCGGGTCAGGGTGACGGTCAGCCCGGGGCGCAGCAGGCCGTCGGGGGCGATCCGGGGCAGGTGCCAGCGCAGCAGGTCGGGTGCCAGATGGCGCAGATCGTCGCGGACGCGGGCCACGAGGTCGTGCCCGTGACTGTGTGCCAGGGACCGCAGGTCGACATCGACGTCGACACCTGCGGCGGCACACGCCCCTGCCCAGTCCCCGGCGCACCGGCGGCTGGTCGCGGTCTCGATCATGGAGGGCGGCACGGCGTACTCGCGCACGCGCAGCCAGAGGGAAAGGCGCCGGGAGATCAGGCGCGGGTCCTCGTTCGCGGTTCCAGTGAGCATCAGCACTCACCTTGCGCGGACGAGTCCCCCAATCTGTGGCGGGAGTTGTTCATCATCGGGGTGAGCGTAGCGTCCGTCGGGATGATCGGCCAGGCCTTTTCGTCGGGTTCGTGGGGGCACCGCCGGGGACCGCCAGGGGCGCGACCCGCGGCCGGCCACGGCGGTCCCCGTCGTGGCCGGCCGCTCCTCCCCTGGGGCTGCCGGGAGCTGGAGGGATCGTCGGCCGGTCCTTTGCTGCTCCTGAAACCGTGTCGGCGCAGACGACACGATCCCGTCGGAGGAGGTGCTCCCGGAAGTGGGCGAGCCCCTGGGCAGGGCTCACGCCGCTCCGGATGCGGCGCCGCGGGGCGGTCGCCGGTCGCCGGGCGGTCCTGCACCGGGCCGGTTCGTCCGGCCGGGCCGGTGCAGTGGGTCCGTGGAACCGACCGACGTGTCCGCCGACCGACGTGCCAACCGACCGACGTGTCCGCGGGGTTGAGCGGTCTAGGGGTGGATCGCGGGGTCCGTCGGCCCGGGCGTCCGGCAGTGCGTGCTGTGGCGCGCCCGGAACGGCAGCCGGCGCAGGGCGGCGTCGAGGGCCGCGGCCGGATCCTCGGGCCCGGTGGTCGTCCGGCCGGTGGGGGTCGGGCCGGTGGTGGTCGGATCGGTGGAGCGCCAGGCGATGTGGCCGTCGGGGCGGACGAGGACGGCACCGCCCGTGGCGGTACCGGCGAGGGCGGCGAACTCGGGCCCGGGGTCGGCGTGGCGCAGGCCGGCGGTGTCGGCGGGCAGACGCCAGGCGGGCGGGCCGAGGAGGATCCAGTCCCCGGCGGGGAGGTCGAGGGTGGAGCGCGACCGGGCGGGGTCGGTCCAGGCGTGTGGGAGGCGGGTGCCGGGGCCGCCGTCGAGGTCGTTGGCGACGGGGTCCGTCGGGTCCCCCGTGTCGGAGAGGACGGCGGCGGAGCGGTAGCGGTCGCCGAGGCCGTGGGCGGCGGGGGTGGTCCAGTCGGGATCGGGGGAGGAGCTGCCGGGGGTCATGGCCCGGGCGTTGGCGCCGGAGGCGGCGACGGCGTGGACGGCGGCGGGTGGCGTTCGTCCTGGTAGGTGTCCAGCAGGGTCTCGTCCGCCCGCCCGCCGAGGACGGCGCCGAGCTTCCAGACGAGGTTGTGGACGTCGGCGATGCCGGTACTGGCGCCGCGGGCGCCGGCCGGGGGCATCTGGTGGGCCGCGTCGCCGGCGAAGAACACCCGGCCCGCGCGCAGGCGGTCGAGCGTGCGCTCGCGGGCCTCCCAGGGCAGCACGCTGACCACCTCGGGCTCGGCGCCGGGGACCCCGAGGACGTCCCGCAGGATCTGTTCGCACCGCTCGGGCGGGTAGTCGGCGGGGCTCTCGACGGCCGGGTCGTAGCGCAGGTGGAAGGCCCAGCGGGTGCGGGCGTCGATGGCGGTGAGCATGCCGCGCACACCTGCGCGCGCGATCAGGACGACGCTGAACTCCCTTCCCCGGACGAACTGTTCGAGGTCGGCGCGGAACAGGATGTTGAGCTGGTGCCCGTGGCTGGTGCCGTACGTCGAGGAGACGCCCAGTTCGTGGCGCAGCGCGCCGCCCGCGCCGTCGGCGGCGATCAGGTAGTCGGCGGTGACGGTCTCGGTGACGCCGGTGGCCACGTCCGTCAGGTCGACGGCGAGGTGGTCGTCGCCGTGCCGGAGGCCGGTGCGCAGGGTGCCGAAGCGGATCTCGGCGGGTTGGCGGCGGGCCGCTGCCAGCAGGACGGGTTCGACGGCGTCGAGGGTCGCGCGGCGGCCGGTGGTCGGGCTCCAGCGGGCCATCGCGGCGGGGGCGAAGATGCTCTCGGGCCGGTCGCCGGGCTCCGGCCGTCGCGGGACGTCGGCGAGGGCGGTGGCGAGGTCGGAGCCGCGGTGCAGTCCCTCGGCCCGGGCCAGTGGGGCACCGGCCTCGCGGACGGCGTCCGCCACGCCGAGTTCGCGGTAGATCTCCATGGCGCGGGCGTTGAGGCTGCGGGCGCGCGGGTGGTCGTGGGTACCGGGGTGGGCCTCGACCAGGAGCGAGGGAACCCCGTGGTGGGAGAGGGCGAGGGAGGCGGTCAGGCCGACGATGCCGCCGCCGACGACGAGGACGGGATAGTGCTTGCCGGTGTGCAAGGGATGTTCTCCGGATGGTGTTGATGATGGGTCAGGATCGGTTACTGGTAGGGGTGTTGGTCCCGTCGTCCCCGGCGGCTTTCCGGGTTCCGGGCAGGAGCAGGGAGGTGAGCGCGCCCAGCAGGCTGAGCGCCGCGGCGGCGAGCAGCGCCGCTCGGGAGCCGTGCAGGAGGGCGGCGGCGGCACCGGTGGCGGTGTCCGCGGCCGGGCCGGTGGCGGACTGGGCGATGGCGCCGAGCAGGGCGAGGCCGAGGGCGCCGCCCAGTTGGCGGGAGGTGTTGAGCAGGCCCGAGGCGAGGCCGGCCTCGGCGGGCGGGACGGCGGCGGTGGCCGCCGTGGTGGCGGACATCAGCATCAGGCCGAGGCCGGACCCGATCAGCAGCAGCGGGCCGAGCAGGTCGGCCGCGTAGCGGGCGTCGGTCGGCAGGGCGGCGAGCCAGAGCAGCCCGGCCGCCGCCACGGTGCCCCCGTACAGCGGCAGCCGGCGCGCCCCGGCATCCAGCAGCCGCCGGGAGACCAGTGCGGCCACGGCCAGGCACACGCCCATCGGCAGCATCGCCAGGCCTGCCTGCTCGGCGGAGTAGCCGAGGACCTGCTGCATCAGCTGGGAGACGAGGAACAACGACGCCGTCAGGCTCGAACCGAGCAACAGCACGACGAGGTTCCCGGCCGGTACGCCGGGCAGCCGGAACACCGGCAGGCGGACCAGCGGGTTCGCGCTGCGTGCCTCGGCGCGTACGAAGGCGGTGAGCAGCAGGGCCGCCGCGGCGAGGGTGACGAGCGTGGTGGGGGACGTCCAGCCGTTCTCGCCGCCGTGGGTGACACCGAACAGGAGCAGGCCGACGCCGGTGGTCGAGACGAAGGCCCCGGGCAGGTCGAGGCGGCGGAGGGAGCCGCGGACGTCGGCGGGCTCCAGGCAGAGGCGGACGGCGACCAGCAGGGCGAGGCCGACGGGCACGTTGACGTACATCACCCAGCGCCAGCCGGCGTGTTCGGTGAGGATGCCGCCGAGCAGCACGCCGAGTGCCGCGGCCGACGAACTCGAAGCGGCCCAGGCGGACATGGCGCGCCGACGCAGCTCGGGCCGGTCGGCGGTGACGGCGAGGACGATGCCGAGGGTCGAGGTCGCGAGCGCCGAAGCCCCCAGTCCCTGGGCGGCGCGGGCGGCGATCAGGGCCGGGCCGCTGCCGGCCAGGCCGCCGACGGCACTGGCGGCGGTGAACAGCACCAGACCTGCCCGGAGGGTGGCCCGGCGGCCGAAGAGGTCGCCGGCGCGGGCCGCGAGGAGCGTGAAGCCGCCCAGTACCAGCAGGTAGGCGTCCACCACCCAGCGGGCGGCGGCGGATCCGAGTCCGAGGTCGGCGCTCATCGCGGGCAGGGCCACGTTCACGATGGCGCCGTCCGTGACGACCATGAACGACGCGGTGCAGGCGATCGCCACTGCTGCCGCGACGGGCAGGCCGGGCCGCAGCAGGCGCGGCGGTCCGGGCGGCGGCGGGTCGGTGGACGGTGGGTCGGTGAGCGGTGGCGTGGCGGGCGTGGCGGTGGTGGCGGGCGCGGCGGGCGGTGGCGTGGTGGCCGGAGGGGGCGCGGCGGGGTTGCGCGCGGAGGAGGGCGTGGACATGTCTGCTCCAAACCTGAACGGTGTTCTAGTAGAACGGTGTTCAAGTTAGGGTAGGCTCAACGGTGTGTCAACGCGGGTGCCCAGGGCCATGAAGGCGGCCCAACCCGCCCGCCAAGCAAGGAGATCCGCGTGCGCCTGCACCGCGAGGACGTGCTCGCCGGAGCGCTCGGCCTGCTGGACCAGGACGGCCTGGACGGGCTCACCATGCGCCGCCTCGCCACGTCCCTGGGCGTCGGCCCCAGTGCCCTGTACTGGCACTACCGCGACAAGCAGGCCCTGCTGGAGGCCATTGCCGAGGAGATCATGAGCGGCGTCGCCGACGTCGACGTCGCACTCCCGCCGCGCGAGCGGGCCGCCGAACTCGCCCGACGGCTGCGGCGCGCCCTGCTCACCCGCCGGGACGGCGCCCGGGTCCTGTCCGGCACGTACGTCCGCCGGCCCAACACCCTCGGCTTCGGCGAGGCCGCGGTCCAGGCCCTCGCCGCCGCGGGAGTGCCGGAGACGGAGACCGCACTGGCCTTCTTCACCATCCAGGACTACGTCCTCGGCCACGTCATCGAGGAACAGAGCCGGGAACACCAACTCGCCACCACCGACCGCACCCCGACGCCGGACGCCGCCGACACCAGCGACTACCCGGCCATCGGCACAGCCATCCGCCACTGGGCCGCCCGCACCCCGGACGACCGCTTCGAATACGGCCTGCGACTCCTCCTCGACGGCCTGGACCGCCGTACCGGCTCCTGATCACCGCACCGGCTCCTGATCGCCGCACCGGCTCCTGGCCGTCGCACCGGCTCCTGTCTGTCGCGCGCTCCTGACCGCCGGTCACCCGCCTGGGAGCCGTCCCGCCTGGGCTCGCCCCGGCCGGGCCCGGGGCGGGGCGGCCGGCCCGCGGATCAGCAGTGGTGGGGGCGGGTCGTGGCCGTGGACGGCCACGTGCCCGAGGCGGCCGGCCTGTGCCTATGCTGCTTCGAGTCTCATGATCGCGTGAGCAGGCGGGACAGACGGAGGACGCAATGGACTACCGAGTGGAGCGCATCGGCCCCGGGGACTGGGAGCGGATGCGCGAGGTGCGGCTCGCGCAGTTGCTGGACACGCCGATGGCCTTCATGGAGACGTACGAGACGGCGCTCGGCCACGGCGAGGACGAGTGGCGCTCGCGGGTGGCCCGGGTCAGCGCGGAGGGGAGCGCGGGGTTCGCGGCGGTGGCCCCGGACGGCCGGTGGGTCGGCACGATGATCTCCTTCACGCCCGAGCCGAAGGCGGCGGTGCTGGTCGGCGTCTGGACCGATCCGGCCTACCGGGGCAGGCAACTCGGCGTGACGGACGCCATGTTGGACGCGATCCTCGACTGGGCCCGCACCGAGGCCGGGGCGGAGCGCCTCCTGCTGAGGGTGCACGAGGACAACCCGAGGGCGACGGCCTTCTACCGCCGCCGCGGCTTCGACCTGACCGGTCTCGACGAGCCCTACGAGCTGGACCCGGCGAGCCGGCTGCTGGAGATGGCCCTGCCGCTGAGCTGATGCCGCCCGGGCCTCAGCTCACCAGCCCGGGCGCGAAGTAGTCGCGCAGATGGGCGATCCTCCCGTCGCGGACGCGGAAGATCTGGACCAGCGAGACGGCCACGTCCCCGCCGTCCCCGTCGTCTCCGTCGAAGACCGTGTCGATCTCGGCAATGAACACGTCGGGATCGGAGGTGGTGTGCAGCACGTACGCGGACTTCTCGAAGTTCGGCACGCGGGCGTCCGTCGTCGGCCGCTCGTAGTGCGCCGCCATCGCACGACGGATCTCCTCGCGGCCCACCAGCCTCCTGGGGAATTCGGCGCCGGCGGGGACGAGCGGCGCCTCGAACACTCCGTCCTCGGTGAAGCTCTCGGCAAGGGCGTCGGCATCGCGGGTCATCGGGCCGGCATGGACGTAACGCTCGAAGATCTCCTGCGGGGTTCGGGACACGGCGGCCTCCCTGGGTCCGGGCACGGAAGGCCACACAATCACGGCGGCGCTCCCGGGGACCACGCTTTCCGGGAACGGACACACGGCCCGCCACACCCTCGGCCACCGCCGTGCGCGGCGCACGGCCCGCCGGCCGCACGCCGTCGGCGGGCGTGCGGAACCCGCCCGTCCGCGCAAGGGGCGAGCGTAGGTTGCTGCTCGGACTCTCGGACTCTCGGACTCCCGGGGACGACGCCGACGGGAAGGGGCGGGCGATGGCGGCCGACGGCACGTGGTTCGTGCTGGTCCAGGAGGACTACGAGAACCACCCGGAGGAGGGCGGGGCGCACTGGCGGCTGGACGTCGAGCAGGAGGCGCGCTCGCTGGAGGAGGCCCGGGAGACTGCCGAACACCTGGCTCGCACGTACCGGCCCGGGCGTTCGTGGGGCTTCGCCCGCTGGAGCGAGCAGCCCCGGCGCAGCATCTACCGGCTGGCGGACGGCTCCTTCCTGGTGTCCCTCCACGACGGGCTCCAGAAGGCCTCGTTCCGGGTCTCCCAGGGCGAGTTGGTCGAGGAGATCACGTGCACCGGGCCGGTGCCGCCCCCGAACTGGAGCGAGGGCCGGTTCTCGGCCGTGGATGACCCGGCGGAGGCGTTCACGGACCGGCAGGCCGGCGCGGCCTCCCCGCAGAGCCGCTGCTGCGCTCCCGTGCCGGGGCGTCGTCAAGGCCCCGCGCCAGGACGGTGTCAGGGCGGGCGAGGACGCAGAACTCGTGGCCCTCCGGGTCGGTGAGGACCGTCCACGGGACGTCGCCCTGGCCCAACGCCGGCGGGCGTCGCACCGAGATCCCGCAGGCGCGCTGCCCTGCCGGCGATCCTATGCGCGTCACCTGCGTCGGGAGCCGGTCCTCGCCCTCGCGGTCACGTGTCGCATCGACGCCGTCGATCTGTCACGTGACCTCCGGGCAGGCGTGCGCGCAGCTCGTCATCTCCCGGTAGCCGTAGGTGGACCGACGTCGGTTGGGCTGCTCGCGGAGGGCCTCCGTCGTCGCGGTTGTCCGGGTCTGGACCAGCGCCGCGCGTGAGGTCGCCCGCGCGGTGATGTGGCCGGTTACGAGCGCGGTGAGCGCCGTGAGGACACCGACCCACAGTCCGCCGTTCGCCACGCCCGCGGAGCCTGCCGGCCAGGACTGCCGCTTGGACAGGCCGCGCGTCAACCACTGGCCGGAGCCGGTGACGGTCAGGCGGTACTCCCGCCAACTGCCGCTTCCAGCCGACGACTACGACTTCCGGCCACGCATGCGGGTGGTGCGGCGCAGGGGTGCGAAGAAAACAAGCAGGCATGATTGCTTTTTCTTCTTGCCGGTGCCACGCTGCTGCGCGACGGCAAGGATTGTGGCCACCGGTAGGGGAGGCGTGCCTGTGGGGTCGCGTGCTGTGTTGCGGGTCGGAAATGCGTCGGGGTTCTACGGGGACCGCTTCTCGGCGGTCCGGGAGATGCTGACGGACGGGCCGCTGGATGTGCTGACCGGGGACTACCTGGCGGAGCTCACCATGCTGATCCTGGCCAGGGACAGGCTCAGGGACCCGTCCCTCGGGTATGCGAAGACGTTCCTGCGCCAGATGGAGGAGTGCCTCGGCCTGGCGCTGGAACGCGGGGTGCGGATCGTGGTCAACGCGGGAGGGCTGAACCCGGCCCGACTCGCGGAGGCCATCCGGGAGTTGGCCAAGCGACAGGGGCTACAGGCCGCCGTCGCGCACGTCAAGGGCGACGACCTGCTGCCGCGCCGGGCCGAACTCGGCCTGCCCGAGGGCCTGCTGGCCGCCAACGCCTATCTCGGCGCCTTCGGGATCGCCGAGTGCCTCAAGGGCGGGGCGGACGTGGTCGTCACCGGGCGGGTGACCGACGCGGCGCTGGTCGCCGGGCCCGCCATCGCCCACTTCGGCTGGGATGCGAGCGAGTTGGACGCTCTCGCCGGGGCCGTCGTGGCCGGGCACGTGCTGGAGTGCGGCGCGCAGGCGACCGGTGGCAACTACGCGTTCTTCCGCGAGCACGACGTCGTCCGGCCGGGCTTCCCGATCGCCGAACTGCACGCCGACGGCTCCAGCGTGATCACCAAGCACCCGGGCACCGGCGGGGCGGTCACCACGGGCACCGTCACCGCCCAACTCCTGTACGAGACCGGCGGGGCGCGCTACCTGGGACCGGACGTGACGGCCCGGCTGGACACCGTCCGGCTCACGCAGGAGGGGCCGGACCGGGTCAGGATCGACGGGGTGCGCGGGGAGGCGCCGCCGCCGACCCTCAAGGTCGGCCTGAACCGGCTCGGCGGACACCGCAACGAGGTGGTCTTCGTCCTCACTGGGCTCGACATCGAGGCCAAGGCCGCCCTGGTGCAACGGCAGTTGGAGGAGGCCCTGCCGCCGGACGCGCGCCCGGCCGAGCTGCGCTGGACGCTGGCCCGGACCGACCAGCACGACGCCGCCACCGAGGAGACCGCCTCGGCACTGCTCCGGCTCACCGCGCGGGACCGTGACCCGGCCAAGGTGGGACGCGAACTCGGCAAGGCCGCCGTCGAATTGGGCCTGGCCGGATACCCCGGATTTCACCTCACCGCCCCGCCAGGACCGGGCGCCCCGTACGGGGTGTTCACGGCCGCCCACGTCGATGCCGGGAAGGTCGAGCAGACGGCGGTACTGCCGGACGGCCGCCGGATCGCCGTCCCTCCTGCGCCGGCCGCCGAGCAACTGGCGGCTGGACAACTGGACGCCGAACAACTGGACGCCGAACAACCCGTCGCCCGGCGGCCGGTGGCCGACCCCACGGCCCCCGCCCCCCTGGCCGACCAGGGCCCGACCCGCCGCGCCCCGCTCGGCCTGGTGGCCGGTGCCCGCAGCGGCGACAAGGGCGGTGACGCCAACCTCGGCGTCTGGGCCCGCGACGAGGCCGGCTGGCGCTGGCTCGCGCACACCCTCACCACCGAGCGGCTTCGCCACCTCCTCCCCGAGACCGCAGACTTGACCATCACCCGGCACCTGCTGCCCAACCTCCGCGCGGTCAACTTCACCCTCGAAGGCCTGCTCGGTGAGGGCGTCGCCGCCCAGCACCGGTTCGACCCGCAGGCCAAGGCGCTGGGCGAGTGGCTGCGCTCCCGCCACCTCGACATCCCGGAGGCGCTGCTGTGACCGTCCTGCCCACCCGCCTCGACCCGGCCGGCGCCGACCACGCCGAGCACCGCGCCGCGATGCTCGACAAGCTCGGCGCGCTGGCCGGGGAGCACGCCAAGGCGCTGGCCGGCGGCGGCCCGAAGTACGTCGAACGGCACCGGAGCCGCGGCAAGTTGCTGCCGCGCGAGCGGATCGAGCTGCTGATCGACCAGGACTCGCCGTTCCTCGAACTCTCCCCGCTCGCCGCCTGGGGCAGCGACTACCCGGTGGGCGCGGCCCTGGTCACCGGCATCGGCGTGGTCGAGGGCGTGGAGTGCGTGATCACCGCCAACGACCCCACCGTCCGCGGCGGCGCCAGCAACCCCTGGACGCTGCGCAAGGCCCTGCGCGCCAACGAGATCGCCCTCACCAACCGCCTCCCGCTGGTCAACCTGGTCGAGTCGGGCGGCGCCGACCTGCCCAGCCAGAAGGAGATCTTCATCCCCGGCGGCGCCCTCTTCCGCGACCTCACTCGCCTCTCCGCGGCCGGAATCCCCACCGTGGCGGTCGTGTTCGGCAACTCCACCGCCGGTGGCGCGTACGTGCCGGGGATGTCCGACCACACCGTGATGGTGAAGGAGCGGGCCAAGGTCTTCCTCGGCGGGCCTCCGCTGGTGAAGATGGCCACCGGCGAGGAGTCCGACGACGAGTCGCTGGGCGGCGCCGGCATGCACGCCCGCACCTCCGGCCTGGCCGACCACTTCGCCGTGGACGAGCCGGACGCGCTGCGCCTGGCCCGCCGGATCGTCGCCCGGCTCGACCACCGCAAGCCCGGACCCGGCCCGGACGCGGCCGCCGCACCGCCGAAGTACGACGAGGAGGAGCTCCTCGGCATCGTCCCCGGCGACCTCAAGGTGCCGTTCGACCCGCGCGAGGTGATCGCCCGGATCGTCGACGGCTCGGACTTCGACGAGTTCAAGCCGCTCTACGGCACCAGCCTCGCCACCGGCTGGGCCCGGCTGCACGGCTACCCGGTCGGCGTCCTCGCCAACGCGCAGGGCGTGCTGTTCAGCCAGGAGTCCCAGAAGGCCGCCCAGTTCATCCAGTTGGCCAACCAGCGCGACATCCCGCTGCTGTTCCTGCACAACACCACCGGCTACATGGTCGGCAAGGACTACGAGCAGGGCGGCATCATCAAGCACGGCGCGATGATGATCAACGCCGTCGCCAACTCCCGCGTGCCGCACATCTCCGTCCTCATGGGCGCCTCCTACGGCGCCGGCCACTACGGCATGTGCGGGCGGGCGTACGAGCCGCGGTTCCTGTTCGCCTGGCCGAGCGCCAAGTCGGCGGTGATGGGCCCGCAGCAACTGGCGGGCGTGCTGTCCATCGTGGCCCGGCAGTCCGCCGCCGCGAAGGGGCAGCCCTACGACGAGGACGCGGACGCCGCGATCCGGGCGATGGTCGAGCAGCAGATCGAGGCGGAGTCGCTGCCGGTCTTCCTCTCCGGCCGCCTCTACGACGACGGGGTGATCGATCCGCGCGACACCCGGACGGTGCTCGGACTCTGCCTCTCCGCGATCCACAACGCGCCCGTCGAAGGCGCGCGCGGCTACGGCGTCTTCCGGATGTGAGGAACCCAGACATGGCCACAGAACGACCGATCTCCCACCTGCTGGTCGCCAACCGGGGCGAGATCGCCCGCCGGGTCTTCCGCACCTGCCGGAGCCTGGGCATCGCGACCACCGCCGTCCACTCCGACCCGGACGCGGACGCCCCGCACGTCCGTGAGGCGGACACCGCCGTGCGCCTGCCCGGCGCGGCGCCCGCCGACACCTACCTGCGCGCCGACCTGGTCGTCCAGGCGGCGCTCGCCGCCGGCGCCGACGCCGTCCACCCCGGCTACGGCTTCCTGTCCGAGAACGCCGAGTTCGCGCAGGCCGTTCTGGACGCCGGCCTCACCTGGATCGGCCCGCCACCGGCGGCGATCGCCGCGATGGGCTCCAAGACCGAGGCCAAGCGGCTGATGGCCGCCGCCGGAGTGCCCGTGCTGGACGCCGTCACCGACCCCGTCGAGGCCGACCTGCCGCTGCTGGTCAAGGCGGCCGCGGGCGGCGGCGGGCGCGGCATGCGGGTGGTCCGACGGCTGGACGAAGTGGCCGGGCAGCTCGCCGCCGCCCGCGCGGAGGCGGCCAGGAGCTTCGGCTCCGACGAGGTCTTCTGCGAGCGCTACCTGCCCACCGGCCGGCACGTCGAGGTCCAGCTGCTCGCCGACGCGCACGGCACCGTCTGGGCGGTCGGCGACCGTGACTGCTCCCTGCAACGGCGGCACCAGAAGGTGGTCGAGGAGGCGCCCGCGCCGGGGCTCCCGGAGCGGGTGCGGGAGGAGCTGCACGCCGCCGCGGTCAAGGCCGCGCAAGCGATCGGGTACGTCGGCGCGGGGACGGCGGAGTTCCTGCTGGCCGAGGACGGCCGGTTCTACTTCCTGGAGATGAACACCCGCCTCCAGGTCGAGCACCCGGTGACCGAGGCCGTCACCGGCATTGACCTGGTCGCGCTCCAACTCGCCGTCGCCGAGGGCGGGAAGCTCGCCGGGCCGGCGCCCGAGCCGGTCGGCTGCGCGATCGAGGCCCGGCTCTACGCGGAGGATCCGGGCAGCGACTGGCGGCCTGCGACGGGCACCGTCCACCGCCTCGAACTCCCGCTGCCGCACACAGAGTTCGGCGGTGACGGGCCGACCGGCCTGCGGCTGGACTCCGGTGTCGGGAACGGCGACGAGGTCACCGTGCACTACGACGCGATGCTGGCGAAGGTGATCGCCTGGGCGCCGACCCGGTCGGCCGCCGCCCGGCGGCTGGCCGACGCGCTCGACCGGGCCCGCATCCACGGACCCGCCACCAACCGGGAGTTGCTGGTGCGGACGCTGCGGCACCCGGCGTTCCTGGCCGAGCGGCTGCACACCGGATTCCTGGCCGAGCACGCGGCCGAACTCACCGCCCGGGACGGCGCGCACACCGCGCTCGCCGCCCTGGCCGCCGCCCTCGGCGATGCGGCGGCCCACCGCACCCCGTTGCCGTCGGGGTGGCGCAACCTCCCCTCCCAGCCGCAGGTCAAGCGCTACCGCGCCGACGACGGAACCGAGTTCGAGGTCCGCTACCGGATCACCCGCGACGGACTGGCGGCCGAGGGCCACCCGGACACGGCCCTGCTCGCGTCCTCCGCGGAGCAGGTCACACTGCGGACCGGCCTGCTCCGCCGCACCTTCGACCTGGCCCGCCACGGCGACCGGGTGTTCGTCGACAGCCCCGGCGGCTCCACCGTGCTCACCGTCCTGGACCGCTTCCCCGACCCCGCCGCCGACACCGAGCCGGGTGCGCTGCTCGCCCCGATGCCCGGCACCGTCGTCCGGACGGCCGCCGCCGTCGGCGACACCGTCACCGCCGGCCAGCCACTGCTCTGGTTGGAGGCGATGAAGATGGAGCACCGCGTCACCGCCCCCACCGACGGCGTCCTCGCCGAACTGCGCGCCGTCCCCGGCCAGCAGGTCGAACTCGGCACCCTGCTCGCCGTCGTGCAGCCGAAGTCGTAGGCACGCGCCGGGGGGGAGCCCGTGCGTGCGGCAGAACCCAGGCGCACCGCCGCACCCGGACGCACCGCCGAAGCCGCCAGCACGGCCGCACCCGTGAGCACACGCCCGAATCCGCACCGGCCGCCAGACCCACGCCGGCCGCCAGACCCACGCCGGCCGCCCGAGCCCGCACCTGCGGCCGGGAGCCGCAGTCACCCGCCCCGTCAGCCGACCCCGCCCGGAAGGACCGGAACATGTCCGCACCGCGCACCACCCCCGGAAGCCCGTTGATCGAGAGCCCCGAACGCCAGGACCTGCGCCGCGCCGTGGCCGGCCTCGGCAACCGCTACGGCTCCGCGTACTACCTCGGAAAGGCCCGCGCCGGCGAGGCCGCCGAGGAGCTCTGGGCCGAGGCCGGCAAGGCCGGCTACCTCGGCGTCAACCTGCCCGTCGAGTACGGCGGCGGGGGCGGCGGCATCACCGACCTCGCCATCGTCCTGGAGGAACTCGGCACCGCGGGCTGCCCGTTGCTGCTGCTGATCGTCTCGCCGGCGATCTGCGGCACGGTCATCGCCCGCTACGGCACCGAGGAGCAGAAGCGGCAGTGGCTGCCCGGGCTCGCCGACGGCACCCGGAAGATGGCCTTCGGCATCACCGAGCCCGACGCCGGCTCGAACTCCCACCGCATCACCACCATCGCCCGCCGCGACGGCGACGACTGGCTGCTCACCGGGCGCAAGGTGTTCGTCTCCGGCATCGACCACTGCGACGCCGTGCTGTTCGTCGCCCGTACCGAGGACGCCCGCACCGGCAAGCTCAAGCCGGCCCTCTTCGTCGTCCCGCGCGAGACCGCCGGCTTCGAGTACCGGCCCATACCGATGGAACTCGTCGCGCCGGAGAAGCAGTTCCAGGTCTTCCTGGACGACGTCCGGCTGCCCGCCGAGGCGCTGGTCGGTGACGAGAACGCCGGGCTGCTCCAGCTCTTCGCGGGCCTCAACCCCGAGCGGATCATGACGGCCGCCTTCTCGCTCGGCCTCGCCCGCCAGGCCCTGGGCAAGGCCGTCGGGTACGCCAAGGAGCGCACCGTCTGGTCGACCCCGATCGGCGCCCACCAGGGCCTCGCCCACCCGTTGGCCCAGTGCGCGGTGGAGATCGAACTGGCCCGGCTGATGACCCAGAAGGCCGGGCTGCTCTACGACGCGGGCGACGACCACGCGGCCGGCGAGGCGGCCAACATGGCCAAGTACGCGGCCGGCGAGGCCGCCGCCCGGACCGTCGACCAGGCCGTGCAGACCCTCGGGGGCAACGGCCTCACCCAGGAGTACGGGCTGGCCACCCTGCTGGCCGCCACCCGGGTCGGCCGGGTGGCGCCGGTCAGCCGGGAGATGGTCCTCAACTACGTGGCCCAGCACACCCTCGGCCTGCCCAAGTCCTACTGACGAGCCGTCGGGCGGACCTCCACCCGACCCCTCGGGCAGGCCGTCACGCCGGCTGTCAGGTCGGCCGCCACGCCGGCCGTCACGCGGCTGTCAGGTCGACCGTCACGTCGGCCGCCACCGCCGGCCACCGGGACTCCCTCAGCGGACGGAGGAGAGATGGGCGAAGACCACGGTGTTGGACTCGTAACCGGTCTTGCGGTCGAACTTGCCGCCGCAGGTGATCACCCGCAGTTCGGGACGGTCGGTCGCGCCGTAGACCAGGGCGTCCGGGAAGTCCTTCTTGGCGAACACCCGCACGTCGTCGATGGTGAACACCGCCGTCCGCCGGTCCTGGCGGAGCACCTCGACGGTGTCGCCCGGGCGCGGCAGGCCCAGCCGGTAGAAGACGGCCGGCCCGGTGCGGTTGTCGGCGTGCCCGATGGTGAGCGCGTTGCCGGCCGCCCCGGGGGTGACGCGGTCGCGGTACCAGCCGGCCAGGTTGCGCTGCTCCATCGGCGGGGTGGCCAGGTGTTGGGCGGAGTCCAGGCCGAGGCCCACCAGCGGGGCGTCCACCTTGATGGCCGGGATCCTGATCCGGGTGGGCGTCGACGCGGGCAGCGGCGCCGGCGCGGGCAGCGGCGCCGGCGCGGGCTTGGCGGGCCCCGGTGACGACGGCCCGCCCGCCGACGCCGGGGCCGTGCCCGGGAGCGAACCGGGGGAGCGTGCCGGGGCGGCGGCCGGAGAGGGAGGCAGCGGCGGGCCTCCGCTGCCCGCGCTCCCGTCCTGCACCAGCCACGCCCCGGCGGCCACCGTGACGGCGACGGCCCCGGCCGTCAGACGGCCGGGGCCCAGCGGCACGGCGCGGCGGTGCCGGGCGTCAGGACTCGGCATTGCGTCCGGCGCGCCGGCGCAGCGAGCGGACGCCGAACCACGCCGCCGTGGCGATCAGCGCCGAGCCGCCGAGCATCTCGGCGGTGTTCGGCCCGGAGGTGCCGCCACCACCGGTGCCGACCCCGCCGTGCGGTCCGCCGTGCGACGGGGAGGGGCCGGAGGAGGGGGAGGGGCTGTGCGAGGGGGAGGAGCTGGAGGAGGGGCCGCCGTGGCCGCCCACCGACGGGGACGGCGAGGGGCTCGCCGACGGCCGGGGCGATCCGGACGGCCTGGGCGACCCGGACGGCGATCCGGACGGTGATCCCGAGGGCGGGGGCGACCCGGACGGCGACGGCGAGGAGGTGGCGCACTGAACGTCGAACACCTTGTGCTTGGCGCTGCCGTTCTCGCCGACGAAGGTCCAGTTGAGCCGGTAGTGCCCCTTCGGGAGGCTGTAGGTGGACGTCGTCCCGCTGCCGTTGGTCAGCACCACCGACCCGGCCAGGACCAGCGCGTTGCCGGTGGGCGGCTGCTGCTCGATGGTCCAGTTGACGAGCGTGACGGTGTCGAAGTCGAAGGCGTCCAGGTAGAACTGGCAGACCTTCGGGTCCTCGCTCCGGCTGTCCGGCGCGGTGGCGCTGTCGTGGACCTTGACGTCGCCGTTGTCGCCCGGTGCGGCCACCGCGAGCGGGGCGGCGCCGAACATCAGTGCGGCCGCCGCCGCGGTGGCGGCGAGGAGCGGACGAGGGGACGGCAGAGGGGCAGTGGTTCTCACGGTGGGGTGCTCCGTGGTCGGGGACCGCCCTCGGGGGCGGGCGGGCCATGGGCCGAGGGTGGTCCGGGCCGCTGGGGGCGGCAAGCCAGCCACGCGCGCTTCCCCCGCCCTTCGTCACAATGGCGCATCACGCCGCCACTGTCCGTATGCTCCTGTCCGCGCATGCGGCCCGCCGGCCCTCCGGGACCACCCGTGCGAGGTCGGACCGTGCGTCAACTACCCATGAGGAGGCACGCCTTGGTGTTCCACAGCGAGTTCCCGGACGTCGGCGTCGTGGACCTGCCGATCCACGACGCGGTGCTCGGCGACGCCGACCGGTACGGTGACCGCCCGGCCCTGGTCGACGGCGTCACGGGGGAGACGGTCAGCCATGCCCGGCTCGCCACGGCCGTGCGCCGGGTGGCCGCCGGACTGGTCGAGGCGGGGGTGCGCCGCGGCGACGTGGTGGCCCTGTTCAGCCCCAACACGATCGGCTACCCGATGGCCTTCTACGGCGCCACCCGGGCGGGCGCCACCGTCACCACCGTCTCCTCCCTCGCGACCCCGGGCGAGCTGGCCGGCCAGCTCGCCGACAGCGGCGCGCGCTGGCTGATCACCGTCTCGCCGTTCCTGTCCACCGCCCGGCAGGCCGCGGAGAAGCTCGCCGCCGAGGGCCGCCCGCTGGCCGAGCTGATGGTGCTGGACGGCGCCGAGGGCCACCGTTCGCTGGCCGACCTGCTCGCCTCCACCGGCCCCGACCCCGAGCCCGCCATCGACCCCGGCAACGACATCGCCGTGCTGCCCTACTCCAGCGGCACCACCGGCCTGCCCAAGGGTGTGATGCTCACCCACCGCTCGATCGCCACCAACCTGGCCCAGACCGACGCGCTGTTCCACCCGGGGGAGGGCGAACGGATCCTCGCCGTCCTGCCCTTCTTCCACATCTACGGCCTGGCCGCCCTGCTGAACCAGCCGCTGCGGTGCGGCGCCACCGTCGTGGTGCTGCCCCGCTTCGACCTGGAGCAGTTCTGCCGCACCATCGAGGAGCAGCGCGTGCAGGCCCTCATCGTGGCCCCGCCGATCGCCCTCGCCCTCGCCAAGCACCCGGTCGTCGACCGCTTCGACCTCTCCTCGGTCGAGTACCTGCTCTGCGCGGCCGCCCCGCTGGACAACGAGCTGGCCGCCGCCTGCGCCCGCCGGCTCGGGCTTCCGCACGTCCTCCAGGGCTACGGCATGACGGAGCTGTCGCCCGTCTCCCACCTCGTCTCGCCGGCGGAGACCGACCCCTCGCCCGGCTCGGTCGGCCGGATGGTCCCCTCCACCGAGCTGCGGGTCGCCGCCCTCGACGGCACCGACGGGGACCTGGGCCCCGGCGAGCGGGGCGAGCTGCTGATCCGCGGCCCGCAGGTGATGAAGGGCTACTTCGGCAGGCCCTCCGACACCGCCGCCACCGTCGACGCCGACGGCTGGCTGCACACCGGCGACGTCGGGTACGTGGACGAGCGCGGCTACCTGTACATCGTCGACCGGGTCAAGGAACTGATCAAGTACAAGGGGTACCAGGTCGCACCCGCCGAGCTGGAGGCCCTGCTGCTCGGCCACCCCGGGATCGCCGACGCCGCGGTGATCGGCGTCACCGACGCGGAGGGCGCCGAGAGCCCGAAGGCCTTCGTGGTCCGCGCCCCGGGCAGCACGCTGACCGAGGAGGAGGTCACCGACTTCGTGGCCGGTCGGGTCGCCCCGTACAAGAAGGTGCGCGCCGTGGAGTTCGTGGACGCCGTGCCGAAGTCACCCGCCGGCAAGATCCTCCGCCGCGAGCTGCGCGCCCGCGAGGCGGCCGACGAGGCGGCCCGCTGACCCCGCACGCTGACCCAGCCCGCTGACGCCGCCCGCCACCGCTGACGCCGCCCGCCACCGCTGACGCCCGCCACCGGTGACGCCGCCCGCCACCGCTGACGCCGCCCGCCACCGCCCACGCCGCAATGCCCCGCCGGCCCCCGCCGGGCCCCGCCCGCCGTGCCGGGCCCGGCCGTGGGGAGGCACCCGAAGATCTGCGAGGATCGACCCCGCCGAGCCGCCGCACGAACAGGACCAGCCGCCGCCGATGACCACCCACCCCGCCGCCCGGACCCCGCAGCAGGACCGCAGCCGCGCCACCCGGCAGCGGCTGCTCGCGGCGGCCGTCGACTGCCTCGCCGAGGTCGGCTGGAACGGCTCCACCGTCGGCGTCGTCGCCGAGCGCGCCGGCGTCTCCCGCGGCGCGGCCCAGCACCACTTCCCGACCCGCGAGGACCTGTTCACCGCGGCCGTCGAGCACGTCACCGTTGAGCGGCTGGCGGCCGTCCGCGCCCACGCGGACGAGCTGCCCGCCCCGGGGCCCGCCCGTACCGAGGCCGTCGTCGACATGATCGTGCGCCTCTACACCGGTCCTCAGTTCCGCGCCGCCCTGCACCTGTGGGTCGCGGCCGCCACCGAGGAGCCGTTGCGCGAGCGGATCATCGCGCTGGAGGGCCACGTCGGCCGGGAGGCCCACCGGGCCGCCGTCGAGTTCCTCGGAGCCGACGAAACCGTGCCCGGAGTGCGCGAAACGGTCCAGGCCACCCTCGACATGGCGCGCGGCCTCGGACTGGCCAACCTGCTGACCGACGACAGTGCCAGACGATCCGGAGTGATCAGGCAGTGGGCAAGCGTTCTTGAGGGTACGCTGCGGCCGGTACGCCCATGACGCCCGTACACCTGGACGACCGGAACCTCCCCTGACCAAGGGGTCGCCGGGCGGCCGATGTCCGTGCAGTCTGGAGAAGAACCCGGCCGGCACGGACCGCGATGCCCGCCCGGCCGGGCACGAGCCGAACCGGGGTGCTGCCTGATCATGCACGGACACGAGTGGGATGCGACCGACGCCGCCGGCCCCGCACCGGGTGGAGCCCCCGCACGCCTGGACGGCCATCGACTCGTCCCGCTCGCCACCGCCCTGCTCCAGGACGACGGCCTGATCCTGCACTGGAGCGAGGACGCGGAGGCGCTGCTCGGCTACCCCGCCGACGAGGCCGTCGGCAGCTACGCGGCCCGGCTCTTCACCGACCGGACCGACCGCCCCGAGGTGCTCGCCCTGTTCGAGCGCATCCTGAGCGGCAAGGGCTGGTCGGGGGTCTTCCAGGTCCGCCACCGCGACGGCCACCTGGTCGAGCTGGAGCTGCGCACCTACCCGATCGCCGGCCCCGGCGGCACCCTGCTGCTGCTCGCCACCGCCTCCGACACCGAGGCGCTGCACCGCGTCGAGGCCGACCTCGCCGTCCTCGACGGCATCTTCGGCCAGTCCCCGATAGGCATGGCCGTCTACGACACCGACCTGCGCTACGTGCGGCTCAACGAGGCGCTCGCCCGGATGAACGGCGTCCCCGTCGAGGATCACCTCGGCCGCCGGATCAGCGCCGTCCTGCCCGGCATCAACAGCGCCGAGATCGAGCAGACCATGAGACAGGTGCTCATCACGGGCCGGCCCGTGGTCGACGCCCGTTCGCACGGCCGCGTCCCCGGCGACCCGCGCCGCGACCGCGCCTGGTCCGCCTCCTACTTCCGCCTGGAGGACTCCACCGGCCGGGTCTTCGGCGTCTGCTCCTCGATCATCGACGTCACCGAACGCTTCCGGGCCGAGGCCCGCGCCTCCCGGGCACAGGAACGCCTCGCCACCATCGCCGAGGCCACCGCCCGGATCGGCACCACCCTCGACCTCCAGCGCACCGCGGAGGAGCTGATCGAGGCCGTCGTCCCGCGATTCGCCGACTTCGCCACCGTCGACCTGCTCGAACCCGTCCTGCGCGGCGCCGAGCCGACGCCCATCCCGGACGACCGCTCCGTCCAGCTGCGGGCCGTCGCCGTCGGCGAGTCCTACGAGTCCGGCCTCGTGCACGCCGTCGACACGGTCGGCGAGGTGACCGAGTACGCGCCCCAGCGCAGCTACACCCAGTGCCTGCGCAGCGGCCGCCCCCTGGTGCGCGCCCACGTGGACGAGGAGGTGCTGCGCGGCCTGGTCGCCACCCCCGAGCGGGTCGGGCCGGGCATCGAGGCCGGCATCCACTCGTACCTGATGGTGCCGATGGCCGCGCGCGGCATGGTGCTGGGCGGCGCCGAGTTCATCCGCATGCGCAACCCCGAGCCGTTCACCGCCGCCGACGTCGCCCTCGCCGAGGAGCTGGTCGCCCGCACCGCGCTCGCCATCGACAACGCCCGGCTCTACCGGCGCGAGCGCGAGACCGCGCTCACCCTGCAGCGCAGCCTGCTGCCGCAGGAGATCCACCGCACGCTCGGCCTGGAGATCGCCTACCGCTACCTGCCGAGCAGCGTGGTCAGCGAGGTCGGCGGCGACTGGTTCGACGTCGTCCCGCTCTCCTGCGGCCGGGTGGCGCTGGTGGTCGGCGACGTGATGGGCCACGGCATCCGGGCGGCCGCCACGATGGGCCAGCTGCGCACCGTCGCCCGTACGCTCGCCACCCTGGACATGCCGCCCGAACAGGTGCTCACCCGGCTGGACGAGACCGCCTCCGGCATCGGCGAGGGCCAGTTCGCCACCTGTATCTGCGCCGTCTACGACCCGCTGGAGCGCACCGTGCAGGTCGCCTCGGCCGGCCACCTTCCGCCCGTCTGGGTCGGCCCCGACGGCACCGCCCGGAGGGTGGAGGTCCCGCCGGGCGTGCCGCTCGGCGTCGGCGGCGTCGCCTTCGAGTCGATCGAGTTCGCCCTCCCCGAGGGCGGCATGGTCACCCTCTACACCGACGGCCTGGTCGAGCGGCGCGGCCAGGACCTCGACGACGGCATCGACCTGCTGGCCCGCACCCTCTCCGGCCCCGGCCGCACCCTGGAGGAGAGCTGCGACGCCGTCCTCGGGGCGCTGGTCACCGACGGCACCGAGGACGACATCGCGATGATCATGGCGCGGGTGCTGCCGCTGCCCGCCGACCGGATCGCCACCCTCCCGCTCACCGGCGGTGGCCGGCTCCCCGGAAAGGCCCGCCGCTTCACCCGTGCCACGCTCGACGGCTGGGGCCTGTCGGCGCTCTCCGACTACGCGGAGCTGCTGGTCAGCGAGCTGGTCACCAACGCCCTGCTGCACGCCGACGCCCCGCGCCGGCTCCGCCTCTTCCGTGACCGGGTGCTCACCGTCGAGGTCGCCGACGCCGGCGGGCAGACGCCCCAGCTTCGGCCGTTCGCCGAGCAGGACGAGGGCGGCCGTGGGATGTTCCTGGTCAGCGAGCTCGCGCAGCGCTGGGGCAGCCGGCTCACCCGGGACGGCAAGGTGGTCTGGGCAGAGCTCGAACTGCCCTTCGGAACGGTCTGAGGGTAGTCCGGGTCGGCCCGGCTCGGCCCCACCCGAGCCGACCGGAGCCGACGCCCCCGGCCGCGTCACACCCCGGCCGTCACACCCCGGCCTTCTCCGGGACGGGGGTCTCCTGCGGCGCGGTGTCCGCGGTGTCCGCGGTGTCCGTGGTGGCGCGCGCCAGGCCGCGCAGCAGGCGCCAGGCCAGGGCCGACGCGGCCAGCAGCAGCGCACCGGCCAGGACCGCCGCCACGTTCATGCCGTGCACGAAGGCGTCGCGGGCGCTCGCCAGCAGCGGGCCGGCCAGCGTCTCCGGCAGGCCGTGCGCCGCCTCGACCGCCCCGCCCAGCGACTCGCCCGCCCGGACGGCCGCCTCGGGGTCGGTGCCGGCCGGCACGGCCAGCCCGCCCGCGTACAGTGAGCCGACCACCGAGCCGACCAGCGCGATGCCGAGTGCGGTGCCCAGCTCGTACGCGGTCTCGGAGACCGCGGAGGCGGCGCCGGCCTTGTCGGCGGGCGATGCGCTCAGCACGAGGTCGGCGCCGAGCGTGTAGACCACGCCCTCGGCGGTGCCGACGATCAGGAAGGCGGCGGCCAGCAGCAGGTACGTGGTGTCCTGGTGCACCCAGCCGATCAGACCGATGCCGGAGCCCATGGCCAGCAGGCTGACGGTCAGGGCGGCCCGGGCGCCGGTGCGACGCGCCAGCCGGGCGGTGAGCAGCCCGCCGACCACGGCGCCGGCGAAGGCCGGCAGCTCCGCCAGGCCCGCCCGGAGCGGGTCGTACCCACGGACCAGCTGCAGGTACTGGGAGGTCACGAAGACCACGCCCGAGAGCCCGATCAGCGCGGTGAGCGAGGCGAGCACGGCCGCGGTGAACCGGCGGTCGGCGAAGAGCCGGACGTCGAGCAGCGGGGTGGGCAGCCGCAGCTGGCGGCGGACGAAGACGGTCAGCGCGGTGGCGCCGAGCACGGCCGCGACCGGCACGTCCCAGCGGGCCACGCCGTGCGCGGCGGCCTCCTTGATCGCGTAGACCACGCCGATCACGCCGGCCAGCGACAGCAGCACGCTCAGCACGTCCCAGCGGCCCGGCTTAGGGTCCCTGGACTCGGGCAGCAGCCAGGCGCCGAGGACCAGCAGCAGCACCAGCACCGGGATGTTCAGAAGGAACACCGAGCCCCACCAGAAGTGCTCCAGCAGCACCCCGCCGACCACCGGGCCGAGTGCGGCGCCGGCGGTGGCGGCCGCGCCCCAGATGCCGATCGCGGTGGCCCGCTCGCGGTCGTCCGGGAAGAGGCTGCGAATCAGCGACAGGGTGGACGGCATGATGGTCGCCCCGGCCACGCCGAGCAGCGCCCGGGCCAGGATCAGCCAGCCGGCGCTGGGCGAGTAGGCGGCCAGCAGCGAGGCGGCGCCGAACGCGGTGGACCCGGCCAGCAGCAGCTTCTTGCGGCCGATCCGGTCGCTCAGCGAACCCATGCTGACCAGCAGGCCGGCCAGCACGAACGAGTAGGCGTCGCCGATCCAGAGCAGCTGGGTGCCGCTGGGGCGCAGCGTCTCGCTGATCGAGGGTATGGCGAGGGAGAGGACGGTCGCGTCGACGGCGACCAGGGTGACGGCCAGGACGAGGACGGCGAGGCCGGTCCAGCGCTGGCGGGGGCTGGCGAGGACGGTACTGCTCATGGGTATCGGTTTCCGGCCGCGGTTCCGAGGCCTGTGATCCGAGGTGCTGTGAGGGTGGGTGGGAGCGGTGGGTGGGAGCGGTGGAGTACGGGGCCGGCGCGGCTACGGGCGGCGCAGTGCGCCGCCGAGGAAGAGCTCGGCGAGCGAGAACGCGGCGTCGCGCGGGGCGAGCCGGCCGTCCTGGATGGCCCAGCCGATGCCGGCGACAAGGTCGAAGAAGGCCTCGCTGAGCCAGCCGGCGGAGAGCTCGACGCGGAAGACGCCCTGCTGCTGGCCGCGCAGGAAGAGCGCGTGCAGCCGGGAGATCTGCGACTCCCAGAGCTCGTTGATCTCGTCGTCATCGTAGAGCTGGTTCTCGCCGGCCAGGAAGGCGCAGAGCGCGGCGTCCGGGACGGTGACGTCGACCAGACGGCGCAGCGCGGTGTGCGCGTCGCCGTCCTCGACCGCGGCGGCGTCCAGCGCGGCCCCGAACCGCTGCAGCCCGAGCAGGCCGACCTCGCGGATCAGCGCCTCCCGGCCGGGGAAGAGCCGGTGCAGGGTGGCGCGGCTGATGCCCGCGGCGCGGGCGATCTCGTCGAGGTGGGCGGTGGGGCGGCGGGAGAGCACGCCCACGGCGGCTTCGAGGACGGAGTCGCGGTCGGTGGCCATAGAACGACTGTACATCAATTGAGACATGAATGTCTCAATCACTTCGCGGATGGCTCACCTGAGGCAGGTGGGTCCGGTGGGCCCCTATGGGTTCGGTGAGCCCGGTGAGCCCGGTGAGCCCGGTGAGCCCGGTGGGTCCGGTGGGTCCGGTGCGAAGGTGGTGAGCAGGTCCGGCGTGAAGGCAGCAAAAAACCGGGGACGGCGGTGGGCCGTCCCCGGTCGTGCGCGCTGCGGCGCCCCGTCCCGGTGGTGCTCAGCTCTGGTTGTAGAAGCCGGTGTCGTCCAGCGGGCGGTCGATCACCATCACCTCGACGTCCGCCGGGGTGAGCAGGAAGACCCGGCGGGCGATCCGCTCGATGCCCCCGCGGGTGCCGAAGATCAGGCCGGAGGCGAAGTCGACCATGCGCTTGGCCTCGGCCTCCTCCATCTCGGTGAGGTCCATGACCACGGGCGTGCTGGCCCGGATGTGCTCGCCGACCGTCCGGGCGGCCTCGAAGCCCGTCGGCCGCAGGGAGACGATCTTCGTGGGAGCGGGGGAGGACGACACCGTCTCCTGCTCGATCCACTCGTCGTCGTACACCGCGGCCGGGTAGTTCCCGGAGGGCATCAGCCACCCGTTGTGGTGCTCGTCGCGAAGTGCTCCCATGCCGCGCCTCCCTGCCTCGTTCCGTTCAGGTCCCCCGGTGCGCGTGTCCTTTTGACACGTCATCCACTCGTCGGAACTGTCCGAGTATCGCACTGATCACCGGTCCCGTGCCCGCTCGCGACCCCCGTACGAGTCGTGCCGCGCCGGAAACCCGGGCGAACCCGGGCAACTGTTGCGACGCAGCGGAACGGCGGACGGTTGCGCGCGTAGACCATATCGGTCGCGGTCACCCCTTAATTGACCTTCTGTCAACAATGCGGAAACGATTTCACTCGCCGGTTGCGCCGTCCACCAGCTCCCGCAGCAGATCGGCGTGGCCGTTGTGCCGGGCGTACTCCTCGATCATGTGCACCAGGATCCAGCGGAGCGTCACCTGCTCGCCCCGGCGGTCGCGCTTGCCCACGGTCTCCAGCGGCAGGCCCTCGCAGGCGGCGCGGGCGGCCGTGATCTGGTCCTGCCAGGCGGCGAAGTCCGCCTCGGCGTCCGCGGCGTCGACCAGGTCGAAGTCGCCGTCCGGATGCTGCTCGCTCCAGTAGAGGCCGCCGGGGCCGGTCTCCTCGCCGAGCAGGATGGCGCGGAACCAGAAGCGCTCCACCTCGGCCATGTGCCGGACGAGGCCGAGCAGGGAGAGCGAGGACGGCGGGACGGAGCGCAGCCGCAGCTGGTCGGCGGTCAGGCCCTCGCACTTGACGGCGAGGGTCGCGCGGTGGAAGTCCAGCCAGGCGGTCAGCATGGCGGTCTCGTCCGCGGCGAACGGGGGCTCGGACCGGGTGGTGGCGGTCGTCACAGGGCTTGTCATGGCGGTCATCCTGGCGCAGGGGTGCCGCGGACGCCACCGAATAGCCGGCGTGCGTTGGGGTGCGGCGGGCGCCGGCGGCGCTCAGGCGGCGGCCGAGCGCCGCCGGGCCGCGGCCCGCCAGAGCGAGACCAGGCTCCCCACGACGAGGACGCCGATCGCCCCGGCCGACACCAGGAACGCCGCGGACCCCGGCTCGCCCGCGCTGGCCGCCGCCGTCACGTAGACCGCCGTGGTCGGGACCACGCCGAGCGCGGTGGCCAGCAGGAACGGCAGGAACCGCACGCCGGAGAAGGCCGCGCCGTAGTTGCCGGCCTGGAACGGCAGCCCGGGCAGCAGGCGCAGCAGCAGCACGCTGCGGAACCCCTGCTCGGTGAACCGCCGGTCGAGCGCGGTCAGCATCCGCCCGCGCAGGTACGGGCGGAGCGCCTCGCGCCCGAGCAGCCGCCCGAGCGCGAAGGCCATCGCGGCACCGAGCGTCGTCCCGAGCACGGCCAGCAGCACGCCCTGCTGGATGCCGAGCAGCAACCCCGCCGCCGCGTTGAGGGCCGGCCGCGGGACGAAGGCGAGCGTCCCCACGGCGTAGACCGCGGTGAACGCGGGGGCCAGCCAGTACGTCGGCACCCCGGCGGGCAGTCCGCCGGAGAGCAGCGCCGTCGGGCTCCACAGCAGCAGTGAACCGGCGGCCGCCGCGAGGATCACGATCAGCAGGGCGAACCGCAGCCACGTCGAGCGCGAGCGCGGGCCGGGTGACGGAACCGGCGACGGCGACGGCACGGCCGACGGGGCGGGCGGCGCGGGCCGGGCGGGTGGCGTGGAGTCGGGCATCGCCCGAGCCTAACCGCTGCCCGGGTGGGCCCGGGCCGGCGTGGAGGCCGGCTCCCGGGCACCTCCGCGGGGCCGCGGGTGGCTACGGGGGTGGCTACGGGGGTGGCCGGGTCCGGCCCCGGGCGGGGCGCGGCTCAGCTCGACAGGGACGGCCGGCCGGGGCCGGCCAGGAAGGCGAGCAGACGGTGCCAGGAGTCCGCGGCCGCGTCGGCGTGCCCGGCGGCGCCCAGCTCGAAGAAGTTGTGCGGGGCGTGGGGATAGACCACGAACCGGTGCGGGCAGCCGGCCGCACCGAGGGCCTCCTCGAAGGCGCGGACCGTCGCGGGGGCGATCGACTCGTCGGCACCGCCCCAGAGTGCGAGGACCGGCGCGGTCAGCCCGGGGGCGAGCTGGGTCGGGCCGGGGGCTCCGTTGAGGGTGTCGGGGTAGCCGTAGAAGCCGACCGCGCCGGCCAGGCCGAAGCGGGGCGCCGCCGTCCGGAACGCCTGGCGGCCGCCGAAGCAGAAGCCGAGCGCGACCACCTCGCCGGCGCCGTCCTCGCGCAGCCGGTCGATCCCGGCGCGGATGTCCGCGTCGAGGCCGTCCGGGGTGAGGGCCAGCAGATGGGGCAGCAGGCCGGGCAGCTCGCCGAATTCCCGGGGGCGCTTTTCCGGGTCGGGGCCGGCGGTGCGCCCGAAATAGTCGATCGCCAGTGCCGGATGGCCCTGTTCGGCGAGCCGGACGGCGGTCTGCCGGTAGAAACCGGAAAGTCCCCGGTTGTCCGGCAGGACGAGGACGGCCGGGCCTGCGGGATTCTCCGGTCGGGCCAGGAAGGCGCCGAATCCGGTGCCGTCCCCGGCGGTCAGGGTGAGTGCGGTGGCCTCGGCGATCGCGCTGGTCGGGGGAGTGAAGGCGGGGGGTGCGGCGTCGGCGTCGTAACACACGGGGGGAATTCCTTCGCTGGTCGCTGGTTGCGGAACGCGGAACCGCCGGGCGGGTGCGCCCGGCGGTTCCCGATATTAGCGAGGAATTCCCTGCGAAGCCGCCATCATATCAATCGGAGATTATTTCCGGAAGACCTTTCCGGTGACATTGTGATGACATTCTTCCGGTCCGCGGGCCGCCTTTTCCGTCATCGGCGCGACGGGTCGGCCAGCGGCTCGGCCCGCCGCTTCGCATCCGAGGGCGCTCCGCCCGCCGCGTCCGGCTCGGCGAGGCGGAGTGCGCCCGCGCTCGGCACCAGGGCGAAGGCGAGGGCGGTGACCACGCCGAAGGAGACGGTGAGCGAGGTGGCCTGGGCGAGCCCGCCGACGATGGCGGGGGCGACCAGGCCGGAGGTGTAGGTGACCGTGGCGACGCCGGCGATGGCCTGGCTGGGGTTGGCGCCGATCCGGCCGGCGGCGGCGAAGGCGAGCGGCACGATCACCGCGATCCCGATGCCGATCAGCGCGAAGCCGGGGATGGCCAGCCCCGGGCTGTCGGCGCCGACCACCAGCAGGCCGCCCGCGGTGGCGACGGCCCCGCCGAGCCTGGTCGCCCGGACGGCGCCGAGGCGGCGGATCACCGCGTCGCCGACCAGCCGGCTGACCGCCATGGTGAGCGAGAACGCCGTGTAGGAGGCGGCCGCGAGGGTGGCCGAGGCGCCGGTGACGTCCTTGAGGTAGACGCCGCTCCAGTCCATCGACGCGCCCTCGGCGAAGACGGCGCAGAAGCCGACCAGTCCGATCACCAGGGAGCTGCGCGGCGGCAGTGCGAACCGCGGCGGGGCCTCGGCCTCCTCGGCCGCCCGGAAGTCGGGCAGGCTGCGGCAGACCGGCTGGGCGAGGGCGGCCAGGACCAGGGCGGTGACGAGCAGTTGGATCCGGGCGTCGAGGTCCTGGTGGGCGGCGAGGATGCCGAAGCCGGAGGCCAGCAGTCCGCCGACGCTCCACATCCCGTGCAGTCCGGACATGATCGAGCGGCCGAGCCGCTGCTCGACCTCGACACCCTGCGCGTTCATCGCGACGTCCGCCATGCCGGCCGTCGCGCCGTAGACGAACAGCACCGCGCAGAGGGCCGCGAGCGAGGGGGCGAGGGCGGGCAGGGCCAGCGTGAGGCACCAGACGGTGAGCAGTCCGCGCACCGCGGCCCGCCCGCCGAAGCGGTGGACGAACCGGCCGGCCAGCGGCATCGCGAGGAACGAGCCGATCGCGGGCATCACCAGGGCCAGGCCGAGCTGGCCGGGGGAGAGGCCGAGGCGGTCCTGGATCCACGGGATCCGGGTGACGAAGGTGCCGCCGACGGCGCCGTGCACGGCGAACACCAGGGCGACGGCCGTCCTGGCGCGGCGCGGCCGCTCCAGGGTCTCGGGGGCGGCTGGGCCGCGGGGTGGTCCTGCGGTCGGTGTGTCGGTCATCCGGTGTTCCCTCCCGGTCGCGCCGAGGCGCAACGGTGCCCTGTGGGTGGTTCATGCCCCTTTGGGGCGGCGCGGGGCCGTTCGCGTCCCCGCGGCGTCGTTCGATAAATTATCAGGAAGGGACCCTGATAGAAACACTCTGGAAGGATGCACTCCCATGACCACCGCGCGTACGGCCACGCCGAGCACCGCCCGGGCGATCAACGACCGGCTGGCGCTCAACCTGCTGCTCGAACAGGGACCACTGACCGCGACCGAACTGCGCGGCCTCACCGGTCTCTCCCGGCCCACCGTCGCCGACCTGCTGGAACGCCTCCAGCGGACCGGCCTGGTGGCCGTGGTCGGCGAACGCGGGGAACAGCGGCGCGGTCCCAACGCCCGGCTCTACGCCCTCGTGTCCTCCCGGGCCCACATCGGCGCCATCGACGTCCGCGCCGGCGGCGTCAGCCTGGTCGTCGCCGACTTCGCCGGCCAGACCCTGGCCGCCGCGGAGCTGGCCGTCGAGGGGCGCGGCGAGAGCGGCACGGCGGCCCGGATCGTCCGGGCCCTGCTCGACACCGCCCGCAGGGCCGGCGTCGAGCAGCTGCACACCGTCGCCGTCGGCGCCCCCGGCCTGGTCGACCCCGCGACCGGCCGGCTCCACAGCACCGGAGCGCTGCCCCCCTGGCACGCCGAACTGCTCACCGCCCTGCGCGAGGTGCCCGGCACCGACGTGATCCTGGAGAACGAGGTCAACCTGGCCGGCCGCGCCGAGTACCGGATCGGTGCTGCCCGGGGCCAGGACACCTTCGTCCTGGTCTGGCTCGGCCACAGCGTCGGTGCCGCCGTGATCATCGACGGGCGGCTGCGGCGAGGAGCCTCCGGCGGCACCGGCGAGATCTGCTTCCTGCCCGTACCGGGCACCGTCGCGCTGCCCAGCGCCACCGACTGCGAGGGCGGCTTCCACGGGCTGGTCGGCAGCGCCGCCGTCTGCGACCTGGCCCGCGCCCACGGCCTGCCGGCCGGCCCGGCCGACGACGCGTCCGCCGCCGAGGCCGCCGTCCGGGCCGCGCTCGACGCGCTCGGCGACGGCGGACCGGGCGGGCCGTTCCTGGACGAGCTGGCCGGGCGGATCGCCGTGGGCACCGCCGCCGTCTGCGTGGTCCTCGACCCGGGCTGCGTCGTGCTCGGCGGCGAGATCGGCCGGGCCGGCGGCGCCGAACTCGCCCGTCGCGTGGAGCACCGCCTCGCCGCCCTCTCGCCGCTGCGCACCGAGGTCCGGGCCGGGACGGCCGGCGGCGGGGCGGTGCTCGGCGGCGCCGTCCTCACCGCGGGCGACGCCGTCCGGCGGGACCTCTTCGGCGAGCCGTAGCGGGCGCCGCCGCAAGGCGGCCGGCGGCCCTGTGGGGCGGCGGGGCCGGGCGGTGCGGGGTGCCGCCGGGCGGTGGGGCGAGCCCCGGGCCGGCCGGGGCGGGAGCGGCTCCGCTTGGCCGGGCGGGCCCCCGGTGCGGCAGGATGGCGGCGACGGCCGGAGCAGTGCCGCCGTCGGTCCCCGTGACACCGAAGTGCCGTCCACGTGACACGAACGCTGCCGTGCCACCGAACCACCGTCAGGAGTCGTACATGGGCCAGCCCGAGGCGCCGGTCAACCCGTACCGGATCGGCGAGGCGGCGGCGATGCTCGGCGTCAGCGCCGACACGATGCGGCGCTGGGTCGACGCGGGCCGGCTCGCCGCCGAGCGGGACGAGCACGGTCACCGGATCATCCCCGGCGCCGAGCTGGCCGCCTTCGCCCGGGAGCTGGCCCGCCCCGAGAACGCCGCCGCGGAGGGGCGGCCGTCCTCGGCCCGCAACCGCTTCCCGGGCATCGTCACGCACGTGGTGCTCGGTGACGTCGCCGCGCAGGTCGAGATCCAGGCCGGGCCGTTCCGGGTGGTCTCGCTGATCAGCAGGGAGTCGGCGGAGGAGCTCAACCTGGTGCCCGGCGCGCCCGCGACGGCGGTCATCAAGTCGACCAATGTGATGATCGAACGGCGCTGAGTCCCCAGGCGCAGGGACCTGCCACCGCCGAGACCCGCCACCGCAGAGACCCGCCGACGCGCCGCGCGCGCCGCAGTCTTCTGCACCGAGACCAGCCGCCACCCCGGCACCCGCCGACGCACCGCACAGACCCGCCGACGAGAGGACCGCCACCCGATGCCCCGTCCGCCGCTGCCGTCCACCCAGAGCGCCGTGTTCGCGGTCGAGGCGATGGCCGCCCGGCACGGCCGTGAGGTCCGTGCCTCCCACGACATCGGCCGCGACCAGACCTTCGCCGGCCTGGTCGGTGCCGACGGCGCGGGCGCCGGGGGTGGCGGTGCACTCGACGCGATACCCCACGAGGCGCTGCTGGAGATCGCCGGCAAGCCCGCGATCACCGTCCGGCTCTTCGTCCACGACGAGGCGGTGGTCACCGTCGAGGACATCGCCTTCGACGTGCCGCGCGACAGCGTGCCGGCCTTCCTCGACTCGGTCTGGAGCGGCCTGGTCCACGTCCGGCAGCGGACCTTCCCGCCGTCCTGCACGCTGATCGTCACCGTGCCCGGTGACGCCCCCTACCGCGAGGCCGTCACCTACCACCAACTGTCCCCGTGGCTCGCCGGGCTGATGCGTTGACCGCCGCCGCTCGGCCGTCCCGCTCGCCGGGCACCGCGCCGGACGCCCGGCCGACCCGCCCGCCGGCCACTTTCCCGGACACCCCGAAGAACCTCCCGTCGCCCATCCCGCCGAAGGCCCCGAGGACCGCCACCGCCGTGAACGCACCGACCCCCGCCGACCGCCGCCCCGTTCTCGCCGTCGCCCACCGCGGCGACCCGTTCCGGTACCGCGAGAACACCCTGCCCTCCGTCGAGTCCGCGCTCGCCGCCGGCGCCGACGCCGTCGAGGTCGACGTCCGGCTCACCCGCGACGGCGTGCCCGTCCTGCTCCACGACGAGACCCTCGAACGCCTCTGGGGCGACCCGCGCCCGCTGCGCCGGGTCACCCTCGACCAGCTGGACGGACTGCGGGACGGCGACCTCGCCGTCCCGACCCTGGCCGAGGCGGTCAAGACCGTCGCCGCGACCCCGGCCGCCCGGCTGCTGATCGACCTGGACGACCCGCACCCGGTGGCCGCCACCTGGCAGGCCGTCACCGGTCTCGGCGCCGAGCAGCGGGTCGCGTTCTGCGGCCCCGCCACCGCGATGCTCGCCGTCCGCGCCCTCGCCCCGCACGCCGAGATCGCGCTGACCTGGAAGCAGCCGCGGCTGCCCGTCCGCGCCCTGCTGGACGACCTGCGCCCGCAGTACCTCAACCCGCCGTTCGGCCTGGTCAACCCCGATTTCACCGCCGCGGCCCACGACGCCGGACTCGCCGTCTCCACCTGGACCGCCGACCTGCGCCGCACCATGCGCAGGCTCCGCGCGGCCGGCGTGGACTCGATCACCACCAACCGGATCGGCGTCCTGCGCTCCGTCCTGGACGGCAGGCGGTGACCGGTACGGACGTGCTGACCACCCGCGCGCTCGGCCGCGCCCTGCTGGCCCGTCAGCACCTGCTCAACCGGGCCACCGTGACGGCCGCCGAGATGGTCCGCCACCTCGGCGGGCTCCAGGCCCAGGCCGCGCCGCAGCCGCCCTACCTCGGCCTGCTCGCCCGGCTGGACGGCTTCGCCCCCGAGGAGCTGACCGGGCTGATCGAGCAGCGCCGGGTCGTCCGGATCGCCCTCCAGCGCGGCACCATCCACCTGGTCACCGCCGACGACTGCCTGTCCCTGCGTCCGCTCGTCCAGCCCGTGCTCGACCAGGGCCTGCGCAGCGCCTACGGCAAGCGGCTGGCCGGCCTCGACCTCGACGCGCTCGCCGACGAGGCCCGCGCCCTGGTCGAGGAGGAGCCGCGCACCTTCCAGCAGCTCGGCCCGCTGCTCGCCGCCTCCCGCCCCGGCCGCGACCCGGCGGCGCTCGCGCAGGCCGCGCGATGCCTGCTGCCGCTGGTCCAGGTGCCGCCGCGGGGCCTCTGGGGCCGGGGCGGCGCCGCCGCGCACACCACGGCCGAGCACTGGCTCGGCCGCCCGCTCGACCCGGCCCCCTCGCTGGACGGCCTGGCCCTGCGCTACCTCGCCGCCTTCGGCCCGGCAACCGCCGCCGACCTGCAGAAGTGGTGCGGCCTCACCCGCCTCGGCCCGGTGCTGAAGCGGCTCGCCCCCGGCCTGGTCACCTTCCGCGACGAACACGGCCGGCTGCTCTACGACCTGCCGGACGCGCCCCGGCCGGACCCGTCCGTGCCGGCGCCGGTCCGCCTGGTCGCACCCTTCGACAACCTGGTGCTCTCGCACGCCGACCGCTCCCGTGTCCTGCCCGAGGAGTACCGACCGCGACTGATGACCCAGAACGGCCTCGTGTCCGGCATCCTGCTGGTCGACGGCCTGGTCGCCGGTGACTGGCAGTTGGAGGAGGGCGGCCGGGACGAGGCACGCGCCGTGGTGATCCACCCGTACACGGCGCTGCGGCGGGCCGACCGCCAGGCGGCGGAGAGCGAGGCGGAGCGGGTGCTGGCCTTCGCGGGCGGTGGCGGGGCGGTCCGCTTCGAGGAGTCGGTGTAGCGCGGGAGTTCGGGGCGGTCCGCCTCGGGGGCCGGTGTAGCGCGGGCGGTGGCGGGGCGGCTCGCTTCGGGGAGCCGGTGCGGCACGGACGTTCGGGGCTCGGGCGGGTGTGCTGGCGCGGGATCCCGATGGGGTGAGCCTCCGGCGGTTCCTCCGTGTACGGCCTGGTCGGCGCCGGTTGAATCGACCCGCCCAGTAGTCGGTGGCGCCTGCGCGGCGCCGCCCGCCAGAGTGGAGTCGACCGTGGCACTCGTACCGAACGGCATCTTCGGCATCCGCAAGCCGAACGAGCAGTTGCTCACGCTGCCGGGGGCCAAGGAGCCCCTGGTCCTCATCCCGCCGGCCGACGGCGAGGTGGAGGCGCAGTCGTGGGAGGTGGAGGAACTGGAGAACGGCAACGTCCTGCTCCGCAACCAGCGGCACCGGACCTTCGCGGGCTACGAGGGCTACCCGCAGGAGAACACGGAGGTCGTCGGCTCGTCCGAGCCCCGGGAGTGGCAGCTCCGCCCGGCGGGGCACCCGGACGTCTTCAAGTTCTACGTGGTGGTTCCCGGCGGGCCGGTCGACGGAACGGAACTGGCCCTCGACATCAGCGTGCTGGACATCTTCCCGACCCGGATCGCTCTGCGGCCGCTGGACGTCAGGAACCAGGAGCAGTCCTGGGACTTCCTGATCCACCTGCCCTAGGTGTTCTGTCCCGTGGGCGTTCGGGCCGGCGGCTCGGTGGCCGGTCCGGGCGCCCTCGTGGGGCGGGCACGCCCGGGGGTCAGAAAACGGGCATTCAATCAGACCGTCTGCTGAGATGGGGCAAACGCGGACTGATCGGCCCAGGCGGAGGTGGAGATGTCGGGGGAGCCCCCGTCCGACGGCGGTCCGGGCGAGCGTAGGGCGGACCACCGCAGGCCGTACCTGATGCTGCCGCCCTCGATCCGCGCGGCGAGCGCCTGGTCGGTGGCGGGCATCCTCCTCATCACCGTCGCCTCGCTGGTCGGCTTCGCCCTGGTCGAACTGCGCGCCGCCACCATCCCGGTCGTCCTCGCACTGCTGGGCACCTCGCTGCTCTACCCCGTGATGCCGTGGATGGTCCGGCGCGGGGTCGGCCGGGGCCCGGCCGCCGGACTCACCTGCGCGCTGCTGGTGCTCGCGGTCGGCGGGGTGATCACCCTGCTGGTCAACTCGCTGGTGCACAGCGCCCCGCAGATCGCCACGGCGCTCCAGCAGGCCGGCGACCGGATCGCCGACTGGCTCGGACCCTTCGGGGAGAAGATCCGCCACGCGCTGGACAACGCCAAGGGCGAGACCAGTTCCCTGGTCACCACCGTCACCAGTGGCGTGCTCTCCGGGCTCGGGTTCGCCACCCAGATCCTCACCGGCGGCGTCCTCGCCCTCGCCCTGGTCTTCTTCTTCCTGCGCGACGGCCACCGCACCGCCGACGCCCTCCGCTCGTACCTCCCGGCCGGCATCGCCGGCACGGTCGTCGCCTGCGCCGACCGCGCCTTCGACGCGATGGCCGGCTTCATGCGCGGCACCACGCTGATCGCCCTGATCGACGCCTTCTTCATCACCATCGGCCTGTTGCTGCTCGGTGTCCCCGGAGCCCCGGGGCTCGGCGCGCTGGTCTTCATGGGTGCCTACATCCCGTTCATCGGGGCGTTCCTCTCCGGCACGGTCGCCGTCCTGGTCGCGCTCGCCGAGGGCGGGCTCGGCACGGCGCTGTGGGCGCTCGGCGTGGTGCTCGCCGTCCAGGCGATCGAGGGCAACATCCTCCAGCCGCTGATCCAGAGCCGCACCGTCGAACTGCACCCGGCCACCATCATGGTCGCCGTGATGGCGGGTTCGGGCCTGGCCGGCATCCTCGGCGCCCTGCTGGCCGTCCCGTTCTGCGCCGCCGGCGTCGGTGTCATCTCCGTCCTGCGCGGCGACACCGGTGAACCGCGCCGTGGCAGCCGCCGCGGCGTGAAGGGCGAGCGGGCGCCCGTCCGGGAGTAGCCGGGCCTCAGGAGTGGCCGGGCCTCGGGGGCGGTCGGGCCGCTCCGCGCGCCCGGGTGTGCGCAGGGGGTGTGCCCGGAGGCCGCCGCCGGCGAGGGCCGGTGGCGCTTGTCGTGCCGGCGGGGAATGTGCGAGAGTGCTAATGCGACGCCAGTCGCAATAGTGAAGCGGTAGGGGGAAACGGATGACTTTCGAGCGGGTCCCGGTGTCGGACGGCCGGGCCGGGCCGTACGGGGTCGTGATCGGGCCGGACGGCGCGGTCTGGTTCACGCTGGTGCACGCCGGGGAGATCGGGCGGCTGGCGGCGGACGGGTCGGTGCGGCGCTTCGGGCTGGGGGCGCCCGGGTGCGGGCCGTCGGTGATCACGGCGGGGCCGGACGGCGCGCTCTGGTTCACCCGCATGCGGGACCACCGGATCGGGCGGATCGGGGTCGACGGGCGGGAGCGGTCGTTCGGGCTGCCGACGGAGGACGCCGGGCCGTTCGGGATCGCCGCCGGGGCCGACGGGGCGCTCTGGTTCACGGAGCTGAACGCCGGTCGGATCGGGCGGATCACCGTGGACGGCGAGGTGACGGAGTACCCGCTGCCGGTGGACGGCGCCTTCCCGTCGATGATCACCGCGGGGCCGGACGGCGCGCTCTGGTTCACGCTCAACCAGGCCCACGCCGTCGGCCGGATCACCGTCGACGGGCGGATCACGGTGCATCCGCTGCCCACCGAGGGGGCCGCGCCCGTCGGCATCGCCGCGGGCGGCGACGGCGCGCTCTGGTGCGTCGAGATCGGCGCCGGCCAGGTCGCGAGGGTCGCCGTCGACGGCACGGTGGCCGAGTACCCGCTGCCCGACCGGGCCGCCCGCCCGCACGCCGTCGCGGCCGGCCCGGACGGGCGCCTCTGGTTCACGGAGTGGGGCGGCAACCGGATCGGCTCGCTCACCCCGGACGGCGGCTACCAGGGGTACGAGCTGCCGGTCGCGGGCGCGGAGCCGCACGGCATCGCCGTCGGGCCGGACGGTTCCGTGTACGCGGCGCTGGAGATCGGCGAGATCGCGCGCCTGACGTCGTGACGCCGTGACGCCCTGAGGTCCTGACGCCCAGCGGCCCTGACGTCCTGACGCCCTGATGTCCTGAGGCCCCGACGCCCTGAGCGCCCCTGAACACGCGGGCCGGTCCGGGCGGCACGCAGGGGGCGCCGCACCCTCGCCGGAGGCGTTCAGGGCCGGCCGCCGCCCGCGAGGTCGCCCTCACCGTCGGCCCCCGCCTCGCGCGGGGCCCCGGGCAGGGCCTGGGCCCCGTACCGGTCGGCGAGCTCGCGGACGGTCGCCGCGAGGCGGGCCCGCAGGGCGGGCGGTTCCAGGACCTCCACGTCGGCGCCCAGTTTCAGGAACTCGCCGTGGGCGTGGTCGACCGACTCGATCGGCACGGCCGCCCTGGTCCAGCCGTCCGCCTCCACCACCCCGCCGGCCGCGACCGCCTGCCCGGCCGCGTGGCCCAGCTGCTCGCGGACCCGGGCGGTGCCGCGCGGCGACAGCCGGACCACCGCCTCCGCGGTGTGCAGCCGCGCGTGGAAGTCGGCGAGCCGGTCCCGCCAGTGGGCCGCCAGGTCGAAGCCCGCCGGTGGCTCGAACTGCTCCTCCAGGGAGCGCAGTTCGATGATCTGGTCGACCCGGTAGGTGCGCGCGTCGCCGCCGTCCGCGGCGGCGACCAGGTACCAGCGGCCGGCCTTGAGGACCAGCCCGTACGGCTCCAGCCGCCGCTCGACCTCGGTGGGCGCCTTCCACCGCCGGTAGCGCACCCACAGCGCGTGCCGGCCCCAGACAGCTGCGGCCACGGCCGCGAGGTGCCGGGTGTCGTCGGCCTTCCCGTACCAGCCGGGCGCGTCGAGGTGGAAGCGCTGCTGGATCCGCTCCGCCTGCTCCCGCAGCTCCGCCGGGAGGGCGGCCCGCAGCTTGAGCTGGGCGGCCACCAGCTGCTCGCCGAGGCCCAGCTCGGCCGCCGGGCCCGGCAGCCCGGTCAGGAAGACCGCCTGCGCCTCCTCGGCCGTCAGCCCCGTGAGCCGGGTGCGGTAGCCGTCGAGCAGCCGGTAGCCGCCGCCGTGCCCGGCGTCCCCGTACAGCGGGATGCCCGCCGCCGCGAGCGCCTCGACGTCCCGGTAGACCGTCCGGACCGAGACCTCCAGCTCGTCGGCGAGCTGATGGGCGGTCATCCGCCCCCGGTTCTGCAGGAGCAGGAGCAGCGAGATCAGTCGGCCGGCGCGCACGGCTCCCAGTATCCACTGACAGGAGGTGGCAGTGGACCGGCCCTAGCCTCCGGGCCATGAACGACTTCGACTTCCTTCACGGCTCCTGGGACGTGGCCAACCGCAGGCTGACCGGGCCTCTGACCGGCGGCGACAGCTGGGAGGAGTTCCCCGGCCACGCCGTCGTCCGCCCGCTGTTCGGCGGGAACGGCAACATCGACGAGATCACCTTCCCGACCCTGGGGCGCCAGGGCGTGACCCTCCGCCTCTTCGACCGGGAACGGAAGGAGTGGTCCATCCACTGGGCCGACAGCCGCACCGGCCGGCTCGACCCGCCCGTCGTCGGCGGCTTCACCGGCGACCGGGGCGACTTCCACGGCGAGGACACCTACCGCGGCCTGCCGATCCGCGTCCACTTCGTCTGGTGGCGGCTGACGGCCGACTCGGCCCGCTGGGAGCAGGAGTTCTCGGCGGACGGCGGGCGGAGCTGGGAGCTCAACTGGGTCATGGAGCTGACCCGGACCCGGTCCGAGGACGCCTCGTGACCATCGTCGAACTCCGGCAGTACACCCTGCGCCCGGGCGCCCGCGACACCCTGATCGAGCTCTTCGAGCGGGAGTTCGTGACCGGGCAGGAGGCCGCCGGCATCACCGTCGGCGGCCGGTTCCGGGACCTGGACGACCCGGACCGCTTCGTCTGGCTGCGAAGCTTTCCGGACATGACGGAACGGGCGAGGGCGCTGCGGGCCTTCTACTACGGCCCGGTCTGGCGGGCCCACCGCGACGCGGCCAACGCCACCATGCTGGACTCGGACGACGTCCTGCTGCTGCGCGGTCCGGGCTTCACCGCCCCGGACGGTGCCGGGCAGGTCGTCGCGACCATCTGCCACCCGTGGGACACCACCGCCTTCGCCGGCCACGTCGAGCGGCGGCTATGCCCGGAGGCCGCCGCCGGGACGCCGCCGCTCGCCCTTCACCGCACCGAGCACGCGGAGAACGACTTCCCCGCCCTGCCCGTGCGGACGGGCGAGGACGTCCTGGTGTGGTTCACCGTGGGGGACGCGCCACCGCTGCCGGACCTCTCCGCGCACCTGAAGGCCGCGCCGCAGCGGTTGCGCCTGTCGCCGGTCTCCTGACGCCCGCCGCGCCCGCCGTGGACGCCGGCCCGCCGCGCCCACGGCCGACCCGCGCCCCGGGACCGCACGGCGGTTCCGGGGCGCGGGAGGTTCAGCGCCTGGCGACCAGCAGCTGGGTGGCCACCGCGGGCCGGCCGTTCATGGTGCGCACCGGCAGCGCGCGCTCGGCGACCGGTTCGAACGTGCCGAGCAGTTCGTCCAGCCACTCCCGGGTGTGGTGGCGGCAGACCGCGCCGTCACCGGTCTCGAACACCCCGTACCGGCCGTACCTTTCGGCGAACTCCGCGTACCGGTCGCGGTTGCGGGCGTCGGGCTGGAGGCAGAGGTCGCTGACGTAGAGCAGGCCGCCCGGCCGCAGTACCCGGTGCAGTTCGGCGACCAGGTCACGCTGCCCGTCGTCGCCCGGCACGCAGGTGAGGACGGCGAACAGCAGCGCCGCGTCGAGGATGCCGTCGGGGTGGGCCAGCCGGGGCGGGTCGGTCAGCACGGTGAACCGGGCGGCGGGCTGCTCGGCCCGGGCGCGGGCGACGAGCTCGGGCGCGATGTCCACGCCCTCGACGTCGGTGAAGCCGAGTACGGCCAGTTCTCCGGCGAGCCGGCCGTAGCCGCAGCCGTAGTCGAGGACGGCCGCCGCGCGGTCGAGCCGCGCCAGCCACTCCGGGTGGAGCGGGTGCCCGAAGGTCTTCGCCGTGCCGGTGGAGTTCCAGTAGTCCGACTGGTTGTCGAGAGCAGGCATGATCCGATCCTCGCACACCGCTCACGGGGCGGGGCAGGACAGGGCGGCCGGGGGCCATGGGGCCGTTCGGCCCTTGTCCGGTTCGGAGCGGCGGAGGGATCGTGATCGCGCGCCGGTGTGTGCGCCGGGCGCGCCGGGGGCAGACGTGGCAGGACGTGAAAGTACGGAAGTCCGAGTGGCGGGACGGGAGAGGCCGGAGATGGGTGAGTTGATCACGGTGCAGGTGTGCGAGGGGATGCCGGGAGGCGTGGCGGCCGACGCCAGGGCCCGGATCGCGGCCGTGGTGAACGGGGCCGACGCCTTGGTGGAGGCGTTGCGGGTTCGGGTGGGCGCGGTCGGCACGGGGGGAGCGGCCGGCGCCGCGGGCGCGGCGACGGTGCTGGCACAGGTCAACGCCGAGGTGGACGGCCGGCGGATCAGGGTCCAGGAGAGCGCCGCCGACCTCGGCGAGGCGCTGGACCGGCTGGCGGACGGCCTGCGCGGTCGGATCGCCACCGCCGCCTCCGGCTGGACGCCCCGGCCATGGTCCCGCCGGACGCGTGCCCGCGGGCCGTTCGCCGGCGTCCCCGGGCAGGTCGCGCCCCGGAGCGGACGCGGGCTCGTACGGGCCGGCGCGGGGCTGCTCGGGGCCGACCCCTGCACCGAAGTGCCGTACGGCGCACGGCCGGAGCGGATCGTCCGCCGCAAGCGCGCCGCCCTGGTGTGGTGTTCGCCCGACGCGGCGGCCCGGACCATGGACGCGATGGACTTCGACATCCACCTGTTCACCGACCCGGCCACCGAGACCGACGCGGTCGTCTACCGGGTCGGCCCCACCGGCTACCGGCTGGCCCGCACGACGGCCGCCGCCCCACCGACAAGGCCGGCCGTCCCGCTCACGGTGAGTCCTTGTGGCGCACCGGAGTTGACGGAGGAGCGGGCGGTGGAGCGGCTCTCCGGGGCGGACCTTCCGTTCCTCTTCTTCGCCCAGCCCGGCACCCGGCGCGGGCGCGTGCTCTACCGGCGCCACGACGGCGGGCTCGGCCTGATAGCGGCCACCCCGTGAGCGGCGAGGCCGGGCGGGCCGGACTGCTGCTGGCCGCCGAGGTGCCGCCGCGCCACCTGGTGCCGGTCGAACGCGCCGAGGCACTGAGGCTGTTGGGCGGCGCACCGTTCGGGCGGATCGTGTTCACCGCACGGGCGCTGCCGGCCATCAGGCCCGTCAACCACCTGCTCGTCGACGACGAGATCGTGATCCGCACCCACGACGGCGCGGCGCTGACCATGGAGGCGCTGGGGGCGGACGCGGCCGGTGTCGTGGTCGCCTACGAGGCGGACGCCATCGACCCGTTGACCCGTCTGGGCTGGAGCGTGGTCGTCACCGGCTACGCCCGGCCGGTCACCGATCCCGGGCAACTCGCACGCTACCGAGCGCTGTTGAGCCCGTGGGTGGCGTCCGCGATGGACCACACGGTGGCGATCCGGCCCGACCTGGTCACCGGCTACCGGCTCACCGAGGACCCGCCCGGCGTCGCGTAGCGGCCCGGGACAGCACCGGTGCCGGCCGGGGAGTGTGTACCGACTCCCCTGCCGGCACCGGTGTTTCGGCATGCCCGGCGGCGGTGCGGCGGTGGGGCGGTGCGGCGGTGCGGGGCGGTGAAGCCGGCGGGGCGGTGGGGCGCGTGCGTGTGGTGCGCGTCGTCGGCATGGGCGGTCGGCGGGGTCGGCGCCGTGGCGGAAGTCCCGGTCGCCGGCCCCGGAGGGAGGCCCACCGGCCCGGGGCGGCTGGGTCCAACGGCCCTGGGGCGCGGCGGTTCCGAGCTTCGATCATGGATCGCCACCATCCGCAGAGGTTTTCGAAGGAGTGCGTCCTTGAGCGCCACAGAGGCAAGGGGCGACAGCGCGCCGCAGCCGTCCGCAGCACGGCCGGGAGGGGGACCGGTCCGTCGGCCCGGATCCGCCCTGGTGAGGTTGCTGACGACCACCGACCACAAGACGATCGGCTCGATGTACCTGGTGTCGGCGTTCGGGTTCTTCCTGATCGGCGGCGTCCTCGCGCTGGTCATGCGCGCCGAACTCGCCCGGCCGGGGACGCAGATCCTCTCCAACGAGCAGTTCAACCAGGCCTTCACGATGCACGGTTCGGTGATGCTGCTGCTCTTCGCGATGCCGCTGTTCACGGGCTTCGCCAACTGGATCATGCCGCTCCAGATCGGTGCCCCGGACGTCGCCTTCCCGCGGCTGAACATGCTGGCCTACTGGCTGTTCATGTTCGGCTCGCTGATCGCCGCGGGCGGCTTCGCCACCCCGCAGGGAGCCGCCGACTTCGGCTGGTTCCTCTACGCGCCGCTCTCCGACGCGATCCACTCGCCCGGCGTGGGCGCCGACATGTGGATCATGGGCGTCACGCTCTCCGGCTTCGGCAGCATCCTCGGTGCGGTCAACTTCATCACCACCATCATCTGCATGCGCGCCCCGGGCCTGACCATGTTCCGGATGTCCATCTTCTGCTGGAACGTGCTGCTGACCTCGGTCCTCGTCCTGATGGTCTTCCCGGTGCTCGCCGCCGCGCTGCTGGCGCTGGAGTGCGACCGCAAGTTCGGCTCGCACGTCTTCGACCCGGCCAACGGCGGCGCGATGCTCTGGCAGCACCTGTTCTGGTTCTTCGGCCATCCCGAGGTGTACATCCTCGCCCTGCCGTTCTTCGGGATCGTGTCGGAGGTCATCCCGGTCTTCTCCCGCAAGCCGATGTTCGGCTACGCGGGCCTGATTGCCGCCACCGTCGCCATCGCGGGCCTCTCGGTCACGGTCTGGGCGCACCACATGTACGTGACGGGCCAGGTACTGCTGCCCTTCTTCTCCTTCATGACCTTCCTGATCGCCGTGCCGACCGGCGTCAAGTTCTTCAACTGGGTCGGGACGATGTGGAAGGGCTCGCTGAGCTTCGAGACCCCGATGCTCTGGACCGTCGGCTTCCTCGTCACCTTCCTGTTCGGCGGCCTGACGGGCGTGCTGCTGGCCGCGCCGCCGATCGACTTCCACGTCTCCGACTCGTACTTCGTCGTCGCGCACTTCCACTACACGCTGTTCGGCACCGTGGTGTACGCGATGATGGCGGGCTTCCACTTCTGGTGGCCCAAGATGACCGGGAAGATGCTGGACGAGCGGCTCGGGCGGATCAGCTTCTGGACGCTCACCATCGGCTTCCACGCCACCTTCCTGGTCCAGCACTGGCTGGGCGCCGAGGGCATGCCGCGCCGCTACGCCGACTACCTGGCCTCGGACGGCTTCACCGCCCTCAACACGGTCTCCACCCTCGGCTCGTTCCTGCTGGGCCTGTCGATCCTGCCGTTCCTCTACAACGTCTGGAAGACCGCCAAGTACGGCGAGAAGGTCACCGTGGACGACCCCTGGGGATACGGCCGTTCGCTGGAGTGGGCCACCTCCTGCCCGCCGCCGCGGCACAACTTCGTCACCCTGCCGCGCATCCGTTCCGAGTCCCCGGCCTTCGACCTGCACCACCCGGAGATCGCCGCCCGCGACCACCTGGAGAACAACGGCGAGCCGGCGAAGCACCTGGCCGGCGTGGTCCCCGCGAACTACGACGCCCCGGCGCCGCGCCGCCGGGCACTGAAGACACCGTCGGACTGACCGACGGCCCCGAACGCCGTCCCCGCCCGCACCGATGCCCCCGGGCGGGCGGGGACGGCCCCCGGGGAGCGTCCCTCCCCGGAGTCGAACCCACCGGCTGAGGAGTGCCCACCATGCACCACACCGTTCTGGCGATCGGCACCGCCGCCGTGACCGCGTCCGGCTGCGTCTGGTACCTGCCCGCCATCGCCGACCTCCAGGCGGGTGACGACCGCCCCCGGTCCGCCCGCACCGCCGCCGCGGCCTGCGTCCTCTGGTGGGCCGCCCTGGCCTTGGCCGGCGGACTCCTGCTGGTAGTGCCGGGGTGGGAGCCCGCCGCCCGGCTCGCCCTGGCGGGCCTGGTGGCCGCCGTCATCCTGCGGATCCGCGCCCACCGGCAGCGCCGCGCCGAGCTGCGCGAGGACGGCCTCCGCTGGGCGATGCTCGACGCCGGCCCCGCACCGCGCATCCCGCGCCCCGGCCGGGGGCCCGGCGCCCGCGTGCTGCTGGGCTGGCTGCTCGTCGGCCTCGCGGTCTCCTCGCTCGGCGCCGTCTCCATCCTGCTGTCCGGCGGCGGCCCGCTCGCACCGCGCCTCGCCACCGCGGCGGGCGGCGCGGCCGTGGTCTGCGCGGCCTTCCTGCTGATCGGCGTGGGCAACGTGCGCCGCCACCACTCCTGAACACCGCCGGACGGCGGCGCGCCGGGACGTGCGGATGCGTCAGGTCGCCAGCCCCGGCCCCGGTCCCCGGTCGCCGGCCCGGTCCCCGGTCACCGGTCCCCGGGCCGAATGGGGTCCTTGGGCCCTGGGGCGGCGCGGCCCGGTCGGGGATGATGCGGAGGGCCCGCAGCTGGTGCGTGCCGCGGACGAGGAAGGCGGAGCCGCACGATGGCGAGCGAGACGACCGGCACCGGGGAGCCCGCACCGGTCAGGGTGTTCCTGCTGGACGACCACGAGGTGGTGCGCCGGGGAGTCCACGACCTGCTGGACGGCGAGCCGGACCTGGAGGTGATCGGCGAGGCGGCCACCGCGGAGCAGGCCCTCGTCAGGGTGCCAGCGCTGCGCCCCGACGTCGCCGTCCTGGACGTGCGGCTCGGCGATGGTGACGGCGTGGCCGTCTGCCGCGAACTGCGCTCCCGCATGCCGGACCTCGCCTGTCTGATGCTCACCTCCTTCGACGACGAGGAGGCGCTGCTCGACGCCGTGATGGCCGGCGCCGCCGGGTACGTCCTCAAGCAGATCAGCGGCACCGACCTGGTCGCGGCCGTGCGCACCGTCGCCTCCGGCCGCTCGATGCTCGATCCCGGCGCCGCGACGCGCCTGCTCAACCGGCTGCGCAACGACGCCGGACCGGCGCAGCCGGCCTCGCACGGGCCGGAGCTGACCGTGCGCGAGCAGGAGGTGCTGGCGCTGATCGGCGAGGGGCTGACCAACCGCCAGATCGGCGAGCGGCTCTACCTCGCCGAGAAGACGGTGAAGAACCACGTCTCGCGGCTGCTGGCCAAGCTGGGGGTGGAGCGGCGCGTCCAGGCCGCACTGATCGCCACCGAGGTGCGCCGGGCCGGCGAGGCCGCGCAGCCGGCCCGACTGCGGACGCCCGGAGGCCTGCGCGGCTGAACCCGCCGGACCGGGCCGGACCGGACCGGACCGGGCCGGACTGGACCGGTCCGGGCCGGGCCGCCGCCCGTCCCGGTCCCCGGCGATCGGCCGTCGGTCTGCCCTTAGGGGCAGTCACGGCCGGGCCTGTTTTGTCGGACGACCCCCCATCCGGGATATTGGATCTTGGTCCCGCCGGGATCTGATCTTCCAGGTGACGAGATGTCAGGGTGGTTTCTGATGGCACGGGTTGGAATCCTGCGTTCGCTGGCCGTGGCTGCGGCCGGTGTGGTGGTCGTGGCCACGGGAGCGACGGGTGCGGTGGCGGCGCCGGCGGCGGCCGCGGCAGTGCCGGACACCGCCGGGGTGCGTGCGGCGCTGCAGGCCGCGGTGAACGCGGGAGCGCCGGGTGCGTTCGCGGTGATCAGGGATCACGGCGCGGCCGAGGGCAAGGTCTCGCTGACGGTCGGCAAGGCCGATCTGGACGGGACGCCGATGAACGCCGACTGGCGGTTCCGGGTCGGCAGCAACAGCAAGATGTTCACCGCGGTGCTGGTCATGCAGCTCGTCGAGCGGGGCAGGATCGACCTGGACAAGCCGCTGCGCGACTACCTCCCGGCCGGCACGCTGCCCGAGGGCTGGACGATGACCGGCCGCCAGGTGATGGAGCACCGCGCCGGCATCTACGACCACACCAACGACCTCCTGGAGCAGGCGGGGGAGGAGACCACCAGCGCCTTCGAGGCGCGCATCCGCCACAACGTCTACGACCCCGCGAAGCTGGTGTCGATGTCGGTCGCGCACGGTGTGCAGTACACGCCGGGATCGCGCTACTCGTACTCGAACACCGACTTCGTGCTGATGGGCCTGGCGGTGGAGCACATCACCGGCCGTCCGTACGCCGACGTGCTGCGCGACGAGGTCATCGACCCGTTGGCCCTGAGCCGGACGTCCTTCGAGGTGCCGGCGGAGGGGATCGAGGGGCGGCACGTCACCGGCTACCTGACCAACGACGACCGCTCCAAGCCGCTGCTGGACTCCACCGAGCAGACCGGCTCCTGGGTCTGGAGCGCCGGCGCGGTCGTGTCCTCCGCCCGTGACATGGACCGCTTCCTCACCACGCTGATGGCCGGCAGCGCCGGCGGGCTGGTCTCGGACGACTCGCTGAAGCAGATGACCAGCGTGCTGCCCACCCCCACCGCCAAGGTCAGCTACGGGCTGGGGCTGCGGCAGATCGCGCTGTCCTGCGGCAACGTGTTCGGCCACGGCGGGATCGTCCAGGGCTTCCAGACCCAGTCGTTCACGACCCCGGACGGCCGCCGCAGTGTCGTCGTCTTCGCCAACGCCTCCAACAACGGCACCGTGACCCAGGGCCTGATGAACGCGCTGGAGCCCGCCTTCTGCGGCAAGCAGCCCGCCCCCGCCGCCGCACCCCGCACGCTGACCTCGCCGGGGGCCGACGACGGGCGGCAGGGCGGCGCGGCGCCCCGCGACCTCGTCCCCGTCGTGGAGGACACCCGCATCTGACCCGCCGGGCCCGGTCGGCCGTGCAGGGCCGACCGGGCCTGACCGGTCGACCCTGCCCGGCCGGGCCGATCCGGGCTGATCGCCGGGCACGACCCGCCGGGTACGGCCCGACCCGGCTCACGGCGGTGGCACGCGGGGTGGGAGTACGCCCCGCGTGCCACAGCCGGCCGGTACTGTCGGGGGCCGGTCCGACGGATCGTCGCCGCCACCGCCGGACGGCACTACCGCGGCACTACCGCGGCACTACCGCGGCACTACCGCGGCACTACCGCGGCACTACCGCGGGCCCAGCGGTGCCGACCACACCAACCGGGTGCCGCCGTCCTCGCCCGCCCGGAGCTCGAAGTCGCCGCCCGCCCTCTCCGCCCGCTCGGCGAGGTTGCGCAGGCCGCTGCGCCGCCCGCCCTCCGGCACCCCGACCCCGTCGTCCGTGACGGTGAGCCGCACCCGGTCGTCGGCCACCCGGAGGTCCACCTCGACCCGGCCCGCCCGGGCGTGCCGGGCCGCGTTGCTGAGCGCCTCACCGAGGACGGCCAGCACGTGGTCGGCCAGCTCCTGCGGCACGTCGGTGTCGAGCAGCCCCTCCATGGCGAGCCGCGGCGCGAAGCCCAGCGTCGTCCGTGCCTCGCCGACGATCCGGGTCGCGTGGGCCCGCAGGCCCCGGTCCGGCTCGTTGTGGGCGCGCAGCCCGAAGATGGTCGAGCGGATGATCTTGATCGTCTCGTCCAGGTCGGCGACCGCCCGGCCGACCCGGTCCGCCGCGCCCGGGCTCTCGATCAGCCGGCCCGCGCTCTGCAGGGTCATTCCGGTGGCGAAGAGCCGCTGGATGGCCAGGTCGTGCAAGTCCCGGGCGATCCGGTCACGGTCCTCCAGCAGTGCCAACTGCTCGGCGTCAAGCCGTCGTTCGGCCAGCTCCAGGGCGAGCGCGGCCTGGTCGGCGAAGCCCAGCAGCGGGCCCGTCTCCTCCGCCGTGAACGGTGGCCGCCCGATCGCCCGGGCGAGCAGCAGCACTCCCCGGCCGAACCCCGCGCCGGTACCCAGCGGCACCGCCACCGCCGGCCCGAGGCCGTCGAACCGCCCGGGCGGCCCGGCGGGGAACCGGGCGTCGCCGGCCAGCCCGTCACTGGTCACCGGCGAGCCGCAGGCGTACGCGGCGCCGGAGAGCGTGCCGTCCACCGGCACCGTCACCCCGAGCCGGACGCCCGGGTCGCCGCCCAGCGCCACCTCCACCGTCAGCTCCTCGGCCCGCTCGTCGGGCCCGGCCACGGCGACCGAGACGTCGGCCAGCTCGGCCCCGGCGATCTCCCGCGCCCGGCTGGCGATCAGCTCCACCACCTCCAGCCGCGGCGCGCCCGACAGCAGGCTGCGGGTGATCTCCGCGCTCGCCCGGAGCCAGCGCTGGCGCCGCTGCGCCTCCTCGTACAGGCGGGCGTTGTCGATGGCCACCCCGGCCGCGACCGCGAGCGTGGCGATGACCGCCTCGTCGTCGGCGTCGAAGTCCAGCCCGCCGCGCTTGTCGGTGAGGTACAGGTTGCCGAACACCTCGCCGCGCACCCGCACCGGCACCCCGAGGAAGGTGTGCATCGGCGGGTGGTTGGCCGGGAAGCCGACGGACGCCGGGTGCTCGGACAGCACCGGGCAGCGCAGCGGCTGCGGGTGGCTGATCAGCTCGCCCAGGATGCCGCGCCCCGACGGCAGCGGCCCGATCGCCGTGATCTCCTCCGGCGTCAGACCGACCGTCAGGAACTGCGAGAGCGTGTGCCCGTCCGAGCCGATCACACCGAGCGCGGCGTAGCGGGCGTCGACCAGGTCGGCGGCGGCCTCGACGATCCGGTGCAGCGCCTGGGCGAGGTCCAGCTCCCGGCCGACCGCCAGCACCGCCTCCAGCAGGCTGTGCACCCGGTCCCGGGTGCCGCGTGCCGCGTCGATCCGCCACTGGAGCTCCTCCAGCAGCTCGTCGAGGCGCAGCTGCGGCATCCGCGCGGCGCCGCCGTCCGCCCTGCCGGTCCCCGGGGTACGGCTGGTGCCCGGGGTACGGCCGCTGCCCGGGGTACGGCCGCTGCCCGGGGTGTGGCCGGTGTCCGGGGGTTGGCCGGCGCTCCGGGCAGGGCCGGTGCCGTCGGCTGCGGGGCAGCCGGGGCCCGCCGGAGCGCCGGTGTCCGTCCGCGTGCCGTCCGTGTCCGCCCGCGTACCGTCCGCGCCGCCCACCGGCGTCCTCCTCGTCACTCTGCCCCGTTGTGCCCGGACTGCCCCCGGGTCGCCCGACCAGGAGGATTGCCGGATTCACGGTAGTGCCCGTGCCCACCCGGCCGGTAGGGCGGGGTCCGCCCGGCGAGCCGCTGCCGGCCGCGCCGCACGGGACCAACGACCCTGCCGCCGGGGGCCCTGCGGCACTGGGCCGCACCCCGCCCCGGCGGCCAGAGTAGAGGCATCGGACGGTGCGTCAGGACGCGCCGCCCGGCCCTGGTGGCCCGCAGCGGAAGGAATCCCCTCATGACGCCCCCCGTTCTGGTCGGAGTCGACGGCTCGTCCGAGAGCACCGCAGCCGCCCACTGGGCTGCCGAGGAGGCGGTCCGCCGCGGCGCCCCGCTGCGCCTGGTGCACGCCTGGCCGTGGCTGACCGACGGCCGGTCCGCCTTCGTCGAGGAGGACTCGCCGCCCGCCGTCGCCCGGCGGATGCTGGACGACACCGCGGCGGCCGTGCGCGACCGCCACCCCGGCCTGTCCGTGAACACCGACGTGATCCTCGACGCCGCGGTGGACGGCCTGGTGGGCGCCGCCGGGAACGCCGGTCTGCTGGTGCTCGGCTCGCGCGGCCTCGGCGGCTTCGCCGAGCTGCTGGTCGGTTCGGTCAGCATGGCGACCGCCGCCCGCAGTGCCGCGCCGGTGGTGCTGGTCCGGCCGGTGCGGGAGCGCCCCGAGAGGGCGCCCGGCGAGTCCGGGGAGGTCCTCGTCGGCATCGACACCCAGGATCCGGACGACTCCGTGCTCGCCTTCGCCTTCCGGGAGGCCGGACTGCGCGGCGCCAGGCTCCGGGCCGTCCACGGCTGGGACCTGCCGCCGGCGTTCGCAACCGTGGGCTTCATCCCGTCGCAGGCCGACCTGGGCGAGATCGAGGCGCTGGAGGCCAAGGGACTCGCCCTCGCCCTCGCCGGGTGGCGCGAGCGTCACCCCGAGACGGAGGTGGTCGAGGAGGTGCGGCTCGGCGCCGCCCGCGCGCTGGTCGAGGCCTCCGCGACGGCCGACCTGGTGGTGGTCGGACGGCGGCGCCGTCCGCACGACCTGGGCGCGAGGATCGGCCGGGTGGCGCATGCGGTGATCCACCACGCGTACGCGCCGGTGGCGGTGGTCCCGCACGACTGAGCGGACCGCCGGGTCCCCGGCGCCCACGGCTGAGCGGCCGGGCCTCGTGAGGGGCCCGGCCGCTCAGCCGTGCTCTGCTGCCCAGCCGTCTTCGGCCACCCGGGGGGCTCGGGCTACCCGGGCGTGCCCGGCCGGTGGGCCGCTGTGTCCGTCCCGATCAGGCGCTGTGCCCGCCCCCGGCTCAGCCGCTGCGCCTGCCGCCCGGCGGGACGACCTCGGCCCGCACCTTCACGTCGGGGCTGTGACGGAAGCTCAGGGTGAACTCCACCCACTGCCCGGCCCGCAGCGTCGGCGGACTGGTGATCATCAGGTCCGCGTCCTCCGGTGACATCGCCAGTTCGCCGCGCTCCGGCACCGGCAGCGCCGCGACCGGCTCCCAGCGGCCGGACGCGCCCTGGTGCCGGTGCCGCTTGAGTGTGACGCGCCCGCCGAACTCCCAGCTGGCGCCGGTCAGTTCGTCGGGCACATCGCCCGGGTTGCGAATCGTGAAGAACGCCGCGGTGGCGGTCGATCCGCCGGCCGTCGGCAGCAGCAGCCACCCCGGTCCGGCCTCCACGGGGCGCTGCCGACCGGCGCCTCCGGCCGCCGTCCAGCCGGAGAGCAGCGCCAGCGCCACCCCGGCCGCCGCGACCGGCGGTCCGACCGCCCGGACCCGCTCCGACACCCGGATCCGCTCCGACGCCCGGCCGGAGAACAGCGCCCTCACCGGCCCGCCCCCGGCCGCCGCCCGTGCCCGGCCCTGCCACCAGGACCCCGGCTACCGGAGCGACCCGGTCCGCCCGATCCTCCCGGCCCGCCCGAGCCACCCCGGCCGCCCCGCCCCGGCTGCCAGGTGCGCAGCCGCAGGCTGTTCCCCACCACCAGCAGCGAGCTGAGCGACATCGCCACCGCCGCCAGCATCGGGTTCAGCACGCCGACCGCCGCCAGCGGGATCAGCACCACGTTGTACCCGAACGCCCACAGCAGGTTGACCCGGATCGTGGCCAGCGTCCGCCGGGCCAGCCGCACGGCGTCCACCACCGCCTCGATGTCGCCGCGGACCAGGGTCAGCCCGGCGGCGCCGATCGCGGCGTCACTGCCGGAGGCCAGCGCCACCCCGAGGTCGGCGGAGGCGAGTGCGACCGCGTCGTTGACGCCGTCACCGACCACCGCCGTCGTCCGCCCCGCGGCCCTCAGCCCGGCGACCACCTCGGCCTTGCGCTCGGGCGAGGCCGAGGCGTGCACCTGCTCGATGCCCAGCTCGCCGGCGACCGCCCGGGCGGCGCCGGGCCCGTCCCCGGTCAGCAGGACCGGCTCCAGGCCCATCCCGCGCAGCCGGTGGACCGCCCGCCAGCTGCCGGAGCGCAGCGTGTCGCCGACCGCGAGGACGGCGACCGGCCGTCCGTCCAGCTCCGCCACCACGGGCGTCCGCCCGGCCTCCCCGGCGCGCGCCAGTGCCTGGGCCAGCGCGGCCGGCAGCGGCGCCGTGGCGTCGTCCGGCCGGACCACCCGCACCAGCCGGCCCTCGACCGTGCCGGAAACCCCGACTCCGGCGGTGGCCGTGAAACCGGCCACTGCCGGGAGGGGCTCGGAGCCGCACCGGTCCCGGGCCGCCCCCACGACGGCCCTCCCGATGGGGTGCTCCGAACGGTGCTCGACGGCTCCCACCAGCCGCAGCACCTGGTCCTCGTCCACCCCGGGCACGGTGGTCAGTTCGGCGAGCTCCATCCGTCCGGTGGTCAGCGTGCCGGTCTTGTCCAGCACCACGGTGTCGATTTTGCGCAGGCTCTCCAACACCTCCGGGCCACGGACCAGGACGCCCAGTTCGGCGCCCCGCCCGGTCGCCGCCAGCAGCGCGGTCGGCGTGGCCAGGCCCAGCGCGCACGGGCAGGCCACCACCAGGACGGCGACCGCCGCCGTCACCGCCGCCTGGGGGTCGGTCCCCGCGCCGAGCCAGAAGCCCAGCACGCAGACCGCCACCGCCAGCACGCAGGGCACGAACCCCCCGGCCACCGCGTCCGCCAGCCGCTGCGCCCGGGCCTTGCCCGCCTGGGCGTCCGCGACCAGCGCGGTGATCCGGGCCAGCTGGGTGTCGGCGCCGACCGCGGTCGCCCGGACCACCAGTGCGCCGCCGACGTTGACCGTCGCGCCCGCCACCCTGTCCCCGGGGCCGACCTCCACGGGCACGCTCTCGCCGGTCAGCATGCTCAGGTCGAGCGCGGAGCCGCCCTCGACCACCACGCCGTCGGTGGCCACCCGATCGCCCGGCCGCACCACGAACTCCCGTCCGGGCAGCAGCTGTTCGATCGGCAGCAGTCGCTCCTCGCCGGACTCCGGGTCGCGGACGCACACCTCCTTCGCCCCCAGCTCGGCCAGCGCCCGCAGGGCCGAACCGCTGCGCCGTCGGACCCGGCCCTCCAGCAGCCGCCCGGCCAGCACGAAGAGCGGCACCCCGACGGCCGCCTCCAGGTAGACGTGCGCCGCGCCGCCTCCGTCCGCGGTCAGCGAGAACGGCATCCGCATGCCGATCGTCCCGGCCCCGCCGAACAGCAGCGCGTACGCGGACCAGCCGAACGACGCCACCACTCCCAGGCTGACCAGCGTGTCCATGGTCGCCGCGGCATGCCGCAGTCCCTGCCACGCCCGCCGGTGGAACCCGGCCGAGCCCCACGTCACCACCGGCACCGCCAGCCCGAAGCAGACCCACTGCCAGGCCGGGAACTGCAGGGACGGCACCATCGACAGCACCACCACCGGGACGGCCAGCAGCGCCGTCACCAGCAGCCGCCACCGCTGCCCGGGCTCCTCCTCCCGGTCCGCCGGGGCCTGCCCGGCCACGGCCAACTCGGCGGTGTACCCGGCCCGTTCGACGGCCGCGACCAGCTCCTCGACGCCCACCCCGGCCGGGTGCAGCACGCGCGCCCGCCCGGTCGCCAGGTTGACGCCGGCCGTGACACCCTCGATCCGCGCCAGCCGTTTCTCCACCCGGCCCACGCAGGCCGCACAGGTCATCCCGCCGACCGCGAGATCGGTGCTGACCAGCGCACCGGCCTCGGTGTCCGCGACCGCGCTCACCGGCCCGCCCCCATGTCGTGCCCGCTCATCCCGGGTTTCCCGCCGCCCCCGCTCCCGGGCGTCAGCCCCGGCGACACCGGCCCGGCCGCCCGCCCCACGGCGAAGGCGACCCCGAACACCACCACCAACAGCAGGGCGAACCCCGCCAACACACTCAACGGCCGGCCACCCGGCGACATCGCACTCACGCCCCACCAGTCGGCCCGCCACCTCCGTTGGTTCCCGTACGGTCGACATGGCCCTGGTCACACCACCGGCCAAGGGTGTCCCGTGCGGTCGGGCCGCGCGGCGGCTCCGCGCTCACCGCCCACTCGCCAATCCCGGCGATGCCGGTCCTCGCGTCGGGGGTCCACCCGCTGGCGTTGCTGTGGTGACGGCCCCGAACCAGGAGGTGCCGGCCCCTGGAGAGGGGCCGGCACCGGGTGGGTGGGCCGTGGCCGGGGCGTACGATCCGGGGCGCCGTCGAGCCGGCTCTCCGACTCGACCTCGTCGCCCCCGCGCCGGCCGTGGAGAGCCGTCAGCCGATGAGCGGACTGACGGCGCTGAAGCCGGTGCCCGGCCACATGCTGTAGCCGCTGGCGGTGTTGAGGGTGCCGTCGCCGTTGCCGGTCCACAGGAGGAGGGTGCCGTCGGCGAGCTTGCCGGCGATGTCGGCCTTGCCGTCGCCGTTGAAGTCGTCGGCGACAAGGCTGTTGACGGCGCTGAAGCCGGTGCCCGGCCACATGCTGTAGCCGCTGGCGGTGTTGAGGGTGCCGTCGCCGTTGCCGGTCCAGAGCAGGAGGGTGCCGTCGGCGAGCTTGCCGGCGACGTCGGACTTGCCGTCGCCGTTGAAGTCCAGACGTGGGTGGGCGGTCACGGGCGGGGTGGTGGGGGTGTCGACGATGCTGTTGTTCCGGGCGGGCCGGTAGGTGCCGTACCCGGGGAAGTACGGGTAGGGGATGGTGCGGTGGTGGACGCCGCTGCCGGTGAACTCGTAACCCACGTAGGAGGTGTGGCCCGGGTCCGTCCAGTGGTCGAACATGACGATGTGGCCGCCGCTGCCGGCCGCGTCGTTCAGCAGCGCGTCGCCGGGCTTGAGGTCGCCCTTGCTGATCCAGGAGGCGACGCCGCTGGGGACGAAGCTGGTCGTGTCCAGGCCCGGGGTCGCCAGCTTCCAGGCCATCGAGACGTAGCCGGAGCAGTCCTGGCGGTAGCCGTCGTGGTAGGTGGTCCAGCTGTAGCCGAGGCCGAGGTTGACCCATGCATCGGCCCGGGCGAGCGCCTCGTCCCGGGTGATCCGGGCCGAGGCGAGCGTGGCCGCCGCACCCGACCCGGGTGCGGTCTGGCTCTTGGACCAGGTGGACGGGCCCTGACCCGCGCCGCCCTTGTCGTTCGTTCCGGGGACCGCCGTGCCCGCGCTCGTCGGCTCCGGCCCGGCGTGGGCGGGGGCGGCACCGAGGGTCAGCGCGGACAGCCCGGCCGCGAGGAGCGTGGCGGCGAGGCGGACGGCGGGGCGCGAAACAGACATGGAGGTCTCCAGACCGGATGAGGGGATGTCAGGACGGAAGGCGCCGGTGCGACGGCCGTCGGCATACGACGACGCAGGGGGAGCAGGCCTTGCGCGTACAAGACAGGCCGTGGGAGGGGCCGTGGGAGGGCGCTGGACTGGGCGTGGTGGGCTCGCTCCGCCCCGCGTTCCCGGGGTTGTGGTGTGTCGGTTCCCCGGCTGACGGCCACTAGATTTCCAGCGGGTGAGGCCGCCCGGAAGGGCTGCCGACCGGTCGGAACAGGCCCGGGACGCTTCCGGCCACCCGCCGACCCGCCGTCGCGGCCGTCCCACTCGAACGGGGGAGCAGAGGTCGCCGTGCGGGGTGGTTGTTGCGAAGCATGGGGGGCGTACGGGCCGCCCGGGCCCGGGCCAGTGACTCGGGAGAGGGATCCGCGGTGCGCGAAGTTCAGGATGTGCCGAAGCGGGGCGGCAGAGCGGTGCGGGCGGTGGCGTTCGTGGCGGCGGTGGGCGGGGTGGGGGTGCTGGCGGCGTGCAGCAGCTCGTCGACCAACCCGTCGCTCGCCTCGTCGGCACCGGCCTCGACGCTGAGCACGGCGCCGAACCCGTCGACGTTCTCGGGCGAGCCGCCGTCCGCGCTGGCCTCGACGGCGGAGTCGGCGCTGGCCTCGGTGTCGGCGGCCGCGGCCTCCGCGTCGGCCGCGGCGGCCTCGTTCGAGGCGTCGGTCTCGGCCCAGGCCGTGGAGGCGCGGCAGAAGGCCGCGACGGCGCTCGGAACGCTGGAGAACGGCGGGAACGCGCTCGGGGACATCACGGTCACCGGGATCCCGCGGACGCAGACGGGCGGGCTGCACGCGGTCGTGGTGACCATCGTGAACAGCGGGGTCAGCACCGCCTCGTACGCGGTGCAGGTCGACTTCACCGACACCAGCGGGAAGGCGGTGGACAGCTCGTTCGTCGGCGTCCAGGACCTCCCGGCCGGGGACAAGGCCCAGCCGATCGCCTTCAGCCGGGCCCCCGCCGATCAGACGCTGCTGCCCGTGGTCGTGAAGGCCCTGCGGTACTGACCCCGCCCCCCGGCGTGGGGTCGGTACCGCAGGGCGGTTCGGCGGGCGCTACGGCAGCGGGATGCGGACGACCTGCGGGTCGTGGTCGCTGAGCTGGGTCGGGAACTCGCTGTTGAGGTGGACGATGTCGTAGCCGTACGGCTTCGCCGCCAGGGCACCGGAGATCAGGATGTGGTCGAGCACCTGGGAGTTGCCCTCGTACACGTAGGTGTAGCGCTCGTTGAGCGGGAGGGTACGGGGGAGGTCGACCAGGGAGCCGCCGGCCGTGAGCAGGTCGGCCGTCTGGGAGAACTCGAAGTCGTTGAGGTCGCCGAGCACGATGACCGCGGCGTTCGGGTCGACGGCCAGGATCTGGTCGGTGAAGGACTTCACGACGGTGGCCTGGGCGTGCCGCTGGGTCTCGGAGGGGCGGGCGGGCTGCTGGTAGCGGCCGAACAGGGGCTGGTCGCCGCCCTTGGAGTTGAAGTGGTTGGCGATCACGAAGACCGGCTTGCCGTTCCAGCGGAACTCGCCGGCCAGCGGCTTGCGGCTGGCGTCGAAGGCGGAGTTGGCGGGGTCGATCCGGCCGGGGGAGTAGGCGAGCGCGGGGGTGCCGGCGTTGTTGACGACGGAGTTGGCGGTGGTGGAGCCGGCGCCGGCGCGGTCGGTGAAGGTCAGGCCGCGGTCGGTGCGGTAGAGGAAGACCTGGCGGATGTTGCCGCCGGGCTGGCCGCCGTCCTGGTCGTCCTGCGGGTTGATCTGGCGGTAGGAGTACGCGGGGCCGCCGGCCGCGGTGATGGCGGCGGTGAGCTTGGCGAGGGTCTGGTCGGCGGCGACGACGCCGTTGTCGGTGGCGCCGCTGTTGTCCTGGATCTCCTCCAGGGCGACCAGGTCGGGCGACCTGAGGTTGCCGACGATGCCGGCGGCGAGGCCGTCGTACTTGCTCTGCGGGTCGCCCGGGGCGAGGTTCTCCACGTTGAACGTGGCGGCGGCCAGCTCGCCGGCGGCCGGTGCGGTGGTGGTCTCGGGTGCGGTGCCGCCCGGGGTGACCGCGGGGGTGGCGGTGACCAGCAGCTTGAAGGTGCCGAAGGAGTAGTCGAGCACGCCGACGGTGGCGCCGCTCAGGGTGTCGCCGACGGTGGCGGCCGGGGTGGGGGCGAGCACGTCGTCGAGGATGACCCGCTCGGGGTTGGCGTCGTTCGCCTGGAGCAGGATGCCGCCCCGGGCAGTGCGGGTGGTGCTGCCCTGCGGGACGACCGGGATCTCACCGAACTTGCTGGTCGGGCCTACCACCGCCGCGTTGTCGAGCTCGACCCGCATGCCCTCCAGGGACTCCCAGAAATCGAGGCCGTCGGTGGCGGGCTGGAAGCCGCCGGCGGTCTCGACGTCTCCGCCGGTGACGCCGGAGACGACGGTGGCAGGCGGCACCCGGCCGCCGGGGCCGACCACGGTGGGCGCGGGCAGTGCCGCGTTGTGGGCGAGGACGGTGACGCTGGGGCCGGTCAGCTCGGTGATGGTGAGGTTGGTGGTGCCGCCGGTGCCGCCCGGACGGAACTCGCTCACCGTTCCGCCGACGGTCACCGAGTCGCCGACCGCGACGGTGGGGGCGGACGAGGTGTAGACGTAGACGGCCTCGCTGGTGGCCGGGTCGGCGTCCGGCGTCGGGTCCTGGTACCAGAAGCCGGCGGTGCCGACGGCCGTCACGACGCCGGGCACCGCGGAGACCGGGCGTCCGGCCAGCGGGGAGGTCCGCGCCGCGCCCTGGACGTCGTGTATTCGGGTGCCGCCGCCCGTGCCGCCGCCGGCGGACGAGGAGTTGCGCGGGGCGGGTGCGGTGACGGCGAAGTCGGCCGCGTTGCCGTCGGTGTCGGTGGCGCCGCCGCCGGCCCGCAGCGCGGCGGTGGAGTTGGAGAGGTTGCCGGTCGGCGAGCCCTCGGCGGAACTGGCGGAGGAGCCGTAGCCGACGAAGTCCCGCACGCCGGGCTGGGTGGCGCAGCCCGAAGTGCACGTCAGCGCCGTGCCGTTGGTGACCAGGGCGACCTTGCCGGAGGTCGCGCTCAGGGCCAACGTCCCGGTCGCGTCGGGGGTCGGCAGGGCCGCGCCCGCGCCGGCGCCGGCCGCCTCCTGGACGAGGTAGTACTTTCCGGGGGCGATGGTGCCGGAGAGGGTGGTCCGGGACCAGGACGAGCCCCCGGCCGAGGCGTACTGCACCGTCCAGCCGGTGACGCTGACCGGCGCGGTGCCGCGGTTGTACAACTCGATGAAGTCGTTGGCGTACGGGGCGCCGGAGTTGCCCCCGCCGCCGTACACCTGGCTGATCACGATGTCCGGCGACACCGCCTGCGCGGTGGCGGCCGGGAGGGCCAGCAGTGCTCCCACCACGGCGGCGGCGGAAGCCACCGCGAGGGTGCGGAGCCGGACTCGATCGGTACGCCGCATGGGCTTTCCTCCTGATGGTCCTGACGGGCGGACGGTCTGACGGGCGGATGTTTCCGACGCGCGGACGGTCTGACGGGCGGATGTTCCGACGCGCGGACGGTCTGACGCGCCGACGGTCTGACGGGTGGTAGTGCCTGGGCGGTGATGCGTGGGTGGTAATGCTCGGGCGGTGATGCCCGGGCGGTGCGTGTCTAACAGCGCCACCCGTGCCATACCGCGCGCTGTGGCCGACGGCCAGACGTACAGCGGGAGAACAGTCAGGGCGTCATGTACGTACCAAGAAGGTTCGGGTGCCCGTCGACGCGGCGCCGGAGGGTCGGCGCGTCCGCGGCGGCACTCCTCTTGTCGGGCGGGCTACCGGTCGGTAATCCTTGCTGGCATCGCGAATCCCTGCTGACATCGCGTCCAACAGAGGAGCCCCATGCCCGCCGACGTCACCTTCCCGCTGCCCGCCCCGCACGGTCCGGGGGAGGTGACCGTGCGCCACCGGCGGCTCGGCGCCGGGAGCCCGCTCCTGCTGCTGCACGGCATCGGCCACCACTGGCAGGCCTGGGAGCCGGTCCTGCCCGCACTCGCCGAGCGGCACGAGGTGATCGCCGTCGACCTGCCGGGCTTCGGAGCCTCGCCCGCCCTGCCACCGGGCGTGCCGTACGGGGTGGACGCGGTGGTCCCGGTGCTCGGACGGCTCTGCGCCGAGCTCGGCATCGAACGGCCGCACGTCGCCGGGAACTCGCTCGGCGGGCTGCTGGCCCTCGGGCTCGGCCGGGCAGGGCTGGCCCGCTCGGTGACGGCACTGGCACCCGCCGGCTTCTGGACGGAGGCCGAGCGCCGCTACGCCTACACCGTGCTGGGCGGCATGCGCGTCGGCGCGCGGGTGCTGCCGCAGGCGGTCGTCGAACGGCTCGCCCGCTCCACCGCCGGCCGGGCGCTGCTGGTCTCCACCATCTACGCCCGCCCGGCCCGCCGGGACGCCGCCGCGGCGGCTGCCGAGACCGGGGCGCTGCGCGCGGCGACCGGCTTCGAACCCACCCTGGCGGCCGGCCGCGGCCTGCGCTTCACCGGGGACCTCTCCGCCCTCCCGGTCACCGTCGCCTGGGGTACCCGGGACCGCATCCTGCTGCGCCGTCAGGGCGTCCGTGCGCTGCACGAGCTGTCGGACGCCCGGCTGGTCCGGCTGCCGGGCTGCGGCCACGTGCCGATGAGCGACGACCCGGAGCTGGTCGCCCGGGTGATCCTGGACACCTGCGCGCAGGTGGAGGAGGAGGCCGGGCGGGTCAGTCCGTCAGCGTGATCCGGATCCCGACGGTGCCGCGGTCGCCGCGCCGCAGCCGGCTCCCGAGCAGGGTGACCACGCCCAGCAGGCCGTACTTCTGCCGCAGCAGGGTCCGGTAGGCGGCGGTCCGCTCGGGTCCGAGGATCTCGGCGGTGGCCGGGTACGCCTCACCGGTCGGTCGGCCCTTGACGTCGCAGGGGCCGACCAGGACGTCCGCGCGGTTGCGGATGCGCTTGACCTTCCAGGAGTCCGTGACGGTCCACACGCCCAGCGCGTCGCCGTCGCGGACCACCCAGACCGGGGTGGGCACGCCGGTGCCGTCCTTCTTGTAGGTGGTCACCAGCAGGTAGCTGCCGGAGGAGAGGCGGACCAGGCGCTCCAGCCGCTCCCGCGAGGCGGGATCGGGAGTGGCGGGATCGGGCGTCGCGTCGTTCATGGCGGGAAGTCTAGGGGGTCTTCGGGGCGCCGCCCGCCCGCTCGTCGGCTTGTCCGCCCGTCGGCTCGCTGCCCGCCAGGCCCGGCCGCCGGTGGGCGGCGGGAGGGCGGGGCCGGGACGGCCACCGAGTCGAGTGGCATCGCGACGGTGAGGGCCGTCGTCATCTCCGGGTCGCTCGGGTTGCTGGGGTCGCTGGGGTCGCTCGGGTCGACGGCCGAGATCGGCGCGACAGCCGGCTGCCGGCGATCCGGGCCCGGCGCTGCGCGGCGGTGTCGTCCGGGCTGGTGAGGGCCTCGCTGCGGAAGCCTGTTCGGTCCGAGGTCACGGCTCGAACGCGTGCAGCGCCGGGTACACCGCCTCCACCCGTTCGGCCGTCCGGGCGAAGTCGCCGCGCCCCACGGTCGAGAAGCGGTCGAGCAGCCAGGGCTCGATGCGTGCTCCCTCGGACCCGGCCGGTCAGCGGGAGCGCCGGGCCCGCTGCCGGGCCGCCACGACGTGGGCGCGGACGGAGCGGGCGAGCCGCCGCCGGCGGCGACGGCCGCCCACCGCCGTCGCTCCGCCCAGCGCGGTGGCCCCGGCCCGGGGGAACGCGACCGGCACCGGCACGGCCTCCGCGGCCACCGGGCGGAACCGATTCCGGCCACGGGCCCGGCCGGCCGCCCAGAGCGCCAGCGCCCCGCAGAGGGCCATGGCGGTCCAGCCGGCCGGGCCGATCGCGTGGTGGGCCTGCTCGATCGCCCGGGGCAGCCCGCCGGACGCCGGGGCCTCGCCGGCGGGTGCCGAGGCGGCCGTCTCCTCCACCAGGTGCCCGACCGGCTCGACCTTGCCCGCCGCCGCGAAACCCCAGTCCAGCAGGCTCGCCGCCTCGTCGTACACCTTCGCCTGCGACTCCGGGTGCATCACCGTCACCAGCAGCGTGCGGCCGCCGCGTTCGGCGGCACCCGTGAAGGTGGCCCCGGCGTTCGAGGTGTAACCGTTCTTCACCCCGATCAGCCCGGGGTACTTGCCGAGCAGCCGGTCGGTGTTGGCGATGTCGAAGGCCGTCCGCTGCCCGGTCGTCTTGTCGACACCCCCGGGGAAGCGCGCCGTGCGGGTGGAGCAGTAGGCACGAAAGTCCTTGTTGCGCAGCCCGGCGCGGGCGAACAGCGTCAGGTCGTAGGCCGAGGACACCTGTCCGTCCTGGTCGTATCCCTCGGGGGAGACCACGTGGGTGTCCCGGGCCTGGAGGGACAGCGCACGGGCCTGCATCTGGGCGACGGTCTGCGCAAGTCCGCCGTTCATGTGGGAGAGGACGTGCACCGCGTCGTTGCCGGAGCTGAGGAAGACGCCCCGCCAGAGGTCGTCCACCCGGTACGGCAGGTTCTCCTTGATGCCCACCAGACTGCTGCCCGCCCCGAGGTCGGCCAGTTCGGACGGTGCCACCTTGTGCTCCAGCGAGCGGTCGAACTTGGGCAGCACGGTGTCCGCGAACAGCATCTTCAGCGTGCTGGCCGGCGGCAGCGGCACGTGCGCGTTGCGCGCCGCCAGCACCTCGCCGGTGGCCGCGTCCGCCACCAGCCAGGACCGTCCGGTCAGCTCCGCGGGCAGCGCGGGCGCCCCGGCCGACGGAGCCACCTGCACGGCCGGCCGCCCCAGCCGCTCGCCGCCGACCACGGCGGCCGCGTCCTGGGCGACGGCCGTCGGCGCGGTGAGGGCCGGCGCGGTGACGGCGAGGACCAGCGTGGTGGCGGCCAGGAGCCGCGGGGCGACGGCGCAGGTCGCGGCCGCCCTCCTGACGTGGTGTGACCTCTGCGGCACCGGGACCGGCTGCGCTGCTGTCTGTCGCACCGAGCCCTGCTGCGCTGCTGCCTGCCGCACGGACCTCGGCTGCGTCGCTGCCTGCCGCACGGACCTCTGCTGCACTGACCTTGGCTGCACACGGCGAACGTACCTGCGCCACCGCCGGGCCGCCGCGCCCGCTGCTCCGTCCGGGCCCTCCGGAGGCCGCCGTCCCGCGCCGGGGAGCTGGTAGCGTGCCGGACATGTTCCTCCCCCGTGTCTAGGCGACCCGCCGCGACCGCGTCCCACCGTCGGGCGCGGCGCATCGGTGTCCCCGCACGCCCGCGGGCACGGCTGCGCGCCGGGCCCGCCTCCACCGAGGAACGTTCCCTTGACCCCCTCCTACCGCGCTGTCCTGCGCACGCCGCACGCCGGCCGCACCTTCGCCGCCGCACTGCTCGGCCGGCTCTCGTACGGGATGGTCCCGCTCGCCCTGATGCTGGCCGTCCGGGACGCCACCGGCTCCTACCCGGCGGCCGGAACGGCGCTGGCCCTCTTCGGACTGACCAGCGTCCTGCTCTCGCCCGCCCGGGCCGCCCTCGTCGACCGGTTCGGCCCCCGGCGCGCGCTGCCGCCGCTGGCCGCGGTGTACGCCGGGCTGCTCGCCCTGACGGCCGGCGCCGCCTGGCGGCCCGGCGCTCCGCCGTTGCTGATCGGCGTGCTGGTGGTGGCCGCCGGCGCCTGCACCCCGCCGCTCGGGCCGGTGATGCGGACCCTCTGGCGGAGCCTGGTGCCCGATCAGGCCCTCCTCCGGCGCGCCTACAGCCTGGACACCGTCGCCGAGGAACTGCTCTTCGTCGGTGGTCCGCTGCTGCTGGGGCTGCTGCTCGCGGCGGCCGGGCGGGTCGGCCCGGCCGCCGGGGTCGCGGTGGGCGCCGGGCTGGTACTCGCGGGCGCGTTCGCGCTGGCCTACTCGCCGGCCGCCCGGGAACTCACCGGGACCGCGGCGGTCCGGGGGGAGCGGTCGGACGGTCGTCCGACCGGGGCGCCCGGGGGAGCACTGCGCCGGGCGGTGCTCGCCTCGGCGGCGACCGGGCTGGCACTCGGCGCGCTGGACCTCATGGTGGCCGCCTTCGCGGAACAGCACGGACGGGCGGACGCGGTGGCCTGGGTGCTGGCGGCCCTCTCGGTGGGCAGCGCGGTCGGCGGCCTCGCCTTCGGCGCGCTCCGCTGGTCCGCCCCGCACGCGGCCAGGCTTCCGGTACTGGCCGCCGGGCTGGGCGTCGCACTGGCCTGCGCCGGGCTCGCGCCGAACCTTCCGGTGCTGGCCGTTGCCGTCTCCTGCGCGGGGCTCTTCGTCTCACCGGCCGTCACCACCGCCTACCTGCTGGCCGACGAGGCCGCCGCACCGGAGGCCCGGACCCGGGCGGGGGCCTGGGTGAACACCGCCTTCAACGCGGGCTCGGCGGGCGGCACCGCCACCGTCGGCCTGCTGGTCGGAAGGGTGCCGCTCGCGCTCTGCTTCGTGCTGGGGGCCGCCCCGGTGCTGCTTGCGGCGCTGTTCCCGGTGCTGCCCGCGGTGTGCGCGCGATGTCGCGCCCGGTGCTGCCGGCGGTGTTGCGCCCGGGGCTCCCGGGTCTCGTCCGCGTTCGTGGGGCCGGCCGAAACCATGACCTTGGTGCAGGCCGAGACCGCGACTTTGGTGGGGTGGAGCCGCGCCGAAAGTCGGATCCCAACGCCGGGCGGCCTCTCTAACCTCGACCGCATGAAGAGCCTGCTCGGTTTCATCAGCTTCGTCCTGGTCGGCGGAGGCATCAGTGGTCTGCTCTCCGACCGCCTGTGGGGCCTGCACGTCTTCGGCTTCGTCCGCCACCTGGTGCCGGACGACCACCGGACGGTCGGCTACGTCGTCCTGGTCGTCATGGGCGCCGCACTGGCCGTCGGTTCGGACCGAATAGGGCGCTCGCGCCGGAGTGCCGGCACGGAGGGTTAGCCGACGGTGGCCGCCTCCACGCCGTCCAGCAGGACGGCGAGGCCGGTGCGGAAGGCCTCCCGGGTCTGGGCCTCCAGGTGGGTGCCGTTGCCGTCCCCCGCCTCGGGGGCGGCGGCACCGCTCTCCAGCGAGGTCAGGAGGGGGAAGCGTTCCGCGAAGTCCGGTGCCAGCTCGGTGAGCTGGGCCGAGCGGGCGTACCACCACTCCTCGTCGGGGACGCCGGTGGCGGCCGCGGCCGCACGGGCCTCGGCGGCCGTCCGGGCCATGCCGCGGACGAGCTGCCACAGCGCGGCGACCACGCCCCGCAGCTGCCGGGGCGTCAGCCGGGCCCCGGCGAGGATCCGCAGCAGCGCCTCCATCGCGCCGAGCTCGGCCGGACCGAGCACCGGCCGGGCCTGGGAGATCTGAAGCACCCACGGGTGGCGCAGGTAGCAGGCGAACGCGTCCTCGGCCCAGGCCGTGGCGGCGGCCCGCCAGCCGGCGCCGAGGTCGTAGGAGGTGGGCAGTTCGGCGAGCACCCGGTCGTGCATCAGGTCGAGCAGCTCGCCCTTGCCCGGGACGTAGGTGTACAGCGCCATGGCCGTGCGGCCGAGCCGCTCGCCGACCGCGCGCATGGAGAGCGCGGCCATGCCCTCGGCGTCCGCCACCGCGATCCCGGCGGCCACGATCGCCTCCACGCTCAGTCCGGGCTTGGGGCCGCTGCGCCCGGGGCGGGGGCGGTCCGGCGAGCCCCAGAGCAGGGACATCGAGCGGTGGGCGTCGCCCTGTCCGGCGAAGACGGTCACGAGGACAACTCCTTATGGCGTAAAGTATCCTGCCCGAGGTAACTCTTTATGCCGTAAGGTTATCAGTGGAGCCCGAACCGGAAGGGTCGACCATGCCGTTGCCCGTCACATTCGTCCAGGTCGTCGGGGTCGAGCGGATCACCCCGCGCATGGCCAGGATCACCTTCGAGGCCGAGTCGCTCGCCGAGAGTGTGGGCTGCGCCCCCGACCAGCAGGTCAAGCTCTGCTTCCCGAGGGCGGGGCAGGAGGAGCCCGTCCTGCCCGCGCAGGACGACGATCCGATGAGCTGGTACCAGGCCTACCTGGCGATCCCGGAGGCCGAACGGCCCTGGATGCGCAGCTTCACCCTCCGCCGGCGCCGGCCCGGTACCCGTGCGCTGGAGGTCGACTTCGTGCTGCACGGCGACACCGGCCCGGCGAGCGCCTGGGCGGCCCGCGCGCTGCCCGGGGACCGGCTCGGCATGGTCGGTCCGTCCGACCTGTACGCCCGGCCGGTGCCGCTCGGAGCCGCCGTCGCCGGGGCCGACTGGGTGCTGCTGGCCGGCGACGAGACGGCCCTCCCGGCGGCCGGCACACTGCTGGAGGCGCTGCCCGCCGGCACTCCGGCGGTGGCCTTCCTGGAGGTGGCGGACGCGGCCGAGCGTCAGTCGTTCGACACCCGTGCCGACCTCACCGTCCACTGGCTGCACCGCGACGGCGTCGCCCCGGGTGGGCGGCTGACCGAGGCAGTCCGGAGTGCCGGGCTGCCGGGTGGCACGGCGTTCGCCTGGCTGGCGGGCGAGGCCTCCGCGGTGCGGGCGCTGCGCCGTCACCTGGTCGGGGAGCGCGGGTGGGCCAAGGCCTCGGTCGAGTTCGCCGGATACTGGCGTCACCGCCTCACCCAGGACGACGCGCCCACCGCCGAGGACCTCGCCGACGCGCAGGAGATGCTGGCCCAGGCTCAGGTGGAGGCTCAGGCCGGGGGTGACGGGGGCGACGGGGGTGACGGGGGCTGACCGGGAACCGGTGCAGGGGTGTTGGCGTGCTGGCCTGATCGGCGCGGATCGGTGGCGATCGGCGGGTTCCGGGGGAGTCTGGCTGCACCTCGCGCCGACCAGGGCGGGGGCCGCTCGTCCTGCTGCTGCACGGCTTCCGGTTCCGGAGGTCCGGCGCTCCCGGCCCACCGGACCCCGACGACGGAACGGACGGACATCGGCCCGAGAAGCTCAGTCCTGCGGGGCCCGAGTACCGGCGGTCGAGGTGGGGGAGCGGGAGGCAGAGCCGGCTCTGAGCCGGCTCAGAGTCCCGGTGCCCCGTAGTCGTTCAGGTACCAGAAGGCGGCGGTGTACCAGAGCAGGGCGATCGTGACGACCAGGACGCCCCCGGCCAGGGGCAGCGCCCAGCCGGGCAGGCGGCGGTGGCGGACCACGATGACCTTGGCGGCGAACGCCCCGTAGAGGAAGCAGCCGGCGAGTGAGTGCAGCGCCACCCGGCTGTCCGTCAGCTGGACCCCGTAGGCGGTGATGCAGTGGTAGGCGATGGGGAGGGAGAGCAGGAAGGTGGCCAGGCCGCCGATCCGGTGCGCGGTCCTGGTCCACGGGCGCGCGGCAGGCAGGCCGGGCAGTCGGCCGTACATCCACAGCGCCAGCAGGAGTTGGACCAGCGCAAGGCCCAGCAGGGCGCTGCCCAGCTGGGCCTTGAGCCGGTTCGCGTCGTCGAAGCGGAGTCCGAACAGGGCGCTCGTGTAGTCCGGGGTGTGCGCCCGGCCGTACCAGTAGAGACCCGCGGTCACCGCCACCGGAAGGAGCGCCCAGAGGGTGCCGCGGACCCACCGGGGGCTGTGGGGAGGACGCTCGACGCCGTACACGGACTCAGTCGCCCTCGACCTTGTTGCCGTCCACGTTGACCACGTACCACTTCGCTCCGAAGGCGCTCGACTCCTCGCCGTTGGTGTCGCCCTGGGCCTTGTCGCCCTCGAAGTAGTAGAGCGGGTGGCCGTTGTAGACGACCTGCGTCTTGCCGTCGGTACGGGTGGTGGTGGAGAGCTTGGCCTGGTCGGCGCCGTGCGCGGCAGTGGGCGCGCCCGTGGTGAGGGCGGGCGGCCACGCGGCGGCGCACTCGTCGTAGCAGGTCGACGTGGTGGAGGTGTCCTTCTCGAAGAGGTACAGCGTCTTGCCCTGGGAGTCGACCAGGATGTCCGTGAACTTGCCGATGGTGGCCCCCGCGACGACGGTGCCGCCGCCCGTCGCGCCGGCGCCGGGACTGGCGCTGCCCGTTCCCGTGGCACTCGCACTGGCACTCGGGCTCGCACTGGCACTGGCACTGGCACTGGCGCTGGCGGTCGCGGAAGCGGTCGGAGGCGGCGTGCTCGCTGCGGTCGTCGTCTTCGTGCTGCTGGAGCAGCCGCCGCACGCCGCGGTGATCAGTGTGGCGATGGCGACCGCCGCGGTTGCCATGTGGGAGGTTCTCATCGGCTCTCTCCGGTCAGGACGGTTGGGGATGCCACCACTTCGACCCGTGCGCACCCGCCAGGTCCACCCGGCACGCGTGCACGTCGGCGGAAGGGAGGACGGGTCTTAGCCCCGATGGCCGATGGCCCGGCGTTCGCGGCAGTCCGCCCGCCTCGGGCCGGCTGCCGGAGTCCCGCCGGCTGCCGAGGTCCTGCCGGCTGCCGAGGTCCTCCCGGCGGGGGGTCCTGTCGGCGGGCACGAGAATTCCGAAGAATCTTCGTATGCGCCTGAACCGCTCGGCCGCCCCGTGCGTATCAGCTCATAGGGGGTGCCAGAAAGGTTGGAACTATGGGCATGCTGAGCAGCCTGGTTCCGGCGGTGGGCAGTCCGCGGAAGCGGACCTCCTCGAAGCCGACCAGGACCTCGAAGACCACCCACCGTCGTCGTCGCCGCCGTCATTCGACGCGCTCGCGGCACTGACGGTGCCCATCACTCCGTCAAGGGCCGGGCACTCTCGGTGCCCGGCCGTCTTCATGAGGCAAGGACACGCAGCGTGTGGTCACTGCGGCGGTTGGTGGCCGTCGGTGAGGCTTCGGAGCGGGACGAGACGATCGTCGCCGCCGCTCCGCCGGTTGCGTTGCGTGAGGTGTTCCGGCGGTTCTGGCCGTACACCCGGGGTGGCCGGCGCTGGCTGGCCCTGCTGCTCGTCTTCATCGTGCTCGCCCCGGTGGTCGACGCGGCCGGCATCTGGCTCTTCAAGATCGTCATCGACGACGTGCTGGTTCCCCGCAGGCTCGCCCTCTTCGTGCCGATCGCGCTGGCGTACGTGGGGCTGACGATCGTCGCCGGCATCCTGCGGTTCGCCGACGAGGTCACGTCGGCCTGGGTCAGCGAGCGATTCCTGGTGGTCCTCCGCTCGGACCTGTTCCGACACCTGCAGAGCCTGTCCCTCGGGTTCTTCGAGCGCCGCAGGCTCGGCGACGTCCTGTCCCGGTTGACCGGCGACGTCGACGCCGTCGAGACGTTCCTGCTCTCCGGCATCGTCAACGCCATCGCGCACGTCACCCAGCTGGGCATCTTCCTCGCGGTCCTCTTCTACCTGCGCTGGGAGCTGACCCTGGTCGCCCTGGTCGTGGCGCCGGTCTTCTGGTTCATGACCAGCCGGTTCTCCCGTCTCGTCAAGGCGGCCTCCCGGGAGAGGCGGCGGCGCAGCGGCACGATCAGCGCGGTCACGGAGGAGACGCTCGGCAACATCGCCCTGGTGCAGGCCTACAACCGGCGGGGCTGGGAGCAGCAGCGGTTCGAGCGGGAGAACCTCGGAAGGTACCGGGCCGCCATGGCGGCAACCCGGATCCGTGCGCTGTTCTCGCCCCTCGTGGACGTCCTGGAACTGTTCGGCGTCCTGGTCGTGATGGGGCTGGGCGCGTGGGAGCTGGCGCACGGGCGGCTCACGCTGGGCGGGCTGATGGTCTTCCTGACGCTGCTGAGCAGGCTGTACAGCCCGATCCGCGGCGTGTCCCGGCTCAGCAACACCTTCTTCTCGGCATCCGCCGCCGCTGAGCGGATCATCGAGCTCCTCGACCAGCGCCCCCAGGTCACCGAGCCGGCGTTCCCCGCACGGCTCGGCCGCGCGCGCGGTGATGTCGCCCTCGACGGGGTCTTCTTCCGCTACCCGCCGACGCCCCGGTGGGCGCTCTCGGACGTCTCGTTCCACGTCGATGCGGGCGAGATCGTCGCTCTGGTGGGTGAGAGCGGCGCGGGAAAGTCGACGATCGCCAAGTTGCTGCTGCGCTTCTACGACCCCGAGCACGGGGCGGTCCGGATCGACGGGTGCGACCTGCGCGAGCTGCGCCTGGCCGACCTCCGGGACAACGTCGCGGTGCTGCTCCAGGATGCCCTGGTCATCCACGGCACCGTACGGGAGAACATCGCCTACGGCCGCCCGGGCGTGAGCGACGCGGACATCGTCGCGGCCGCCCGGGCGGCCGACGCGCACGAGTTCATCATCCGGTTGCCGGACGGCTACGACACCGTGGTCGGCCAGCAGGGCAGACTGCTCTCGGGCGGGCAGCGCCAGCGACTGGCGATCGCCCGCGCGATGGTGAGGGACGCACCCGTCCTCATCCTCGACGAACCGACCGCCGGCCTGGACGCCGAGTCGGGCCTGCGGATCCTCGAACCGCTTCAGCTGCTGATGACCGGCCGGACGACGATCATCATCTCCCACAACCTGCTCACCGTCCGCAACGCCGACCGGATCGTGCTGCTCCAGGGCGGCCGGGTCGCCGACTGCGGCACCCACGACACGCTGCTCGCGCGCAGTGCCGCCTACGCGCGACTGAACCGGATCCACGGTCTGCCGGACCACGCGGTGGAGGTGCTGCACCGAGCGGGCGTCGACGGGCACGGCACGGAGGGTGAGGCCGCCACCGCACGATGGGAGGCGAGGACATGAGCCGGACCAAGGCGCCGGATCTGCCGCCGCTGGAGGCCGGAACGATCGTCGCACCGGGATACCAGGTACTCGCGCACCTGTGCCGCACCGGCTGGCTGGACCTCTACGACGCGTGGAGCGAGGAGCGGGACTGCCGGTGCGTGGTGAAGGTCCTGCGACCGGACCGGCGCCATGACCGGCGGCTGCGCGAGCGCCTGCTGCAGGAAGGCCGCTGGCTCCAGGCGTTCACCCACCCGCACCTGGTCCGCGCCTACGAGACGGTCGAGTCACCGGAGCCGTTCGTGGTGCTGGAGACCCTCACCGGTGAGACGCTCGCCCACGTCATCGAGCGCCGCCGCCACCGCCTGGCCGCCGACGACCTGGCCCAGCTCGGCCTGCACCTGTGCTCGGCCGTCCACTACCTGCACGGCCAGGGCCTGCTGCACCTCGATCTGAAGCCCTCCAACGTCGTGATCGACTGTCGCCGCGCCAAGGTCCTCGACCTGAGCATCGCCCGCCCGCCGGGGCCGGGCCGTGCCGGCGTCGGCACCTTCTGCTACCTCGCCCCGGAGCAGGCCCGCGGCGGTGCGCTCACCCCGGCCGCGGACGTCTGGGGCATCGGCACCACGTTGTACGAGGCCGCCACCGGCGACGTCCCCTTCGACCCGGGGGAGACCGTCGACGGTGACTCTGACTCCGACGGCCCCTACGACGCGTACGGCTCGTGCCACGCGTACGGCGAGGACGGCGAGGATGACGCCGACGCGGACTTCTGGTACCCGCAACTCGAGGCGGCGGCGCCCCCGGTCGCGACCCGTCGGCGGCTGCCCCACGGCCTCGCCGCAGCGATCGATGCCTGCCTCCGGCCCGACCCGGACGCCCGGCCGACGGTCCGGGCACTGACCGCGGCCCTCGATGCCCAGCTGCCGCAGCAACAGCGCGCCGTCCGGGAGCCGGCGGCCTGATGCGGCGCAGCCGGCACGGCTGCTATCGCTGCGTTGTTGTGTCGTTCTGCCGCGACACCGCGCTGCCGTGGGATCGCGCCGCCGCGCTGCCGGGGGGCCGCGACGCCGCGCTGCGTGGGACCGCGCCGCCGTGGGACCGCGACGCCGCGACGCCCATGGCGGCCGGGCGGCACGGTGGCTCAGCAGCCCGGCGGCACGTCAGACCGGCAGCAGCCGGGTGATCAGCTCGCCGAGCCGGCGGGCGTTGCGGCAGGAGTGCATCTCCACCGCCTCCGCGTACGCGAGTGCCGCGGAGTCGCCGGAGCCCCAGAGCGAGAGCTGTTCCGGGTTGAGCCAGTACACCCGTCGGGCCCGCGAGGCGATCAGGCGCAGCGCGGGCACGTTCGGGTCCCGGTGGTTGTTGCGGGCGTCGCCGAGCACCAGCACGCTGGTGCGCGGGCCGACCGCGTCCAGGTGGTGCTCGGCGAACTCGCCGAGGGCCGAGCCGTAGTCGCTGTTGCCGTGGTGGCCCATCACCTTGGCCTCGGTGAGGATGCGGCGGGCGAGTACGGCCGGATCGGCGCCGCCGCCGTCCTTGGCCAGCAGCCCGGTCACCTCGGCGGTGCGGTTGACGAAGGCGAACACCCTCACCTTGCTGAACTGGTCGCTCATCGCCTGCACCAGCAGCATCGTGAAGTCGGCGAAGCCGGCCACCGAACCGGAGATGTCACAGAGCAGCACGATCTCCGGCCGGGCCGGTCGGCGCAGCCGGTACGCCGGGCGCAGCGGCACGCCGCCGGTGGAGAGAGAGCGGCGCAGGGTGCGGCGCAGGTCGATCTCGCCGCGGGCGGCCCGGCGCCGCCGCGCGGCCAGCCGGGTGGCCAGCTTCCGTGCCAACGGGTGCACGGTGCGGCGCAGTTCGGCGAGCTGGTCACGGCCGGCCGCGAGGAAGTCGATCCGGTCGGCACTGGGGGCGACGGCGCGTTCGGCGATCCGCTCGGTGCCGCGCAGTTCGGCGACCCGGCGGCGGGCCTCGGTGCCGACCATGGCGCGGAAGCCCTGGATGCGCCGGCGGATCTCGTCGGCCAGGAGGCGGTCGGAGACGTCCGCCGGGGTGTCGGGGGCGGGACCGTCGCGCAGCGCCGCCAGGACGCGGGCCAGCAGGGTCTCGGGCGCGAGCCGGCCGAGCGTCTGGTGGGCGGACCACCCGTCCGAGCCGGGGGCCGAGCCGACGCCGTACCGGCCGAACGCGGCCACCGCCTCGCCGGCCAGGCGGGCCTGGGCGGCCCGGTCGTCGGCGGCCAGTGCGGCGGCGAGCCGCTCCCGCAGGTCCTCCCGAACGGCCTCCGGGGTGGCCTCGTCGCCCTCCGCGGAGCCGTCCCGGGCGGCCTCGGGGGCGCCGACGCCGGCCGGGAAGTACAGGTCGAACGTCGCGTCGTAGACGCCGCGCTGGCCTTCGGAGCGGAGCAGCGCGGCGGCCAGGCCGGCCCGCAGCTGCTCCCGGTCGGCGAGGCCGAGGACGTCGGCCACGGCGGCCGCGTCCACCGTCTCGGCTGGCCCGATCCGCAGCCCGTGGCCGCGCAGTGCCCGGACCATGCCGGTGAGCCGGGCGGCGAGGTCGGCCGTACCGGGGGCCTCAGCGGCGCGGGCGGTACCTGCTCCGGCGGTATCTGCTCTGGTTGTACCGGCGTCGGCTGTACCTGCTACGGCCGTGCTTGCCTCGGCTGCGCCTGCTCCGGTTGCAGCCGTTCGGGTCGCAGCCGTTCCGGTCGCAGCCGTTCCGGACCTGTCCGGTTCTGCCGGAAGACTCATGCCAGGGTGAGCTTCCGGGTGGCCTTCAGGATGTCGTCCTGGTGCTTGAGGATCACCCCGAGGGTGTCGCGGACGACGGCCTCGTCCAGGGTGTCCGCGCCGAGTGCCAGCAGGGTGCGGGCCCAGTCGATGGTCTCGGCCACCGACGGTGCCTTGCGCAGCTCCATCGCCCGCAGCGCGCCGACCACCCGTACCAGGGACTCGGCCAGCGTGGCGTCCAGGCCGGGGACCTTCATGCGGACGATCCGGCGCTCCAACTCGGCGTCCGGGTAGTCGAGGTGGAGGAAGAGGCAGCGGCGGCGCAGCGCCTCGGACAGCTCGCGGGTGGCGTTGGAGGTGAGCAGGACGAAAGGCCGCCGGGTGGCCGCGATGGTGCCCAGTTCCGGGACGGTGACCTGGAAGTCGCTCAGCACCTCCAGGAGCAGCGCCTCCACCTCGACGTCGGCCTTGTCCATCTCGTCGATCAGCAGCACGGTCGGCTCGTCGCCGCGGATGGCGGTAAGGAGCGGGCGGGTGAGCAGGAACTCCTCGCCGAAGATGTCGGTGCGGGCCTGGTCCCAGCCCTCGTCCCGGCCGGCGGTGATCCGCAGGAGCTGCTTGGCGTGGTTCCACTCATAGAGCGCGCGGGCCTCGTCGATGCCCTCGTAGCACTGGAGCCGGACCAGCCGCGCCCGGCCGATCTCGGCCACGGCCTTGGCCAGTTCGGTCTTGCCGACCCCGGCCGGGCCCTCGACCAGCAGCGGCTTGCCCAGCCGGTCGGCGAGGAAGACGATGGTGGCCACCGCGGTGGAGGCCAGGTATCCGACCTCGGCGAGCCTGGCCTTGGCATCCGCCGCCGACTCGAAGAACCCGGTGCCGTCGCCACCCATGTGCTCCACTCCCCGTCGATAGCCCTGCCCGGTGCGTCTGTGCTCCGCACCCTACCGGCCGGTCACTTCGCTGTCCCGGGTCGGGCGGTCGCGGGGGCCCGGGTCGCGGGGCCGCAGGGTTGCGGGGTTGCAGGGTCGCGGGGTTGCGGGGTCGCGGGGTTGCAGGGGTGCGGAGGCTCGGGCTCACCGTTGCCGTCACCCGGGAACGGGGAAGGCGGCGTGCGCCACCAAGGGTGCCGCACGCCGCTCGCTGTTCCGGCCGTCCGTTCTCCAGACCGTCCGTCGTTCCGGCCGACCGCTGCTCCGGCCGACCGCTGCTCCGGCCGTCCATCGCTCCGGCCGACCGCTGCTCCGCCGGCTCACGTCGGCCGGTTCACTTCTGCCGGTCGGACGTCAGCGGGCGGAGCCGGGCGTCAGTTGACGTAGATGTGCGGGCTGCCCGCGACCGAACTGTCGACGACCGGCCCGTAGGTGGCGGAGAAGTAGCCGGTGGCGAAGCAGGTGCTGGGGCCGGAGACCTTGGCGAACGCCTGGGAGGCGAACCCGATGGTCTGCCCGGTGTTGTTGGTCGTGCCGGAGATGTTCCCGGGCGCACGGTAGACGCAGGTCGTGGGGCCGAGGATGGTGCTCAGCACTACCGTGGTCTGAAGCGGGCCGGCGGTCGGGCTGAGAGTGACGGGGTTGCCCGCGGCGTCGCTCACCGAGTTGGTGTAGGGCAGGTTGTTGACCGTGATGCTCTGCACGGAGATGACGCCGATGACGTTGGCGGTGCAGGAGCCGAAGGTGTGGCTGTTGAGCTGCTCCGTGGCCACGCCCGGCGCGGCCGGGTTGCCGGTGACGGTGGCGGAGAAGGAGGAGACGGCACACTTGATGCCGCTCGTCCCGGTCGCGCTGGAGTAGAAGGTCGCGTAGCTGCCGGAGGCCAGGTTGGCGGTCAGGACGTCGCCGACGGCGACGTCGGTGCCGGCGGCGCCGAGGCCGCCGTAGGTCAGTACGGCGGGACCGGCGGCCTGGGCGGGGGTGACGGCGGCGGTGGCCAGGGCGATGGCGGCGAGTGCCGCGGCGCCGAGGGTGCGGCGGATGCGCATGGGGTGCCTCTCTCCGTGCGGAGTTCTGGGTGGGGGAGCCTGCGGAAGTCGCGCGGTGGTACGCGTGGTGCTACGCGCGGCGGGTGACGCAGGGGTGCCGCGGCGGGCGCGGCGGAGTGGGTGCCGGGCGGCGCGTGGTGATGCGTGGTGGCGCGTGCCGGCACGCCGGCCGTGCACTGTGGGGGAAGGTGCGTCCGGTGGTGCGGCGGGCCCGGCGCCACGGGCCCGCCCGTACGGCGAGGAGGTGCAGGGAGTGCGTGGGGTGCATGCCGACGGCTGCCACCGGCGCATGCGTTCGCCATACTGAACAGTCGGAACGCGTGAAGGCCCCCGGCGGCTGATGCCGCGAGTGGGAAACCTGCGAGTGTTGTAAACCAGCCCTTGCGTCAATGTCAATACAGAGCACAGGAGTTGGCGATGAACCGGGATGCCCTCCAAGGCGCCGAGGCGCTGCTGTTGCCGGGCGCGCGCACCGGCCGTGACCCGGCCCGCTCCATCAAGCGCGGCCCGAGCCGGCTGCCGCCCGGGGTGGTCGCGGCCACCCAGCGCGAGCGGCTGCTCGACGGCCTGGTCCACACCGTGGCGCAACACGGGTACCAGCACGCCACGGTGAGCGACATCTGCCGCGCGGCGGGCGTGACCAGGCCGGTCTTCTACGAGCTGTTCAGCGGCAAGGAGGACGCCTTCCTCGCTGCTCACCGGTACGGCACCGGGGTGGTGATGCGGCGGATGGCGGCGGCGTTCGCAGCGGCGCCCGACTGGTGCACCGGAATCCGCGAGGCCCTGCGTGCGCTGCTCGGCCTGCTGGCGGGCGTGCCGGCGTTCGCCACCATGGCGGTCATCGAGATCGAGGCGGTGGGCCCGGCCGGGCGCCATGAGATCACCCAACTCCTGAGCCGCTTCCGGGCGTTCTTCGCCGAGGTGCCCGAATCCCCCGGCGGTGTGGAGGGGGAGGTGCTGGTGGACGCGGTGGTCGGCGGCGTCTATCGCACTCTGCACCGTGCGGTGGACGCCGGGCGGACCGAGCAACTTCCCGATCTGCTACCGGCGTTGAGCCTCTTCTGTCTGGCGCCGTTCCTCGGTCCGGCAGAGGCGGTCCGCCGGCTCTCGGCTTCACCGCAGTCGGGTGACGGGGCGTCAGAGATGCCGGTGGGTGATCCTTCGTGCACCCGTATTGACCCGCCGGATACCGGGCAGTAGCTTTCCAGTTACCGACTGCGGTCCGACCGGCCCGCCCCGCTGCCAAGGGGCGGCCCACCGGCCGGGCCGCAGAACGCTGTCCGCGCCAGGGCAACGTGCCAGTGCCTGCACATCCCACCACCCGAGGGAGCACACATGGCCACGTCCGAGGACGCCGCCCCCACGCCCGAAACCACCGGGACACCCGCCGGAACGAGAGGGAGGGTCCGGCTTCGGCGCACCGCGCTGATGGCCGTTCCCGCCGTCGCCGTCGGTGCCGTCCTGATGACCCTCACGGCGCAGGGCGTGCTCGCCGCCCAGTTCGCCATCTCCGGGATGCCGTTCACCGTCACCGCCGACAGTCTGGACGGCGTCGGCTTCGAGCAGTTCGGCAGCCTGGACCACATGATCGACGGCAGCCCGAACGCCGGCGACACCGGCGGCCAGGTACTGGTCGCCGTCTCGGCGATCAAGCAGGCCGAGCTGACCAAACTCTGCCAGAGCGTCGACCTCGGCGGCATCAACCTGCTGATCAGGGCCGGCGACGGCGGCACCCCCGTCACCGCCACCGACCTCACCACCGACTCGGACCTGCTCTCCGGCGACGCGTCGTTCAAGAACATCGAGATCGGCGGCGACGCCAGCACCTACACCAAGGCGGGCGTCAAGGGCCTGCCGGGCGTGTTCGGGCAACAGGCCGACACCGTCACCATCAAGAACCTGCGGCAGCACAACTACGCCACCACCGCAGGGGCGTTCAAGCTGCCCAACCTGCGGCTGAGCTTCAGCTCGGAGGGCTGCTGACGGTGGCCGCCGATCCCGTACCCGACGCCGACGGGGCACCCGAACAGGCCGGCGCACCGGGCCGGCCCGCGGTGCCTGCCGCAACGCCCGCATCCGGGGGCTGGCGAGGCTGGCGGGGCCGGCGGCCGTTCTGGGGCGGTGTGCTGGTGCTGCTGGGCGGCGCGGAGATCCTCTTCACCCTGCGGGCCCCGCTGCCCGTCGTCCTGCACATCGGGATGCAGGGTCTGGCCGGCTACCTGGTACCGGTCGTGATGACGGTCTGCGGCGTGCTGATCCTGCTCAACCCCGCCCAACGGCTGTTCTACTCCGTCCTCGCCGTCCTCAGCTCGCTGGCCAGCTGGATCACCTCCAACCTGGGCGGCTTCCTGGTCGGCATGATCATCGGAGTCCTGGGTGCCTGCCTCACCTTCGGCTGGCTCCCCGACCAGCCCCCACGCCGCCGCCGGCTCCGCCGCCCACCAGCCACCAAGGCACCCGGCCCAGCCGAAGCCTGACCCGACTCCACCCAAAGACGCGGCGCCCCACCCCCGGTGATGGGAGAGCACCGGGGGCGGGGTGCCGTGCCAGTTCTCTGAGGTTGAACTCACGTGACAGGAGCCCAACTTCACTCATGCGAGGCAGGGCTCCTGCCCGATCTCTGAGGTGTTGTGTCACATTTGGTCGCAGTCCAGAGCGATCTTCAGCCCAGCAGCTGACCAAGCTTCTCGGAGCCAGCCTTGAGGCTTTGCGGGTCGGGGTGGACGTAGACCTGGGCTTTACCCCGAATAGTGGACACTTCTGAGAAGCGGATCTTGGGGTTCGTGGAGAGGATGTCCTCATGGGTACTGCGAGGTACTCGGGGGAGTTCAAGCGGGACGCGGTCGCGCTGGTGGAGTCCAGCGGGCGGCGCATCCCGTCGGTGGCGCGCGAGCTGGGCGTCAACCCGGAGTCGCTGCGTCAGTGGGTCTAGCGCTTTTGGGCGGCTGCCGGAGCGTCCGATGCGGGCGGTGAGGGCCCGTTGAACCTGGCCGAGCGCGAGGAACTGCGTAGGCTGCGCAAGCAGGTCCGTGAGCTGGAACTGGAGAAGGAGATCCTGCGGAAGGCAGCTCAGTATTTTGCCAAGGAGATGGGTCGATGACCGGCCGCTGGCGGTTCATCTCCGACCATCGTGACCTGTACGGAGTACAGCGGCCGTGCCGGGTGCCGGGTGCCGGGTGCCGGGTGCTGGGCGTGTCGGCGTCCGGGTTCTACCGGTGGATCGCCGCCGCGGCGTCCCGGGCGGCGAGGCGGGCGGCAGACGAGGACCTCGGCGCTCGGATCGAGGAGATCCACGGTGAGTCTCACGGCGCCTACGGCGTCCCGCGGATCACCCGGGAGTTGCGGGAACGGCACGGTCCGGTGAACCACAAGCGTGTCGCCCGGTTGATGCGCGAGCGCGGGCTGGCCGGCCGGCACCTGCGGCGCACGGTCCGCACGACGGTCGCGGACCGCAGCGTGCCGCCCGCCCCGGACCTGGTCGGGCGCGACTTCACCGCGTCGGCGCCGGACGTACGGTGGTGCGGGGACATCACCTACCTGCCGGTCGGTGGGTCGTGGATGTACCTGGCGACGGTCATCGACATGCACTCGCGGCGGGTCGTGGGCTGGTCACTCGCCGAGCACATGCGTGCCGGCCTGGTCGTCGACGCGGTCCGCTCCGCGGTCGACGCCCGGGGCGGCGATGTGCGTGGCGTGCTGTTCCACTCCGATCGCGGGCCGCAATACACGTCGGCGGCGTTCGCCGAGGTCTGCCGAGCGCACGGGATACGGCGTTCGATGGGCCGGGTCGGCTCCAGCTACGACAACGCCCTCGCGGAGTCGTTCTTCGCCACGTTGAAGCGCGAACTGCTCTACGGTTCACGCTGGCTGACCCGGGCGCAGGCCCGTATGGCGGTGTTCGCCTGGCTGGCCTGGTACAACCGCAAACGACGGCACTCCGCCCTCGGCTATCGCAGCCCGGTCGACTACGAGCGGCAGCACGTCAGGAGTATTACTAACGTGGACTTGGTCGCATAACAGGCGAGTGTCTACGAAATAGGGCAAAGCCCGGACTACCGACCTACCTGATCTCAAGCCCCTCATGCCGCCCCAGTCGCCGTCGTCCACTGTCCAAGAGGCACGCCAGGCTCTTGGACGACGCCTCGATCACATCCGCAAAGATGCCGGCCTCTCAGCGCGGGGCCTGGCGGCCCGCGCTGGTTGGCATGAGTCCAAGTGCTCGCGCATCCAAAGTGGCAAGACGCCGCCCCCATCTGAGGCCGACATCAGGGTGTGGGCGCTGCACTGTGGCGTGCCCGAACAGGCCGAGGATCTCATCGCCACGGCCCGCGGCGTTGAAGGTATGTACGTCGAGTGGCGAAGGCAGATCCGTGCTGGCCTGCGTCATGTCCAGCAGTCTGCCGTGCCACTCTACGAGCGAACGCAGCACTTTCGCGTCTATGAACCAGGTGTGATCCCTGGGCTCCTCCAGACGCCGGCTTACGCCACATCCCTCATGGGCGCGATCATCGCCTTCCAGCAGATCCCCGATGACACTGAAGCCGCAGGTGCTTCCCGGATCGACCGACAACGGGTACTTCGCCAGGGTAGCCACACTTTGCGATCCTCCTTGAGGAAGCAGCGCTTCGCGCTCAGGTCGCAAACGCGGAGGCGATGGCTGGCCAACTCGGGCACCTACTCCAGGTGGCCTCTCTGCCCAACGTCAGTCTCGGAGTCATCCCGCAGGTAACTGGTCGTACAATGTGGCCAGTTGAGGGATTCTGGATCTTTGACTGCGAGCGTGTGCTCGTCGAGTTGGTCACCGCGGAGGTGACGATTACTCAGCCACGTGAGATCGAGCTCTACGCCCGCACTTTCACGGCGCTGGCCGGTCTGGCTGGTTGCGTCCAGGGAAGTGGTGTACGGGCTCCACCCGTTCCGGGGGTTTCGTCCCGGTAGCGGGTGTCGCCTGAGAACGTAAGACGGCCACCGGCTGATCCTTCGAGAACGACCAAGCTCTTGAAGGAGATCTGCACGATGACCGCACCTGACAGTGTGCCCTTTGCTGCCCTGCTGGAGGAGAACCTCGCCTCGGCGAGTCCCGATCTGTTGCGGGCGATGGTGAAGACGTTCGCGGAGGCGATGATGTCCGCGGACGTGGACCGGGCCTGCGGCGGCGAGTACGGACGGCCGAGCGAGGATCGGGTCAACTCCCGCAACGGATATCGCAATCGGGACTGGGACACCCGCGCCGGCACGATCGACCTGGCGATCCCGAGGGTCCGCTCGGGATCGTACTTTCCGAGCTGGCTGCTGGAGCGTCGGCGCCGGGCCGAGCAGGCCCTGATCAGCGTGGTCGCCACCTGCTACCTGCTCGGTGTCTCGACCCGGCGGGTGGAGAAGCTCGCCGAGAGCATGGGTGTCACCCAATTGTCGAAGTCCCAGGTCAGCGAGATGGCCAAGCATCTTGACGATCGGGTCGCCGAGTTCCGAAACCGCCCCCTCGACCAGGGCCCCTACACCTTCGTCTGGGTCGACGCGCTCACCCAGAAGGTCCGCGAGGGCGGCCGGGTGGTCAACGTCCACTGCCTGGTCGCGGTCGGCGTCAACAACGAGGGCCAGCGCGAGGTCCTGGGCCTGGACGTCGCCACCAGCGAGGACGGAGCCGGCTGGCTGGCCTTCCTGCGGTCCCTGGTCGCCCGCGGCCTGGCCGGCGTCAAGCTCGTCGTGAGCGATGCCCACGCCGGCCTGGTGGACGCGATCGGCGCCACGCTGCCCGGCGCGTCCTGGCAGAGATGCCGGACGCACTACGCGCGGAACCTGCTCTCGCAGGTTCCGAAGTCCGCCCAGCCCTGGGTCGCCACCCTGCTGCGGACCATCTTCGAACAGCCCGACGCGAAGGCCGTGCGGCAGCAGATGGCGTCGGTGATCGCCGCGCTGGATGAGCGATTCCCCAAGGCCGCAGAGCACTTGGAGCGCGCCCGCGAGGACCTGCTGGCCTTCGCCGCGTTCCCGCGCACAGTCTGGAAGTCGATCTGGTCGAACAACCCGCAGGAGCGGTTGAACAAGGAGATCCGGCGTCGCACCGACGTGGTCGGGATCTTCCCGGACCGCAGCTCGATCATCCGCCTCGTCGGGGCGGTCCTGGCCGAGCAGCGGCGCTACATCGGCTCCGAGATCCTCGGCCGCTGCCGCCTCCACCCGATCGAGGGAGAAACCCCCGACGAGACCGCCACAACCGCACTGACTGCTTAACCTGAAACAGGATCACCGAGTGGCCGTCGATACACCACTCCAGCGGACGTGACCGTCTGGCTGCCTACAGCAGTGCCGCGCGGTCTCTCATCACCGCCGCTGTTGACGCACTTGGGTGAATCCATGCAAGTACGCGCAAGCCCATTGAGATGCGCTCCTGACCCTCCGTAGCGTCGTCTGCACTGGGAAGGTGACCACAGAGGAGCGCTGTGTCAGAGCTGGAAGACGAGGTAAGCACCCGTCGGCGAAACCACCAGGAAGCGGAGCACGCTGCTGAGGCGCCGCGGACGGCTCTTCTGGTGAACGGACTACCGTGTCTGCCGTCCCTGGATGCCGCACCCGCGGTCGAGGGGTTTCGCGAAGGTGGCTACGTCTGCCTTGGCGGCTGCAACGCTCACACGGCCCAGGCCTTGGCAGACCTCTTGATGCAACATGCCCGCTGGACGGGACAGGTCATCACGAGCAAGGCCGACCGCCAGATGCTCCACGACCTGCTGCCCACTACCAGGTCGGCGGTACTGCCGCCTGGAATCCCCAAGGAGGTAAGCGCGTGAGTCACGTGAACGAGTCCTCAACTGCGGCACTCACCTCGGAGACGTGGACTCCCGAGGTAGGGGAAGAGGTCGCGCTGGTGAAGACTGGCGAGATGGTGCGGATCATGTTCGTGCACACCTTTGGGGTCTTCGTCCGGCCGCTTCGGGGCGGGAGGGAGCAGATCACACGCGTACGGGACCTGGTACCGCCGGAGGATGCTCCTGGCGGGTTCAACGACTGGCAGGCCAGCCGCGGGTGACGTTCCACCCGGCAGGTTCATGGGGCTGAGGCTTTGGCCGGTGTCCTGGCGCCGGTTGGGGAGCGGGGAGGCCCTACGCTGACTGAGCACATCGGGGCAGCCGCCGGCAGCCCTTGAGGCCTCGATGGGGCCTTCCCGCTTCGGGGACCTGGCCGCGAGAGGTGGGTAAAACCTCGGGGCCACTATGAGATGTGCTGGTGAAAAACAGTCTTGTGCACGGTCGAGACGGTGCCAGGCACAAGACGAAGCGCTATAAGCTCAACAGCACCGACTGACAGGCCCCCGGGCCTCAAAACGCCGTCGTGGAACATTTCTTGTGCGACATGGCAATATGCATCATTGAAGCACTCTGGGTCCTTTCCCCCGATCGGCCGACTTCAGGTCGCATACGACCTGTATGTCGCTGATGATAGCGGCAGCGATGACAGAAAGGGAAGGATGTTGAGTGAAGGTAATGCAGGCGCAGGCACTACCTCCAAGTGGCGGGGGCGTTGCAGATGGGCCGTAGAGATTTTTGCCGCGTCAGCAGCAGTAGCTGCCGCACTCATTGCTGGTCTTGCTCTTGGACAAGCGAGTGATGCGGCGGATTCTGCGAGTAAGGCAGCGCGCTCGGCGAACGAAACGGCGGATCAATCAAATCGATTGGCCGGCGGCTATAAGGTTGCGTGGTACACGTACACGCCCCCCAAGAAGGCTGGCGAAGGAAATCCCCAGATGGAGCTGCGAGTCGACAACCATAGCCCGTATCCGGCGTATGAAGTCCTCCTGTGGCACAAAGATGCAATGCGCTTCTTGGTTTCAAACCGTCATGCCTTGTACGCGCGCTTTCATCAAGTTTGACGGGAAAAGTAAGGACGAACTCATGAATGCCAATGATCAGGCGGGATATAAATTGCAGTTCAACACGGTGCAAGGATCATGGGAGGCTCCTGAAGGCAAGGGGACCAGCAAGGCGCCAATGCCGGAGGTGGCAAGCAGGTTGTACAATTGGTTCAAAGTGCGTTGGGCGGAAGAAGCCACAGAGGTTCATAAGCTAGAAGTTGAATACTTCGACCTGCCGTCCTGCGGCTAAGGAGGAGGGCCTTTTCTTCCTTGTTGCTCATGATGTTCTGGACTGCCCACCGCGTCAAGGACAAGCCCCTACGGGGGCCTTCGGCTCCTTGACCCGCCGGCCAGCCCAGAAGGGCCGCCAACTAAGAAAGGAAAAGGGAAAGTTGGTGAGGGGAGGGGCTTGTGGTCTCATCGCGAGGGCTTGGGAAGTGCCCCTATCGCGGCGTCAAGAACCTCGTTGATCGCGCCCTGGAGAGTCTCCCTGTCAACCCAGTTATACATCTCCTGGATGCGGTCAAGGGAGTAGCCATCCTTAAGGCGCCAGAGGAGGGTGTCTATAGGGACCCGCGTTCCTCGAATGACCACCTCACCGCCGAGGATATCTGGATCGGAATGCAGGTACCTCATGCTGCACCCTCCTCGCCGAGCGCTACGTAGCGACCTTGAAAGTACGCTGGTCCATGCTTGATTAGTAGAGCCGTTAGCTGTGTGTCCACCTGTCTTGGTTGCCAATGAGGGGGAACGCCGATCACGCCGGCGCCGACCTTCTCTCCGGCCATCGGCTTGAAGTGTTTGACATTGAGAGTGACGATTATCCGCCTCGATGAGAGCGCAAGCGCGTAAACGGGTGCATCCTTGAGGCCTCCTCGGCTAAGGTCATGGTCAATGTGCTTTAGGTCGAAGTGTCCGTTGAGGCGTGGGAACGCACTGCGAGGCGGCATGTTCTCATCGAGCAGTAGCGATCATGTAGACGCCATCGACGCTGCCGTCAGCAGAATCAAGGCGCACCTGGTCCATTCCTCTTGTGAGTGTGTTTCATCTGGATCGAACAGCGCCTTGAGGATATGGAACGCAGCGCAGTGAGTTTTCTTGATATCGCCACATGCCTTCTCGGCTGCCGCGGCTTCAGCTGCGAGCTTCTCGTAGAGGATCCGAAATCTGTCACTCTCCCACACGTCTTCTTTCCACTCTCGATATTGGGGCTCCATTCGCTGGCGAGCGACTTGTTTGGTACGAAGCGGTGTGCAGTCAGAGTTGCCCGCTGCGGCGCGCGCAGCTTCAGCTGAAAGTTGGAAGCAAATGAGTGTCTGGACAAGGAACGCACCTGGCATGCGGTTCGCTGAGGCCTGTGGCTTCTCGGGCGGTTTGGCTGCGGGTGTCACTACCTCGGTGTCCGGCTCCTGGTGGGTCTGCTCGTCAGGCAGGCCTGCAACAGGCGCTGGGCCCGTGTCGACCTGGTACCCGATGGTGATAGCACCGTCCGGATAGAGCGCGACCGTTGCGTGCTCGTGATCGGCGTCCTTGTGTAGGAAGACGACGCCTTCCTCCTCGACGGTTGGAACTGTGCCGCCAAATAGCTCGGTACGAGCGCCCTTGGTCGTGATGCGGGAGACGCCGGTCTCAGGAAAGGTGTCCAGGCTCAGAAAGGTATTCTCACTTTGCACCTGGAAGTGCTGGCCCTTGCCGAAGGTGGGATCACTCACCGCGGTGGCATCGGCATGGAGGGCTTTAGCGATGGCTGCCCCATCAAAGTTTGCTTGTCGCTCGTGTTCTGGCATATGAGAGCGGATTATAAGGCGCACGGGCGGCGAAAGATGTAAGCCGGCTTACAGGCCAGGTCCCGCTGGACGGCTATTTCCCAACAGCCCCATCAATTGAAATCCTCCCCATCACATAAAGGATGAATGTCAAAACCCAAAGAGCGAGGAGTGAAGACATAAGGAATGCCTGATAGGCTCTCTTGACGTGCATGGTTAGCGTGGTCGTCTCCTTGACGATTAGCAACGATGCAGCAAAAGTGACGGGGATTAGAATAGCTACAACATCCGAGCCATTCAGCTTATGTTGATCATTGTAACAAATAAACCCATAGGACACCATCATGGCCACCGCCAGAAGGGTGGCGAGAATGAGTCCCAAGAACATGCTCAAACGGAGGCGGGTCAATCGCAAGCGACAATCGATCCATATCCGCTTCTCTCGGTTTACTTTTGCGTCATATCGAGAGTAATGCTCCTTCTCCTTATTCTCGTCACTGGGTTTGTCTGCTGGACCCATATAGTCCTCACGCATGGCAAGGCACTTTGAAGGTACGAACTCAACCCCTTCATCGGGTACGCGGATGTGGAAATGGTTTGTCCTCGCATCGGCGAACGATACGTACTGTCGCGCCGTCGGCATCAATCGATCTTTTAGCCAAGGCCACCGGGAGCTGTACCGACGCCCTGGAGGGTCAAAGAAGATGGGACGCTTATCGCTAACCTGAATAATGAAGGGCTCATTCAATGGCACACTGCACTTCGTCAGTACCTCCCACCGCTGGCCGTAACTCGAATACGCACGCATGAACTTGCGAGCCCAGCTAGTGTTATCTGGGTGGGCGATTTCATCTAGCTGAACGAACTCGTGAGCCTGAGTTAGCAACCGACAAAGGCGAGCTAGCATCCGGCTTACGGTTCTGCTGGTCAGATTGTGATTGCGCATAAACTGGGGTAAAGCGAGAAGTGGGTTCTCTGATGCGCTGAGCAAGTTCTTTGGTGTATATCTTCTTACCAAGTTACTAATTTGGGTGGTGCGATGTTGCCATCGCTCAAATGTGCGATCGGACACAAGGGGGCCGAAATCATCTTTCACATACTTCCGAATTAGCTCTTCAAGGTCACCCTCATCGGCCCTCCAGTCAAAACTCTTCTTTCGGGCACTCATAAGTTTAGCTTCAAGGGCGCTGCCGGGAAACGTAAAAGCGGCAGCCATAAATTCTTCCAACTGCCCATCAATCTCTCCTGAAAGTTTGGCCTCAGTCGCAAGATGGCGAATATATCTGGCTTCAAACTCCCCGGTCTCCTTTCTGGGGAAACGATACGCACTGTTTCCATCGATAGTGATATTGAAGTCAAGGAGGATGAACCGAGGGAGGTTTACGATGGGAATGATTAGCGTCGCCGAGTCGCCCCTTCCGACCGTCTTCCTCAAGAGGTACTGGAGCGAATCAACCTCGCGAAGAGGCTTAACGTGAATGACCCTCTCGCGCTTTGATAGCTGTGCGGTTGTAAGCTCTACTTGCTCAACCGAGCGAACTCTCCATGCAGGCAGATCGTCAAGCAACTTAAAACCAAGAGTCTCAAGATCCTCCTGCTTGCGAGTGATCCGGAACATGTAGTAAATCTCCTTTTTATGCCGCTAAGGGAACTGTCATGCTATTGACCTCCAACGGCGGAAATGCTATAAGAAGTGCCATATGGAGAAATATAACCCTCATCCAAAGCGTGGCATATAGCGAAAAGGACAGAATGGAGATGGGGCACTGTCGGGCTGCAAAACATGCGGGTCGTGAGCTCAAAAAGGTAATCAAGAACGCATCCCCATTCCCTTCTTTGCCTGAACACTATACGATTTGGAAATTGCGTCGATCGAGGAAGCGGGCAGACAAAGCTGTGGAAAAAGATCAGATCCACAATCTCCCGCACCGCCCGGGAGCCTGGATTGGAAATATGGGGGCTTTGATAGCCCCTCTTGTGACGGTTCTGTTGGGGCTGTCTCGGCTCACCATTGGAGCTTAAGGGGGCTGGACGGAGTGCCAATTGGGGCGTCCCCGTATCTCCTCGATCTTCTCATTGAATGCCTTGCTTGGCGTCCTGAGGTGGCGAGAGTGCTCCAAGCACGAAATCTGCGCCTGTCCCCACTCACCCGGTCGGGGCAACTACCCGTGCAAAGCTAACCGTCAGAAGGTATGTCTTGTGGTATGACATCGCTTGGCACAAGAGTCAAGGCTGCATGGGCTTACCTACGGAGCGATCAACCAGGAGTGGCCGTAGGGCCCACCCCGCCAGAAACGATCGTAGAGCTGAGGAGGGCACCCAGGCTGCTGGTTAGGGTTGACCCTCCTGAACCGGCTGCCCCGACACCGGTTGGGCCTGCTGACCGGTTTCTCCTGGTGGTGCTCGTTCTCGCATTTCTCGCTCTTATGGCCTTTCTAGGGTTGAGCATCACCGCCACGCGCACTCTTGGAGTATCCGATCTGACCAGTGGAGTGTCCGTGGTTGCTGCCGGCCTTCTGGGTGCAGTCATTAACCCGCTACGGGAGGGATTCTTCTGGCGGGTCGTGTTGCCCGGTCTCGTCCTACTGGCGTCTGCCGGGGTTGGAATCTGGGCAGCGGTTGAGGTCTTCACTGTTCCTATGCGCCCCTCGGCCGGAGCGGCACTTGCCGCATGTCTTGCAGCCTTTAGTGCTCTCTTCCTGGACACAAGTAAGATCACCCACCCCAACCGCTGAGGACTGCTCACGCTACTCAACCCATCGTCTGGTCCTGCTCCTCACTGTGTGCTCGCAATCCTGTTCACATCGAGGATTCGGCACGTGACCTTCGTGTTAGCTGGGATGCTCTTCGTGCCATGGGCGTCCTCATCCCCGTTGTTCACGCTCTCGCCAGGTGCAAGCCGGTGGGCGCTCCCTAGGCCCTCATCAAGGCGATCGCCTTGGGTATTCACGAACTCCACCGACACGAGGTAGTCAGAGACCGTGCTTGAGTGGTTGGTGATCTTCAGATCCGCCACCCCAACGAACTTCCCACTATGTGAGCCAGAGTGGTACGGATCGTCAGTGAGTGTGCAGCCAACAAGCTGCACATCATCAGCCGGCGGGTGGAACCCGGTAGGACTGGGCGAAGTGGTCGCAGACTGGCTGGGCAGCGAGGGCACCGCCGTCACGGTCACTGTGGCGGTGGGAAACGCTGAGGCCTGGGCGGACTGTCCGGTGTTGGCCGAGCCGACTTGTTGGCCGCTGGAACCACAGCCCGCAAACCCAAGACCACCTACAACTGCCGCGATGCCAAGCATCGTCACGGCGCCTCGTCTGACCATAGCCGCACCTCCAGCACTTTCAACGGTGGCACCGTCTGGACATCAAGGCACGCTGAGCCCGCTTCCCGTCGCGTCGGGTGACGAAGCGGGCCATAGGGAAACTCAGGGTCACCAGAACGACTGGCGATAGGCTCACTACTTGGGGCGCGGGCGCTGCCCAAGACTCGACCCTTGCCTGGCCCCGCGCCTCACTCAAATTCCCCTGTGGGGCACCAAGATCGTTGAGGCGGGCGCTCCGCGCCTTAATGATCAAGTCTCCTGTCCCCCGCTACACACGGCAGGGGCGATCTGGTGACCTCACAGACCTACCGTGCAGTCCAAAGCGTGGCGTGGCCAGGTGGTCCAGCGGTCGTGCCTGTCCCCTGTCCCCTATATATAGGGGCCTCCGGCGTAGGGGATCGTGTCACACATGTGTCACAGACTCTCGCGGGCCGGCCGGAGCGCACCCCTGTGACCTGGACGGTTACCAGACTCGATGGACCGAGTGGACGCTAACTCCGCTTGTCCGGCCATGGGAGAGCACCGGAGGCGGGGCGCCGTGAAATTGCTCCGTGATGTTGAACTGACTTGGCGCAATCCCTGCATCACTCGCTTGGAGCAGGATGCCCAAGGAGGGCGGGGAGGTCGGTTGGTGAGATGGGGCGGAACATGTCCGTGCAGACCCTTGGGGCCTCGTCCACTCGGATCGTAGTCACTCGAACGATCCGTTCTAGGTTGCAGCACCAGGAAAACACCGGTTGTCTGGGGTGCGGCCGTCGCAGGATGGTCGGCACAACAAAGCTCGAAGCGGACTAAAAGACCGTCCAGGAGAACTGGGCGGTCTTTTAGTGCCTGTGGGTGATAAATGGCTTCCATTGGGTGCGGTGAGGAATTCATGAAAAGCCGGTCGAAACCTGTCGGAAGAATGCTTGGCAGCATGGCCGCTTGGATTGCGGCATCCATGTTGGGCGCATTGATCTGCCGAATGGTCTCGGGCTGCAAAGACAGTGGAGTTGCTGGTGTGGCGGGAACAGGCGGCAAGCTGCCGCAGAGGATCCGACTGGCGCGGCCGGGTAAGAACGCAGTGTTGCAGTATCAGATCGTAGCGGCGAGGCGGCAGTCTTTTGATGACAAGATGTGGCAGGTTCCTGCGATCTCCTTGGCGGCACAAGCGGTACTTCTTGGAATTGTTGCGAATACCAGCTCTGGCCACCTCGGGCGCGTCATCGCGGGATTTCTGGCGGTTGGTGCCGCGCTGGCTACTACAAATCTGCTGCTGCGGCAGCGACGCAACCAGGAAGCCGACAAGGCATGGCTCTGCCGATTCGAACAGCGGGCTGGGTGGCTTGCCGTCCACAAGGGCTCTAACGAAAGAGCTGAGGACGTCCATGTCTGCACGCCATTCTTGGCCAAGGCCAGACCTCACCGCGTATGGATCGCAAGCACCTGGGTCTTCGGCCTCCTGGGTCTATCTGCCTCCGTCTATCTGATGGTGAGCGCTGGTGCGTTGCAGTGACCAAGTTGACGAGGCTGCGGGACAACGCTCCGAGGGTCTCTGCAATGTGCTGAGTGCGCTGACGCCGAAGACTTTACGTGGCGCAGTCATGATCCGTTCTCCTGTCCGCCATCCCTTGCCCTTCGGCGACCGGGTGGTCATCCTGGATTCACTGCCACTCGCCGCCCGCGAGTTTCAGTCCGAAGATGGACCGGAACCTTTTCATGCACAACGCTGTTTCGCCACTGTCGGAAATGTCGAGGTGGCTGTAGATGTGCGGAGAATTCCGTATGGTGTCAGCGGTTGTGCCGTCGGCGGTTCCAGGATGCACCGACTGATGGCATACGGCGTGGGGCCGACAGGAGAACAGCTCAGGAGCGAAGACGGGCGGCCCCTTCCCGCGTGCGGGAAGGGGCCGCCCGTTGCTCAGATCGTCGAGGTGTCGATGACGAAGCGGTAGCGGACGTCGCTGGACAGCACCCGCTCGTAGGCCTCGTTGATCTGGTCGGCGTTGATCAGCTCGATCTCGGCGCCGATGCCGTGGGCGGCGCAGAAGTCCAGCATCTCCTGGGTCTCCGGGAGGCCGCCGATCATCGAGCCGGACAGCGACTTGCGGCCGACCAGCAGTGCGTGGGCGTTCACGCTGACGGGCTTCTCCGGCGCCCCGACCTGGACCAGTGTGCCGCCGGTGCGCAGGAGGCCGAGGTAGGCGCTCAGGTCGAGGTCGGCCGAGACGGTGTTGACGATCAGGTCGAAGGTGCCGGCCAGCTCGGTGAAGGTGGCCGGGTCGGAGGTGGCGCGGTAGTGGTCAGCGCCGAGCCGCAGACCGTCCTCCCGCTTGCGCAGCGACTGGCTGAGCACGGTGACCTCGGCGCCCTTGGCGTGCGCGATCTTCACGCCCATGTGCCCGAGCCCGCCGAGGCCCACGATCGCGACCTTCTTGCCCGGGCCCGCGCCCCAGTGGGTGAGCGGCGAGTACAGCGTGATGCCGGCGCAGAGCAGCGGCGCGGCGACGTCCAGCGGCAGTGCGTCCGGGATGCGCAGTGCGTACCCTTCGTCCACCACCAGCTGCGAGGAGTAGCCACCGTACGTCGGCTCGCCGTCGCGGCCCACGCCGTTGTAGGTGAAGACGGCGCCCGGGGCGCCGGAGCAGTACTGCTGGAGCCCGGCCAGGCAGTTGTCGCACTCCCGGCAGGAGTCGACGAAGCAGCCGACACCGACCCGGTCCCCGACCGCCCAGCGGGTCACACCCGGGCCGACCTCGGCGACCACGCCGGCGATCTCGTGGCCCGGCACCATCGGGAAGATACCGTCGCCCCAGTCCTCGCTGACCTGGTGGATGTCGGAGTGGCAGATGCCCGCGAAGCGGACGTCGATCAGGATGTCGTGCTCGCCCACGGCCCGGCGCGGGACGGTGGTCTTCTCCAGCGGCGCCTTCGGGGCCGGGGCGGCGTACGCGGAGACCATCCGCGGCTGTGCGGTGTCCGTGGTGTCCGTGGTGCTCGTTCCGGCGTGCGTCGTGTCCGTCGTGTCCGTCGTGTTCGTCATGTGCTTCAGCCTGCGCCGACCCGGTCCGGGCAACCAGATCAGAGCTTGTCGTACGCACGGCCAACGTACGACTGGCAGGCTCACCCTCATACTGGGCCGCATGGACCAGCGCACCGAACTCAGCGAATTCCTCCGGTCGCGGCGGGCCCGGCTGCGCCCCGAGGACGTCGGCCTGCCCGACCACGGCACCCGCCGCCGCGTCCCCGGACTGCGCCGGGAGGAGTTGGCGCAGCTGGCGGGCGTGAGCACGGCCTACTACATCCGCCTCGAACAGGGCCACGGGGAGTCCGTCTCCGTCGCCGTGCTGGACTCGATCGCTCGCGCCCTGCGGCTCACCCAGGCCGAGCGCGAGCACCTCCAGCGGATCACCAAGCCCGCCCGGCGCCGGACGGGGCGCGCCGCGTCCAGCCGCCCGCAGCAGGTCCGGCCGGCGCTGCAGCAGCTGCTCGACGCGATGGAGGGCGTGCCCGCCTACGTACTCGGGCGGCGGCTGGACATCATCGGCTGGAACCGGCTCGGCAATGCCCTGCTCGGCGACTACTCGGCGATGCCGCCGGAGCAGCGCAACATGGCCTGGCACGTCTTCCTCGACCCCGCCGCGCGCGAGCTGTACGACGACTGGGAGGGCAAGGCCACGGACGTCGTCGGGATCCTGAGGCTGGACGCCGGGCGCGACCCCGACGACCCCCGACTGGCCTCGCTGATCGGTGAACTCTCCCTCAAGAGCGCCGACTTCCGCCGTCTCTGGGCCGCCCACGACATCCGCGACAAGGGCCACGGCACCAAGGAACTGCACCACCCGGTGGTCGGCCGGCTCACCCTGCGCTACGAGACGCTGCGCCCGGCCGGTGAGCCCGACCTGGTGCTGGTGACGTACCACGCCGATCCCGGCTCCACCTCGGCCGAGTCGCTGCGGCTGCTGGCCAGTTGGGCGGCGACCGGCCCGTCGGGGGACAGGGAGGTCGGGCGGGAGGTCGCAAGGGTGGTCGAGACGGCGGGCGATCTGTCGGGCGACCCGTCCACGGGTGGGCCTGGCGCCGCGTCGACAGGCCGGAAGTCCTCTCCGGAGGCGTCCCGTTAGTCCGGTGGTCCCGCTCCCGCCGGGACCATCGGCCCTACCCCGGCCCTTCCGCCCGGCCGTGTAATGGACCTGCGGCGGTCCGGGCCCACCCCTGCCCGGAATCGGCAGAAGTCCCTTCGGCTGGGTGAACTCACGCTGAACAGAGGCAATCTGACGGCTGGTTAGGCTTTCGATCATGGAGATCGTCAGCACCGCCACCGAGTACGACCAGTTGATCGCACGCCACCACGCCATGCTCCTGCGTCGCCAGATCCTCGCCCCGTCGTCGCAGTCGTCGCCGCCGTCGGCCGGGGCGGCGCAAGCCGGAACGCCCCGAGCCGGTCTTCCCCATGGCGGCGCGCCCCACGACGGCATGCCCTACGACGGCGTCGCCGACCAGCGGCTGATCCTGGACAACCTCGGCCCGGTCGCCCCGTTCGCGGACCTCATCGACCACCTCTACGACTCCATGTTCAGGCGCCGGCCCTTTCTGCGCGGCCTCTTCCCCTCCTCGATGGAGTTCCAACAGGCCCACCTGGAGCGGATGTTCACCGATGTGATCGAACACCTCCACCGGACCGACGAGCTCGCCGACATGCTCGCCCGGCTCGGCCGCGACCACCGCAAGCTGGGCGTCCGGCCGGTCCACTACGAGGCCTTCGAGGAGGCGCTCTGCGAGGCGCTCCGGTACCGCGCCGGCTCCCGGTGGACGGAGGAGCTGGAGGCGGCCTGGGTGCGGATGCTGCGCTTCGCCGTCGGGGCGATGGTGGCGGGCGCCGAGTCCGCGCTCACCGAACCCCCGTACTGGCACGCCGTGGTGGTCGGTCATGAGCGCCGCCGCCCCGACCTCGCGGTGCTGAGGGTGCGCACCGGCGAGCCGTACCCGTACCGGGCCGGCCAGTACGGCACGGTCGAGCACCCGCTGCTGCCGCACTCCTGGCGGCAGTACCCGATGAGCCGCGTGCCGCGCGCGGACAACGAGCTGGAGTTCCACGTCCGCGGCACGGGCACGGGCGCGGGCGGAGTCGACGAGGCCCTGGTCGAGCACACCGCCGTCGGCGACCGGCTCCGCCTGGGCCCGCCGCGCGGCACGCCGGCGCCCGAGGGCGGTGGCCGCGAGCTTCAGCTGGCGGCCCACGCCCCGGCGCCCTGGCGCTGAGGGGGTCGGGCGGCAGTCCGGCAGGTCGCGCCCGGACTGCCGCCCGACCGCCTTCACCACGCCCCGTGGGCCGGGCGCTGGGAGCGCTCCGGGCTGGGCTCCCACCGGGAGGGCCCTACGGCCAGGTCAGGCGGGTCAGGCGGGTCAATCGGGGCAGAGGCGGGTCAGGCGCGTACGGTGAGCCAGGCGCCGAGGCCGCTGCACCCGCGCGCGTCGTACGTGGTGCTGCGGTAGCCGGCCGGGATCGGGGAGTACGGGCAGGTCCAGATCCCGTTCCGGACGAGCTGGTGGAACCAGGCCCCGACGCCGCTGCACCCCTTGGAGTCGAAGTTGGTCAGGACGTACCCGGAGACGATCGGCGAGCCCCCGCAGGTCCAGATCCCGTCCCGCACCGGCTGCTGGAACCAGGCGCCGTAGCCGTTGCAGCCGCGGATGTCGAACATCGTGATGACGTAGCCCGGAGGGACGGCGACCCCGGGACACGTCCACCCGCCCACCGAGGCCGCCGCTGCGGGCGCTTCGGCGGGTATACCCGCGGGCGCGGAGGCGGGCGCGGAGGCGGGCGCGGAGGCGGGTACTGCGGCGGGTGCGGGGGTGGCGGGAGCTGCGGCGACGGCTGCTCCGGCCGTGGTGCCCGTGAGTGCGGCCGCGAGCAGTGCAATGGTGGCGGCCGTACGGGCGATCCACCCGGGGGCGGTCGCCCGGGAGCGGTTCCTTTGCTGACGGAAAGTCAAAGTCATGACACACCGGTCCGATCGGTAGCCTCCCCGGCGCGTTCCGGCGAGAGGGGAGGTGGGTCAGCGGGGACTCGTCGCACCCTAGTGGGCGTGGCCTGCGGCGGTCGCGGGACGGCCGAAAGGCCTGCCAACATGACCGGAAAGCCACCCGACGGCCTGTCTGCCAACCCTCCCGCGCGCCTGTCCGCCCGCCTCCCGCCCGCTTCCCCGCCCGACGGCTCACCCGCCCACGGCGACAGACCCGAGCCGGCGACAGACCCGAGCCCGCGACAGAACTGGGCCCCGACCGCCCGCCGCAGGCCGGTCCGGCCGGTCCGACGGGTCCGTCGCCGGTCTGGCGGTTCCAGCAGGTCAGCGGTAGCAGTACGAGTCCGACGAGGCGTCCCCGCCCGCCAGGTGCGTCTGGTGCACCCGCAGGCCCCGGAACTCGTCCCCGTGCGGGTAGAAGCGCGGGTCGACGGTGAGCCCGCCCGACTCCGTGTCGGCGTCCAGCTTGACGATCCACGGCTCGATGCCGTCGGGGTAGAACTGGTCGTCCCAGGACCCGTACAGCGAGTTGGTCAGGTAGAGCCGCTGCCCGTCCCGGCTGATCTCGACCATCTGGGGTGCGCCGCTCAGCGGTCGGCCCGGTTCGGCCGGGTGCGGCGTCCTCGCCACCACCCCGCCGAGCCGCACCGAGCCGGCGAGCCGAGGGTGGAACGGGTCCGACACGTCGTACTGGAACAGCTCCCCGGTGCCCCAGGCCGAGACGTACAGCCAGCGGTCGTCCACCGACAGGTTGATGTCGGTGACCAGCGGCGGCACCGCGCCGAACGGCTGGAGGGCCGGCGGCAGGTCCTCCGGCTTCGCCGGCTCGGCGGGTATCTCGATGACCTTGCGCGCGGTGAACGCCGGGCCGTCCCGGTACCAGAGCCAGACCGAGGCGGAGAGGTCCTCCACGTTGGTGACCACGCCCACGAACCCCCACTCGGCCTGCGGGTCGTGCGCAGGTCGCAGCTCCAGCACCATCTGGTAGTGGTCGCCGAGGTCGATCCGCTGGAGGTGCCGCCCCGAGTCCAGCTCCCAGAAGTGCAGCGCATGACCGTACTTGCGGCCCAGCAGCAGCTCCGGCACCACCCCGTCCTCGACCATCGACGGCGTGCCCCATTCGCTGGTCACACCGACGTTGGTGCCCAGGTGCCACCAGACGTCGTAGGCGAGGTGCTGCGGCCCACGCTCCGTCTCCCACGCGCGCAGCACGTCGAAGGTGGTGTGGTCGAGCAGCGCGACCCCGCCCGGCCCGTCGCCGCCGTCCCCGCTGCCGAGGCAGGACAGGAACACGCCGTCCGGCCCGCAGTGCAGCGTGTGCGGACGCGAGTACCCCGCCCTGGCCGCCAGCTCCTCGGCGGACACCGTCTTCACCAGCCGCGGCCGCACCGGGTCCGGCCGGGTGTCCATCACGTGCAGCCGGGAGGACCGCAGCCCCGGCAGCAGCAGGTACCGTCGCTCCGGGTTCTCGTGGCACGCGTGTGCCAGCGCACTGGAGCAGGCGTTCCAGCCGAAGTGGTGCAGCTCGTCGCCCAGCCCCGGGAGTTCGGCGAAGTTGAGCACCCGCCCGTAGGTCGGCGACGCCGGATCGGTGTCCACGGTGATCAGCGCGTCCGGCCGCTGCGCCGACCGGTCGAACCCGGCCACGTACGCCAGCCGCTCCGGCGGCGCGGCGATCGCCTCGGCGGGTGTGCGGTAGAGGGACGGGTCGCCGTGACCGGTCCGCGGATCGTGCCCGTGCGGCATGCTGACTCCTCAACTGGCTTCATCGGAAGCTCTATTGACAGCTTCACTGACGGCTTCATCGACGGCTTCATGGGCCAGGGGAGTGACTCTGGCCCGGGTAGCGTTCCACAGGACCACGGGCGCACAGCAGGCGCACGGGGAGCGGGGCGGCCTGCGGCGCGGTGGTCGCCGCGCCACGACCGTGCTGCCGCGCTCCCCGCTACCGGCCGGTATTGTCGGTCGTCCGGATCGATGGTTCCTGCCGGGGCAGGCAGGTCAGAGCAGAGGTTGGGTGCGGGCGGGCATGGAATTCCGAGAAGACATCCTGGGGGCTCCGTACGAGGCGGCCGAGCTGCCGCTCGCCCCCGACGAGGAGGGCGCCGTCAGCGCCACCCTCGTCCGGCGGCTGGTCCCGGGCAGCGACCGCGCCGTCCTGTACGTCCACGGCTACGTCGACTACTTCTTCCAGACCCACCTCGCCGACCACTACGTCGAGCGCGGCTACTCCTTCTACGCCCTCGACCTGCGCAAGTACGGCCGCTCGCTGCGCCCGCACCAGTCGCCGAACTTCATCCGCGACCTCGCCGCCTACGACGAGGAGCTGGACGCCGCGGTCCGGATCATCCGTGAGGAGGACGGCCACCGGCAGCTGCTGGTCAACGGCCACTCCACCGGCGGCCTGGTCACCGCGCTGTGGGCCGGCCGGCGGGCCGGACGGGGCGTCGTGGACGGGCTCTTCCTCAACAGCCCGTTCCTCTCCATGCCCGCGGCCCCGGCCGTCCGCGCGATCGGGGCGCCCGCACTGGACGCCCTCGGCCGCTTCGCCACCACCCGCAAGCTCCCTTCCACGCTCAACCCGCACTACGTGCACAGCCTGCACCGGGACCACCGCGGCGAGTGGGACTTCGACCTCAAGCTCAAGCCCGCCGAGGGGTTCCCGCTGTACGCGGGCTGGCTCGCGGCCATTCAGCGCGGCCAGCGCCAGGCCCGGCGGGGCCTGGGCATCGACGTCCCCGTCCTGCTGATGGCCTCGACCGCGTCGATCTCCACCACCAAGTGGCAGGCCGCTCTGCACCACGCCGACGCCGTGCTGCGTGCCGACGACATCGCCGCCGTCGGACCGCGCCTCGGCCGGCAGGTCACCATCGTCCGGATCAAGGACGGCATGCACGACCTCGCCCTCTCCGGGCCGGGCGCGCGCACCGAGTTCTTCGCCGAGCTCGACCGTTGGCTCGCCGCCTACCTGCCGGCGCCGGTGGCGCCGTGACCGTCGCCCCGGAGCCCGTACCGGACGCCACCCCGGATCCCGTACCGGACGCCACCCCGGATCCCGTAGCGGACGTCGTACCCGTGACCGAGGCCGAACCGGACCCGACACCGGACGCCGCCCCGGAACCCGTACCGGACCCGGCAACGGATCCCGTGCCGGTTGCGCGGAAGACCGACCTCGGCCTGGCCCGCCTGATGCCCGACATCGACCACGACGGCGGCTGGCTGCTCACCCTGGACGACACACCCCAGTCGTACGTGGACCTGGGCGATCCCACCCACCTGGAGTTCGAGTACACCCGGCGGATCGGCCACCTCGTGGACACCCTGGCCCCCGCCGGCCGGCCGCTCGACGCGCTCCACCTCGGTGGCGGCGCACTCACCGTGCCCCGCTACGTGGCCGCCACCCGCCCCGGCTCCCGGCAGCAGGTCGTCGAGGTCGACGGGCTGCTGCTCGCCCTGGTGGAGGAGCACCTGCCGTGGCAGGGGCCCGGCGTCGACATCACCGCGGTGGTCGGCGACGCGCGGGCCGTGCTGGAGACCGTCCCGGCCGGGTCGTTGGACCTCGTCGTCGCCGACGTCTTCCACGGTTCGCGCACCCCGGCGCACCTCACCTCGGTGGAGTTCGTGCGGGCGGCCGCCGCCGCGCTGCGCCCCGGCGGCTGCTACGCCGCCAACCTCGCCGACGGCCCGCCACTGGCCTTCGCCCGTGCCCAGGCGGCGACCCTGCGCGCCGTCTTCCCGGAGGTCTGCCTGATCGCCGAGGCCCCGGTGCTGCGGGGGCGCCGGTACGGCAACATCCTGCTGGCCGGTTCGGCGGGCCCGCTTCCGGCCGCCGACCTCGCGCGCCGCCTGGCGGCCGACATCTTCCCGGCCCGGCTGACGGACGGCGCCGGCCTGGCGGAGTTCTGCGGGCACACGCCCGCGGTGACGGACGCCGAGGCCACGGACAGCCCGCCACCCCCGGACGGGGCGTTCAGCGTCGGTTGAGGTTTCGCCCGGCGCGCCGGTGCGTCGCGCGCCGGGCCGGCGCGCCCCCGGGTGTCAGAATCGGCGGGTCCATGCCGGGAGATCGGCTGAGCAGGTCTGTGGCAGCCGGGCCCGTGGCAGCGGGCCCGGGAGAGCCGGGCTCGGAAGGGTCAGGCCCGGGACAGCCAGACCCGTGGCGGCCGGCCCGGGAAAGTCAGGCCCGGGAAAGTCAGGCCCGGGAGAATCGGTCCGAGGGAGCGCGTGATGAGCAGCGGGGAGCGGCCCGAGCTGGGGACGGTGCCGGAGACGGCACTGTGGACGCTGTGGCAACGGGCGGTGGAGGCCCGTCGGCCGGACGCCGTGCTGCACGATCCCAAGGCGGTGGAGTTGGTCGAGCGGATCGACTACCCGTTCGCCGATCGGTTCGGCACCAGCGGCGTCCAGGCCCAGCTGCAGGCGCTGCGGGCCGCGTGCTTCGACCGCGAGGTGGCGGACTTCCTGGCCCGGGAGCCGCGCGGCACCGTCGTCTGCCTGGGCGACGGTCTGGAGACCCAGTACTGGCGCGTCGACAACGGCCGCGCCCGCTGGCTCTCCGTCGACCTCCCCGAGGCGCTGGCCCTCCGCCGACAGCTCCTGCCCCCCGGCCCCCGCCAACGCTATCTCGCCGCCGACGCCACCGACCTCGGCTGGGCCGACGAGGTCGACCGCGACCACGGCGTCCTGGTCACTGCACAAGGCTTGCTCATGTACCTCCCCCCGACGCAGGTACGCGACCTCATCGCCGGCTGCGCCGAACGATTCCCCGGGGCGTCCCTGATCTTGGATGCCGTCCCCCGGTGGTTCAGCCGTCTCACCCTCACCGGCAGGATGCGCACCCACGCCTACCAGGCCCCACCCATGCCCTGGGCGATGGACGCAGCCGAGCGCCACAAGCTCCGCACCGCCAGTCCGGCCGTCAGCAGCGTCCGCGACGTCCGCCCCACCGGCGGCCGCGGCCTCGTCGCCGGCCTCCTCCCGCTCGCCCTGACCATCCCGCCCCTGGCCACCCGCCGCCCCTCGGTCACCGTCCTCGACTTCGCCGACCGTGCGGACAGGCCCGCACAGGCGTAGACCGGGGCAGCGACCTCCACAGGCCGGGGGCAGCGACCTCGTCGCCGTCTCCGAGGTGATCACCCCGCTACCGCCCCGCCTGGCAGGGGCGGATCCCGCCTTCCGACGTCTCAAGCGAGAGGAACCCCGAGGGCGGTCGGCCGGCCGGCCGTTCACCTCCTCTCATCGACGGTTCGGACCAGGTGCCTCCGAGGGCCTCCGGGGGGGCGGATCGAAGGGGCACGGGAGGGACACGGGTGGGGCACGGGAGGGGCGCGGGTGGGACATCGATGCGGCAGAGGTCCTGGCAGAGGTGCGGCAGCATGGTGCCTGACCACCGCCAGGACCTGAGGCGCTCCGGCCTGCGCGGGAGCGCGCATTCACCACCCGAACGGAAGACATCCTCATGACCGACACCGCCGTCCTCGCCGAGCAGATCCGGGCCCGTCTCGCCGGGTACGAGCGTCGGTTCGGCACGCTGTCCGAGCAGTACTTCCGGGACCTGGCCGCCACCTTCGACGCCCCGTCGTCCAGTCGGTTCACCCCGGAGTGCCTCGCGCTGCTACGGGACCTGACGCTGCGCGGCGGCAAGCGGATGCGGGTGGCCCTCCTCTTCGAAGCCGCCCGTCTCGTGACCGCCGAGCCCGTGGAGGGACTGGACGACGCCGCGCTGAGCATCGAACTGCTCCAGACCCACGGGCTGATCCACGACGACATCATCGACGACACCCCCACGCGCCGAGGAGGCCCCTCCACGTACTACGCCTACCGGGGGCAGTTCCCCGGCCGGCCGCAGGCCGCGCTCGGGCTCGCCGTCCTCGCCGGTGACCTCGCACTCGCCCTGTCCCTGCGGGTCCTCCTCGACTCCCACGCCCCGCTGCCGGTCCGACAGGCCATGGTCGAGGTGCAGACGCGAGCGGCATCGGACACCTTCGTGGGCCAGATCATCGACCTGGAGCGGGACTTCGCCGCGGACCCGGACGAGGACGTGCTGCACGACGTGGCCGACTACAAGACCGCCCGCTACTCGGTCCTCGCCCCGCTCCAGCTGGGACTGCTCGCCGCAGGCGTCGACCCCTCCCTCCACGACGAGGAACTGCGGCGCTATGCAAGGCTGGTGGGGATCTGCGGGCAGATGCGTGACGACTACCTGGACCTCTTCGGTGACGCGGGGACCATGGGCAAGCCCACCGGAACGGACATCCGGGAGGGCCGTCGCAACTACACGGTCCGTGCCGTCCTGGCAGCGGCCACCGACTCCGAGCGGAAGCTGGTGGAGTCCGCCCTCGGCGACGGCGCCTGCACCGAGGAGACCGTCGCCGCCATCCGGGACATCGCCGAACGCCGCGGCGTCCCGGAGAGCATGCGGGCGGACATGCAGCGCCGTGCACAGGAGGCCGCCGCGGAAGCCGCCGGATGGCGTCCCAGGTGGCGGGAGGAGGCCGTCGCGTTCTTCGAGTACCTGCCGAGGTGGAGCGTCGAGCGAGCCCGCTGAGCCCCGACGCCTCGGGCCGCCGCGACACTGGCGGCGGCCCGGGTGTCAGCCCGCGACCGGACTCGGCGCAGTCGGCCCGGGGCACGCACGCCGAGGTGCGAGGGACCCGCGCCGACTGCCGTGGGCGGTGCGTCAGAAGGCGACGATGCCTTCGCCGCCGGCGCCGCCGGGGACGGTCTGCGAGCCGATCGGGGTGAGGGAGCCGTCGTCGTTGATCGCGAACTCGTCGAGGATGCCGTTGACGCCGGTCTGGGCGTAGAGGTAGCGCCCGTTCGAGGAGACCGCGGCGTCCACGGTGCCGGGATCGGTGGGTGTGTTGCCCAGGACGGTCAGCTGGCGGCCGCGGTCGGCGGTGCGCAAGCCGGTGAGGGTGGAGCTGCCGGCGTTCGAGGCGTAGAGCAGGTCGCGCACACCGACGATCCAGCAGGTGGCCGCCTGGCCGGTGGCCGCGAAGGCCTCCTGTGTGGCGGTGCCGTCGTGGTGGATCGTGAACGTGGCCACGGCGTTGGTGCCGGCCTCGGCCAGGAACAGGCCGTGCCGGCCGTTGGGTACGAACGCGAAGGGCACGGCCCCGGGAAGGCTCGTTGTGACGGCGGTGGCGCCGGGCGCGCCGGAGCGGTCGAGGTTGAAGACCTGGAGGCTGCTGCCGTTCGCCTTGGTCGTGACCACGAGCTGGGAGCCCTCGCCGGTGAAGCCCACCTGCCCCGGGGTGTTGGTGAACTGGGGCGTGGCGTTCGGGTCGAGCCCGAGGCAGCGGTTCCAGTCGGCCTCCTCGTGGAGGCGGCCGCCGCGGACGGTGTAGCCCTGGATCGAGCCCCCGTCCAGGGCGTTGAGGACGTAGACGGTGTCGTCGTGCACGGCGACGCTCACCGGGAAGCGGCCGCCGGAGCCGACCACCTGCCGCAGCGCGAGCCGGTCGCCGTCCACGGAGAAGACGGAGACGGTGTCGCTGCCGGCGTTCACCGCGTACAGCAGGGCGTGGCGCGGGTCGTAGGTCAGCGAGCCCTGGGAGGCGAGGTGGTCGGCGACCGAACCGGCCAGCACGTCGCCGAGGCCGTTCGTGTCGTAGGTGCCGGCCGGGCTGAGTTGTCCGTCGTCCGCCCGCCGGTAGGCGATGACCTGATTGCCCGCCGGGTTGTCGGTCTGGACGAACACCGCGTGGTGCCCGCCGCGCGGGTGGCCTTCGCCGCCGTACGCAGCCGCGGTGGACGGGGCGACCGCTGCTGCCGCCGCGAGCGCGGTCGCGACGGCCACGGCGAGCCGGGTGATCTTCTGCATGAGGGTTCTGCCTCCTGGAGGTCCGGAACCGATCCCACCCAGGTCTTGGGCACCATGGCCGGGAGTCGGAGCGACATGGGCGAGGGCTGTGACGGGAAGCCCGTTGACAGTGAACGGCGTGAGAGGGCTCGCCGCATTCCCTCTTGACACGGTATGTGACGTTTTGTCGGAATCCGCTGAAGGCGGCGATCCCGGCCCCGCCGGGATGCGCCCGGCTGTGGTCCTGGGTCGCACGGGAACCGATCCGTCGCCGCCCGATCGGATGGGATGTCAGGCAGGTGCGTGAGCCGTCGGTCAGGACCAGCACTGGGTATGGCCGGCAGCGCGACTCCCGCTGGGGGTAGCACCCTGGTGGCGAGGAATCTGCCGTTGCAACGCTGGGAGACGGCGGGCCGGCGCGAGGGCCGGCCGCAGTGAACCGGTGCTCGGGTCGGGGGGTGGGGCGCTGAGCCGAGTCGCGCCGACGTCACCGCCGAGGCGGCCCCAAGGGCACCCAGCCTCGCCGAGCGAGAGCATCTGACGTGCCACGTTGCCCGGCTCGACGCCCGCCGGCGCCACCGGTGGGCTGCGGGTTGCCCCGGGCGCCGATGTCGAAGGCTCCGATGCCGAGGGCATCGTCCTCAGAGGTCAGCCGGTTTCCGACGGGGCGGCGAGGGGACGGAGGAGGTGCCCGATGTCCCGGCCGCAGGTCACGGGGTTGCGCGCAGGGCGTGTTGAAGGCTCGCGATGAACCGGTGGAGGACGGCGGGGTGTCCGGCGGCGCGGGAAGGGTTGAGCTCGCAGATCGAGAGTGCTCGGAAGCGCGGGTCCCGACAGGCGGTGTCCAGCGCCTCGGACAGGGCGTCGAGCGTGGGACCGCTGTTGCGGCCGTCCGTGCTTTCGGCGAGCGGCGCGTCGGTGAAGTCCAGGACGTCGACGTCGAGGTGCACGGCGAGGGGGCCGGACGGGAGCGTACCGAGGGCCCGGGTCACCTCGGTGCCCGGCGTGGTGGCGAGATCGAGGTGCGAGCCCCATCGCAGGCCCAGGCCTCTTGCCTGCTCACGCTCCCAGGAGGTGGCGGCCTCGGGGTCGACGCCGAGGAGGTGGATCCGGTCCGGGGTGAGCAGCGGGCGGTGGGCGAAGGCGGCTGCCAGCGGCTCCGCGGCTCCGGGCAGGTCCAGTCCGTGGGCGAGCCCCATCCAGTCGAGGGCGCCCTCGTGGGTGCTCGCGGGTGTGTTGAGGTCGAAGTGCCGGTCGATGTAGAGCAGGCCGGCGTCCGGATCGCGTGCCCTGAGGGCTGCCATCACGCCCAGTGCGACGGTGCAGTTGCCGCCGATGACGAGGACGTCCGCGTCCTCCTCCAGCGCGCCGGCGACGTGGTCGGCGACCGCCCTGACGGCTTGGACCACTGCCGCGAGGTTCTGGGCCCGCGGGTGCTGCGGGTCAGGGGCCCACACGTGCAGCGGCCCGTCCCCCGCATCCCGTACCCGGCGGCCCGCGGCCCTCAGGCGGTCGATCAGGCCCAGCTCGCGCAACACGCTCGGTGCGGCCTCCTGGCCGGGCGCGTAGCTGCCCGCACTGGTCGGGGCGCCCACCAAGACAAGATCCCGTCGCATCCACCCATCATCGCCGTCCGCCCGGACGGGCGCGAGCGGGCTGCTCCCGCGGGTCACCAGGGACGTCCGGCGCATGATGGCGGACAGGCGGACAGGCGGACAGGCGGACAGGCGGACAGGCGGGCAAGCAGGCGGACAGGCGGACAGGCGGACAGGCGGACGGGCCTGTTCCGGCAGGGGCGGCGCAAGCTCGCAGCCCGGCCCGGCCGGTCTTCCGGGACGGGCGGCCGGCAGGCGGCGGCCGGCGACCCGTTGTTCTTGAACGGTCGCTCATGTATGTTTCCCCCATGCCCAGACCGCGCGAGTTCGACCCCGACGCCGTGCTGAACCAGGCGATGCTCCGGTTCTGGGAGCGCGGGTACCGGGCCACGTCGATCGAGGACCTGGTGAAGGCCACGGGCGTCAAGCCCGGCAGTATCTACAGCGCGTTTCCCGGTGGCAAGCACGCGCTCTTCGTGAAGTCGCTGGAGCGCTACTCGAAGCTGGTCGTGCCCCAGAAGCTCGGTCGGTTGGAGGCGCCGGGCGCGTCGGTGGCGGAGGTCCGCGGCTACTTCGACGGACTGGTGCAAGACCTGCTCAGCCCCGAAGGGCGCCAGGGATGTCTCCTGGTCAACACGGCGATCGAGAACGCCGCCGAGGACGACGCGGCGGCGGCCGTCGTGCGCGGCCACCTGGCGCGCCTGGAGCGGTGCATGACCCACGCCCTGGAGAACGCCGCCCGCCGGGGTGAGGTGCGGGACTCGCTGGACCCGGGCGGCACTGCCAAGCTGCTGGTCGCGACCTGTCAGGGGCTCATGGTCGTCGGCAAGGCGAATCCCGACGAGGCGGTTCTGAGGGCCGTCGTCGACAACGCCTTCGCCGCGCTGTCCTGACGGCGCAACACTTCGGGCCACCGTGCGGTGGCCCTTTCGTCGGCCCAATAGTTGAATGACTACTCAAGAACGAGGTTCGGACATGAAGGCCATTGTCATATCCGCCCACGGCGGCCCCGAGGTCCTCACGGTCACGGAACTGCCCGACCCGGTGGCCGCCACCGGCGAGGTCCTCATCAGGGTCAAGGCGTTCGGCCTCAACCACGCCGAGGCGTACATGCGAAGCGGCGCCTGGGGTCAGGTGGCCGCCGTCCCCGGGATCGAGTGCGCCGGTCTCGTCGAGGCCGACCCCTCGGGTGAACTCCCCGTCGGGACGAAGGTGGTGGCGATCCTCGGCGGCATGGGACGGACCCGCAACGGCAGCTACGCGGAACTCGTGACCGTCCCCGCGACCAACGTGGTGGCCGTGGACTCGCCCCTGCCGTGGGCCGACCTGGCCGCAGTGCCCGAGGTGTACGCCACGGCGTACAGCGCCCTGCACGGCAACCTCGCCCTCAAGGCCGGGGAGACACTGCTGGTCCGGGGCGCGACCTCCTCCCTCGGGCAGGCCGCGGTCAACCTCGCCGTCCACCACGGCGCAACGGTGCTCGCCACCACCCGCAACCCGGCACACACGCCGCTGCTCAAGGAACTCGGAGCCTCCGACGTGCTCATCGACGACGGGGGGCTGGCTTCGGAGGTCGAACGCAGGGGCCTCTCCGTCGACGCGCTGCTCGACATCGTCGGCAACACGGTGCTTCGCGACTCCCTGGGCACGGTCGGGCCGCGCGGGCGGGTGTGCCAGATCGGCTTCCTCGGTGGATTCTCACCGGTGGCGGACTTCGACCCGATCGCCGATCTGCCCAGCGGCGTCCAACTCAGCTTCTTCGGCAGCGCCTTCGTCCTGGGAACCGCCGCCTTCCCCCTCTCGGACGTTCCGCTGGACGAGATCTACGCCCAGGTCGAGGCCGGCAGCCTGCGGGCCCGCCCCACCCGCATCTTCCGCTTCGACGAGATCGTCGAGGCCCACCGGGTGATGGAGGCCGGGCAGGCGCTGGGAAAGATGGCCGTCGTTCTCGACTGACCCGTCCGCGGCGCTTGCGGCACCCGGCGGTTCGCCCGTCGGGTGCCGGTGGTGCGGGTACGTCGCAGGTCCCGGTGGCCGGTGGTCATGCCGACGGGTTCGGCGGGTTCGTCCGCGGAAATCCTCCCGTTCGGTGGGCATGGCGTGGATGCCGACGGGGCTCGGCACCGGATCACCTCGTCCGGCTCGCCCTGCATCCGCGCCGCCTCGGCGTTGCGAGCCCTGTCGGGCGGCACTCCCTCCATCCTGTGACCCAGGTCACAGGCGGTTCCTGTCAGAAATCGGGGAGCTGCTCCGCTCAAGTCACCGAGAGCCAGCCAACCGACAGGAGCATCACATGAAGCACCGCATCGTCGTCCTCGGTGCCGGCTACGCCGGGGCCTACGTGGCCGGGACCCTGGCCCGCCGACTGTCCCCGGCGGACGCCGAGATCACCGTGGTCAACGCCGAGCCCGACTTCGTCCAGCGGCTGCGGCTGCACCAGCTCGCGGCCGGCCAGGAGATCGAGGCTCCACCGCTCGCCGACGTCTTCGCGGGCACGGGGATCCGGCTGCGCCTGGCCCGTGTCACCGCCGTCGACCCTGACCGCCGGATCGTCGCCGTGGCCGACGCCGACGGCCGCGCCGAGCTCGGCTACGACACGCTCGTCCATGCGCTCGGCAGCCACGGCGACGTCGACGGTGTCCCCGGCGCGGCCGAGCACGCCTTCGACGTCGCCGGCCGGCCCTCGGCGCTGCGACTGCGCGAGCGCCTGGACAGCCTGGGCGATGGCGGGCGTGTGGTGGTCGTCGGCGACGGGCTGACCGGCATCGAGGCCGCCACCGAGATCGCCGAGTCCCGGCCCGGCCTGTCGGTGGCGCTCATCGCCCGCGGCGAGCTGGGCGCCCGGCTCTCCGCCGGAGCCCGCGGTCACCTGCGCCGGGCCTGTGACCGGCTGGGCATCACCGTCCTGGAACACACCGGCGTCGAAGCCGTCGAAGCGACCCGGGTGCTGTGCGCGGACGGTACCGCCCTGGCGGCCGACGCGACCGCGTGGACGGCCGGGTTCGCGGTCGACCCCATCGCCGCCGCCGGCGGGCTGGAGGTCACCGAGAAGGGTCGGATCGTCGTCGATCGCACCATGCGATCGGTCTCGCACCCGGACGTCTATGCCGTCGGTGACAGCGCCTACGCCATCGGCGACAACGGCCGGCCGCTGCCGATGTCCTGCGCCTCGGCCGGCTACACCGGCATGCAGGCCACGGCCGCGATCGTGGGACGCCTGACCGGCCGCACGGTCCCGAACACCAGGCTGGAGTACCTGGGCAACCACATCAGCCTCGGGCGGCAGGACGGGATCCTGCAGACGGTCGACGACGAAGGGCGGGCCAAGCCGAAGTACGTGGGCGGCCGGAAGGCCGCGCGGATCAAGGCGGGGATCCTCTGGACTTCGCTCTGGGCCACCTCGCACCCGACCTTCGGACTGCCGAAGCGCAGGCACCGCCTGGCCGCCGCGCCGGTCGCGACCGGGCACAAGACGGTCGCCGTCTAGGGTGGTCCGCGTGGACAGCGCCGCTATCGATCGCTTCGACACCAGTCGGTTCGAGGCCGGCCGGAATCGGCTGGCCTCACTGGCGTACCGGCTGCTGGGCTCCGCCGCCGACGCCGAGGACGCCGTACAGGACGCCTTCCTGCACTGGCAGGCCGCCGACCGGCAGCGGATCGCCGTGCCGGAAGCATGGCTGACCAAGGTCGTCACCAACCTGTGCCTCGACCGGCTCCGCTCGGCCCGGGCCCGCCGCGAACGCACCGTCGGCGCCTGGCTGCCCGAGCCACTGCTCGACGGCGACCCGATGCTCGGCCCGGCGGACACCTTCGAGCAGCGCGAATCGGTCTCCCTGGCCGTGCTGACCCTCATGGAGCGCCTGTCACCCGTCGAGCGGGCCGTCTACGTCCTGCGCGAAGCGTTCTCCCACAGCCACGCCGAGATCGCCGGGATCCTCGACATCACCGAGTCCGCGAGCCAGCAGCACCTCCACCGGGCCCGCCGCCGCATCACCGCCGCGCGCCGCGGCGGCGGCGAGGCCGACCCGGCATCCGCCCGCAGGATCGTCGAGGAATTCCTCGCCGCCGCATCCTCGGGCCGGACCGAACGCCTGGTGGCGCTGCTCACCGACGACGCGACCGCGATCTCCGACTCCAACGGCGCCGGCCCGGCCAAGACGCTGCTGAGGTACGACACACCACAGCGCGTCGCCGCCATGGCACGTGCCGGCTTCAGACCCACACCCGCGAAGCGGCGACTCGTCGGCGGGACGCCCGCGATCCACTACGCGTCCGTCAACGGCGCCCCCGCGATCCTCTTCGTGATCGGCGACCAGGTCATCGGCGCGGTGACGTTCGACATCACCGGCGGCAGGATCGCAACCATGCGCGGCATCGGCGTCCCCACCCGCCTCGTCCGCCTCACCGAAACCTGGCAGCAACACGAACGGGACACGCCACTCGTCGCCCAGTGGTGACCCGACGTCGACCGCGGCACCCCGGGACCGGTCAGGGCCCCGGGCGAACTGCGCGGGCCCGGCCCGCGCGGTGGCCCGGGCCCGCCGGGGTGCTACGCGGCGAGGGCGGCGCGCCCGGGCGCCCGGCGGCGGCCGGCGGAGCCCTGGTCGTCGCGGCCGTGGGCCGCCCGGGACTCGCCGCTGATCCGGGCGGGGCGGCCGCGGCGGCCGCGGTTCGTGGAAGCGCCGCGGCGCGGTCGTTCGACGACGGGGTCGGCGATGACGACGGGCACGCCGGTGGGCACGCGGGCGCCGGTGATGCGGGCGAGCTCCTCGTCGCCGGCGAGGACCCTGGTGGTGACGGGGGTGATGCCGGCCGTGGTCATCATGCGGGCCATCGCGCGGCGCTGGTTGGGCAGGACGAGCGTGACGACGGTGCCGGACCCGCCGGCCCGCGCCGTGCGCCCGCCCCGGTGCAGGTAGTCCTTGTGGTCGCCCGGCGGGTCCAGGTTGACGACCAGGTCGAGCCCGTCGACGTGGATGCCCCGGGCGGCGACGTTGGTCGCGACCAGTGCGGTCACGTGTCCGGTGCGGAACTGTTCCAGGGTGCGGGTGCGCTGCGGCTGGGACTTGCCCCCGTGCAGGGCCGCGGCCTTCACCCCGCTCGCGAGCAGGTCGTCGACCAGGCGGTCCGCGCCGTCCTTGGTGTCGATGAACATGATCACTCCGCCGTCACGGGAGGCGATGTGGGCGATCGTGGCGTTCTTGTCGAAGTTCTGCACCTGCAGCACGTGGTGCTCCATGGTGGTGACCGTCGCCGCGGACGGGTCCACCGAGTGCGTGACCGGGTCCTCCAGGAAGCGCCGCACGAGGCGGTCGACGTTGCGGTCCAGGGTGGCGGAGAACAGCATCGTCTGGCCGCCTTCGGCGACCTGTTCGAGGAGCTCGGTGACCTGCGGCAGGAAGCCCATGTCGGCCATCTGGTCGGCCTCGTCGAGGACGGTGACGCCGACCTCGTCCAGCCGGCAGTCGCCGCGCTGGATCAGGTCCTTGAGCCTGCCGGGGGTGGCCACCACGACCTCCGCCCCGCGGTTGAGGGCCTGAGCCTGACGGCCGATCGACACCCCGCCGACCACGGTCGCCATCCGCAGGCGCACCGCGTGGGCGTAGGGGGTGAGGGCTTCGGTGACCTGCTGTGCGAGCTCGCGGGTGGGGACCAGGACCAGGGCCAGCGGTCGGCGGGGTTCGGCCCTCCGCCCGGCGGTGCGGGCCAGCACGGCGAGGCCGAACGCGATGGTCTTGCCGGAACCGGTGCGGCCTCGTCCGAGGACGTCGCGGCCGGCCAGCGAGTTCGGGAGCGTCGCGGCCTGGATCGGGAACGGCGAGGTGACGCCGTGCCGGGTCAGCACCGACAGCAGCGCCTTCGGCATGTCCAGCTCGTCGAAGGACTCGACGGCCGGCAGCGCCGGGGTGCTGCTCACCGGCATCGCGAACTCCCCCTGCGAGGAGGAACCCTGGCGGCCACCCCCGGGGGAGGAGCGTCGGCCCCCGGCCGGCCGGGATCCGTAGAAGGAGGAGCCGCCGGACCGGGAACCGCCGGAGCGGGCGCTGCCGCCGGAGCGGGAGTCGGCGTTCTGGTAGGACGAGCGACTGGAGCGTTCCATGGAAGAACCTTCCTCGGGGCGGCACGTCACGAGGAAGGCTCCGTGGCGCGGTGCGCCGGCGGAGACCGCAAGGGAACGGGCCGGAGTGTGACGGGCGGAGCGTGGACGGAAGAACCGTGCGGCACGTCGTCACCTACGGTCGGCGCTCACCGAAAGGAGCGGGAGCGAAGAACTCGAACCGTGAACTGTCACGGCAGGGCGCAGATCCGGACGCGGCGCTGTGCGTCTCGCGTGGGGGATGGCCGCCGGTGGCGGAGCCAGGGGCCTCAACGGCCGGGGACGCGTCGTGGTGCAACGCCGAGGGGCCCGCACCGGGCATCATGTACGCGGTGCGGGCCCCTCACTGCTGGGCGTATGCCGTGGCAGGAGAACTACAGGGGGCGGATGTTCTCGGCCTGCGGGCCCTTCTGGCCCTGCGTGACGTCGAACTCGACCTTCTGGCCCTCGAGCAGCTCACGGAAGCCCTGGGCGTTGATGTTCGAGTAGTGGGCGAACACGTCCGGGCCGCCACCCTCCTGCTCGATGAAGCCGAAGCCCTTTTCCGCGTTGAACCACTTCACGGTGCCGTTAGCCATAAAAAACAATCTCCTTCAAAGGCTGTCCGAAGCACGCACAGTGCGGGCTTCCAGTCGCCGCGATGAGCGCCCGCCCGCGGAAGAGCCGGGAAACAAAAATGCGCCTGCGAATACACCAGCAGGCGCACACAAAGTTCATGGGAACCACTACTGCAACTAAAACGACTCTAGCAGGCCCGGGACCGAAACGGTGGATATTCCGGCGCCGGTTCCAGGAAAACCTCTCCCGGGCCGTCGGCCGGGTGCTGGCCGTCCTCGGCACCGGCGCCGCGCGTGCGGTGCGAGGGACGTTCGTGATTCGTAAGGCCCGGCGCCCCGGTTCCGGCACGGGCCGTTCCTACAGTTGTCGGGAGGTTGTTCCCGAGAAGAAGGGTGGACCGCGATGACGGCCGACCAGGACGTCCTGCCGAGCGCCGAGGTGGCCGTGATCGGCGGCTCCGGACTCTACGAGCTGCTGGACGATGTGACGGAGGTACGGGTGGACACCCCGTACGGCGAACCGAGCGACTCGCTGTTCCTCGGCGACGTGGCCGGCCGCACCGTCGCCTTCCTGCCCCGGCACGGCCGCGGCCACCGGGTGCCCCCGCACCGGATCAACTACCGCGCCAACCTGTGGGCGCTGCACATCCTGGGCGTGCGGCAGGTGGTGGCGCCGTGCGCGGTCGGCGGGCTGCGCCCGGAGTACGGGCCGGGCACCCTGCTCGTCCCCGACCAGTTCGTGGACCGGACCTCGGGGCGGGTGCAGACCTTCTACGACGGGCTGCCGCTGCCGGGCGGTACGGTGCCGGAGGTCGTGCACGTGTCGATGGCCGACCCGTACTGCCCGGCGGGGCGGCGCGCGGCGAGGGAGGCCGCCCGGGAGGCGGCCTGGGAGCCGGTCGACGGCGGCACGCTCGTGGTGATCGAGGGCCCGCGGTTCTCCACCCGCGCCGAGTCCCGCTGGTTCACCGCCAACGGCTGGTCGGCGGTCGGCATGACCGGCCACCCGGAGGCCGTCCTCGCCCGTGAACTCGGGCTCTGCTACACCTCGGTGGCCCTGGTGACCGACCTCGACGCGGGGGTGGAGAGCGGCGGGGGCGTCACCCACGGCGAGGTCCTCAAGGAGTTCGCCCGCAACGTCGACCGGCTGCGCACCGTGCTGTTCAAGGCACTGGAGCGGCTGCCGATCGTGCGCGAGTGCGCCTGCCCGCACGCCCTGGACGGTCTCACGACCGGTCTTCCCGGGGTCGCCGGCGCCTGACGGCCCGGTCCCGGTCCCGCTGACGGTCCCGATCCCGCTGACGGTCCCGGTGCCGCCACCGCCCGACGAACGCGACCAGAAGCGCGACGCCGGCGGTGGCGGCCAGTACCAGCAGCCAGTTGCGCAGGTAGGGCAGCGGCAGCACCGACGGGTTGCCGTGGTCGTCGTCGGCGCGCAGCACGGCGGGCAGGCCGACGGCGGTGACGGCCGCCGCGACGACCAGCCAACCGCGCAGCACGGGCCCGCGCACCAGGAACGCGCCCAGCAGGCACACCAGCGGCACCCACAGCCCGTCGTGGATCACCAGCCCGCCGAACGCCCAGACCAGGATGCCCAGCGGGTCGGTGATGTACGGGTCGCCGAGCAGCCCGTAGAGGCCGTAGCCGATCAGGGCGAGCCCGGCCGCGAGCAGCAGGCCGCGGACGACGGTGGTCATGCGATCACCTCGATGCGCGCGACCCACTTGGTCTGCAGGACACCGGGGCGGTTCGGCGCGATGACGCGCGCGGGGAATCCGTGGTCCGCGGCCAGGACCTCGCCGTTGACCCGCAGGGCGAGCAGGCTGAGCGGATCGTCGACGTACGGCGCCGGCATCTCCGTCACCCGGTACGGTCCCTCGGCCTCCAGCGAGGTGACCCGCACCGCCGAGCCGGGCGGGGCTCCCGCCCGCCGCACCAGGTCGGCCACCCGGACCCCGGTCCAGCGGGCCGAGGCGCTCCAGCCCTCCACGCAGGAGATGGGCAACTCCACCTCGTGCTGGGGCAGTTCGCCCAGGTCGGCGAGGGTGAGTTCGTACGGCCGAGGGCCGTCCACCCGGAGCCGCCAGTCGGCGGGCACGGTGACCGTCCCGGCCTGGGCGGCGGTGCGGTTCACCGGCAGCCCCTGGGGGCCGAGATCGGGGCGGCGCGGGGCCAGCAGGTCCAGGGAACGCAGCCACGGCACGGTCTGTCCGGCGGTGACGAGGGTGACGGCGCCGGTGGCGGCGGCGGTCGCCGTGAGGAACGCCCGGCGCTGCGCCAGGGCCGGAGCGGTCCGGCGCCACCAGACGGAGGCGATGAGGGGCGTCTTGACGCAGAGGTGGACCAGCAGTCCTCCGGTCGCCAGCCAGCCCAGCCAGAAGTGGGTCTGCCGGAACGGGAACGGCCACGGGTACCACTGCAGGGTGTTCAGCAGACCGGTGAACAGCTCCAGCAGGACGGCCGCCACGAGGAGTGCGATGCCGAGCCGCTCCAGGGCGTGCAGCACGCTGCGCGCCGGCGGCCACTCGAACAGCCGTGGGTAGACCGCCCACAGTTTCGCGCCGGCCAGCGGGATCGCGGCCAGGCCGCTGATCACGTGCAGGCCCTGGGTGATCCGGTAGCCGTTCACCGGCCGTGCGGGCAGGTGCGGTGCGAGCCATCCGGGCGCGTCCTGGAGCAGATGGCTGGCCAGACCGGTCAGGAAGCAGACCAGGAGGGCCGCACCCAGCCAGCGGCCGACGACGACCACGGTCCGCGGCTCGTGCAGCGGTGAGGTGAACGCCCCCTCGCGCAACGGCCCGCGGCGCAGGAACGCCGGGGGAGCGGGCAGCGGCGGGTCGTAGCGGCGGCGGGCGGAAGGAGTGCCGGAGTCGGCGGGTTCGGTGTCCACGCGTCCATCGAAGCGCCCCGGCACGTCCCGCCGGTGCTCCGACGTGCTTACGGAACGCGAACGCCGGGCTCGCCGAGCGGTCCGCCCGCCCCCGCCGGTGGAAGGGTGGGCGACGTGACCTCCCGTACCGTCCCGCCCTGCCTCCTCGCTCTGGCCACCCTGGTCACCGCCCTGGCGCTGACCGTCTCCCGGAGCGGAGCCCTCCCGCTCCACGGCTGGTACCTCCTCGACGTCGCCCTCTTCGCCGTCGCGGTAACGCTGCTGCGCAGGGTGCCCCGCCGACAGGCCGTGCCGCTGGTCCTGGCCGGCAGCATCGCCGTGGCCGCCGTCGGGCTCCTGGCACCACCGCGCACCAGCGACGACGCCTACCGCTACGTCTGGGACGGCCGGGTCCAGGCGGCCGGGATCTCGCCCTACGCGCACACCCCGGACGATCCGGCGCTGGCACGGTTGCGCGACCCGGGGCTCTTCCCGGTGGGCGACGGATGCACGGGCTGGGACGAGCGGCGCACCACGGCCGGGGACTGCACCCGGATCAACCGGCCGGCCGTGCACACCATCTACCCGCCGGTGGCGCAGGCGTGGTTCGTCCTGGTGCACCCGTACGGCGGCGGGGTCCGTGGGGTGCAGGCCGGCGGAGCGGTGCTGGCGGTCGCGACCACAGGGCTCCTGCTGGGGCTCGGGCGGGAGGCGTGGCGGGCCGCGCTGTGGGGCTGGTTCCCCGGCATGACGGTGTGGGCCGTCAACGACGCGCACGTGGACACGCTCGGCGCGCTGCTGACGGTCGCCGGGCTCGGCTGCGCGGCGCGGGGGCGAGCCGTCCGCGGGGGACTCCTCCTGGGCGGCGCGGTCGCGGCCAAGCTGCTGCCGGCCCTCGCCCTTCCCGGCGCGCTGTCGGGCCTACTCGCCCGGCGCCCGACCCGCGACGACGTCCTGCTCGTCGGAGCCGCGCTCGGCGCCTTCGCACTGTCCTACCTGCCGTACGTGGTGGCCTCCGGCACCTCCGTGCTGGGCTACCTGCCGGGCTACCTGCGGGAGGAGGGCTACGAGCAGGGGCACATCGACCGGTTCGGACTGCTGCGACTGGTGCTTCCGGACCGCCTCGTGCCGTGGGCGGCGGCTCTGGTCCTCGCGGTGGTGGCGGTCCGGGTGCTGCGCCGGGGCGACCGGCACCGGCCGTGGGCCGGCGCGCTCCTGGTGACGGGCACGGCGCTGCTGCTCGTCGCGCCCTCCTACCCCTGGTACGGGCTCCTGGTGGTCGCGCTGGTCGCCCTCGACGGCCGCTGGGAGTGGCTGGCCGTCCCGGCCGCCGGGCAGGCGCTCTACCTGACGGGAGGCCAGGCGGCGCAGCAACTCGCCTACGGGACGGCGCTGTGCGTCGTCCTCGTGGTCCCGCTGCTGCGGCAGCGCTCCGTGGGCCGGCCGGCCGTGGTGGCAGGCGGCGAGAAGTGACGGAAGTCTGACGTACCGGCGCCGGCCCTGGCCCTTTCGCCGCTCGGCTGGTCGAATCGGCGGCGTGAGCGAACAGATCGACGAGGGCCGGGGAACGCCGGTCGGCCGACGCGTGGTGCTGGGGCTGCTCGGGCTCGGCGCGGCGGGGGTCGCGGCCGGCCCGTACCTTCAGAGGGCCCAGGACGCGGTGGCCGGCAAGGACCCGACGGGTCTCACCGGCCTGCTGCCGGGAGGAGGCGGCTTCCGGTACTACTCCGTGGTCTCCTCGGTCCCGACCCGGGGCCCGGACACGTACACCCTGACGGTGGACGGACTGGTGGAACGCCCCGGCAGCTACCGCCTGGCCGACCTCCAGGCGATGCCCCAGCGCCGGATCGTGCGGGACGTGCAGTGCGTGACCGGCTGGCGGGTGCCGAACACCCCGTTCGAGGGCGTGCCGCTGGCCCACCTGCTCGACGCCGCCGGCGTCAGGGCGGGCGCCGGAGCGGTGCGGTTCAGCTGCTTCGACGGTGAGTACACCGAGAGCCTCACCCTGGAGCAGGCCCGGCGTGACGACGTGGTGGTCGCGCTCAAGCTCCAGGACGCCCCGATCTCCCACTCCCACGGCGGGCCGGTACGCCTGTACGTGGCGCCGATGTACTTCTACAAGTCGGCCAAGTGGCTGTCCGGGATCACCGTCACCGGCACGGTGGAGCCGGGTTACTGGGAGCAGAACGGCTACGACGTCGACGCCTGGGTCGGCCGCTCGAACGGACGTGACGATGCACCGACCGTCTGACGTCGTCCTCCGCTTCACCCGGGCCGAGCGCTGGGTGCACCGCGCCACCGCCGCCCTGGTGCTGACCTGCCTGGCCACTGCCGCCTGCCTCTACCTGCCGCCGCTGGCCGAACTGGTCGGGCGCCGAAGGCTCGTCGTCACCGTGCACGTGTGGTGCGGCCTGGCGCTGCCGGCACCGCTGCTGGTCGGACTGGCCTTCCGCGCGGTCCGCGCGGACGTGTCGAGGCTGAGCCGGTTCCACCCCGTGGACCGGCAGTGGCTGCGGGCGACGTGGGCACGCGCGGCGCACCGGCCGGCGGGGAAGTTCAACGCCGGGCAGAAGCTCTACGCCCAGTGGACGCTCGGGGCGATGCTGGTGATCCTCGGCACGGGCCTGCTGATGTGGCTCACCCACCTGGCGCCGCCGGCCTGGCGGACCGGCGCGACCTTCGTCCACGACTGGCTCGCCGCGGCGATCGCCGTGGTGACCGCCGGGCACGTTCGCCTGGCCCTGCGGGACCCCGAGGCCCGGCGCGGGATGCGGACCGGGCTGGTCGACCGCGGCTGGGCCGCGCGGGAGCACCCGCAGTGGCCCGACGGCCATCCTGCGGGGGCGGAGGAGCGGCCCCGGCGGCACGCCTCGTCAGCGGGGACGGACGACCTTCCGGAAGGCGAGGAAGCGCCGGCCGTGTGAGGACCAGCGCTCGGTCTCGACGAGCCCGGCCCGACCCGCACGACGGGCGGTGGCCGCCGCACCACTGCGGGCCCAGGCGAACGGCGGCCCGACCCGCCCGTCGGGGCCCTCGACCCGCACGGTGATCCGTTCGTCGATCTCCCCCGGCTCCACCTCGACCAGCAACACGCCACCCGGAGCGAGGATTTCGGCGCTCCGGCCGAGCAACAGCCCCGGGTCGCCGCCGATGCCGAGGTTGCCGTCGGCGAGCAGCGCGCCACCCCAACGGCCCTCCGCGGGGAGCCGGTCGAACACCGACCGGCGCAGGGCGGGCCCGCCGAGGCTCCTGGTCCGGTCCACCGCCGCTCCGGTGACGTCGACACCCATCGCCGGCACGCCCAGACCCAGCAGGGCCGCGACGAGACGGCCGGGGCCGCACCCGAGGTCCACCACCGGCGCGGCCAGCACGGTGCAGCGCAGCAGCAGCCCGTGATCCGCCCCGGCGGCGGGTGCGCACCAGCGTTCGACATCGAGCGGGATCCGGTGGCCGCCCTCGCCCAGCAGCCACAACGGGCCCCGGCCGGCGCGGACGGCCTCGGCGAACGGGTCGTCCACCCACGGCTCGGCAGCGACGGTCACCCCGTCACCTCCCGGTCGGTCTCGATCGATCGGAGGCACGCCGCGAACCTGCCCGCCGGAGCCTCGGCGGCGACGTGACGCGCATCCCGGATGGTGTCCACGTCGGTGACCACCGGGAGCCGGCCGATCATCAGGTTCTCCGCCACCAGCCGGTCGAGCAGGGCCTGCCCGGTGTCCGGTGTGGACATCGGCAGGCCCAGGAGAAGCCGCCTGGCCAGCCGCTCGGTGGGCCTGGCCAGCCCGAGCGCCCAGAACCCGCCGTCGCCGGCCGGGCCGTACCAGGCGTCGACGCCGGTGCGCCGGGCGGGCGACAGGGACTCGGCGAGGAGTGCGGCGTCCACCTGCGGGGTGTCCATGCCGACCAGCAGGGCGGGTGCGTCCGGCGCGAGAACGGCGGCCGCCGCGAAGGCCGCCGCGAGCCGCTCGTCCAGCCCGCCGCCCGACTGCGGCACGACCTGCCAGCCGGGGGGCAGCCAGGCGCCGACGGCGCCGTCCAGGACGAGCAGCCGCCGTCCGGCCGGCATCCGGGAGAGGGCGGTGAGGGTGTCGGTGAGAGCCGCCTCGGCCAGCGCCGCCGCCTGTTCGGGCGTGCAGGGCGGGGTGAGACGGGTCTTCACGCGCCCCGGGACCGGCGACTTGGCGATCACCATCAGGGTCGGGGCCGGCGCGGCCAGCACGGCCCGCATGTCACGGACGGCCTGCCGGGTGCCGCGCACGGTACCGGTGACCTTGGAACGACCCGTACGCGGCAGGTAGTCGACGGGCGTCTCGGCGATCCGCATCCCGGCCGCCGACGCGGAGAGCACCATCTCCAGGGGGTAGCCGGAGCGACGGTCGCCCAGGCCCAGCGCCAGCAGCCGGTCACGGCGGGCGGCCCGCATCGGCCCGAGGTCGTGCAGCGCCGCCCCCGTCCTCGCCCGCAGCCGGCGGGCCAGGGCCGCATTGGCCAGGCGGGCGTGCAACGGCCACGCCCCGGCGGTCGCGGGGCGGCGCCGGCCGAGCACCAGGTCCGCCGAGCCGGCGAGGACGGGCCCGGCGACCCTCGGCAGCTGGGCGGGATCCAGCGAGCCGTCGCAGTCCATGAAGCAGACCAGCTCGGCGGTCGCGGCGAGCAGCCCGGCGTGGCACGCGGCGCCGAAGCCGCGCCGCGGCTCCTCGACGACCGTCGCGCCCAGCGAGCTCGCCAGCCCGGCCGAGCCGTCACGGGAACCGTTGTCGACGACGATCGCGCGCCAGCCCACGGGCACACGCCCCAGCACCCAGCTCAGGGCCTCGGCCTCGTCGAGGCACGGCAGGATCACATCGGCGCACGGCGGAAGAGGGGGAATCGAATCGATCACGTCGGCCACGCTAAGCGCGGGCGGGCACGTGGCGGCCGAACCGCGCCCTTACGAAAGTCCTACGTCGGCCCACCGGCGGCGGGCCCGCGGTCCGCCGGCGGCGCGATCTTACGGAACGCGAACGTCGAACCCGGCGCGGCACCCGGCCACGGCCGCGGCTCGTATCCTCGGCGAGGTGAACGACAGCCCCGCTTCCGCCGCACCACCGGACCCCGCCCGCATCCTGGTGATCGACGACGACCTCACCGTGGGCGAGGTCGTCGCCGGCTACCTCACCCGGGCCGGCCACCACGTCGACCGGGCCTGCGACGGCAACCAGGGCCTCGACCTGGCCCGCGCCCACCGCCCCGACCTCCTGGTCCTGGACCTCATGCTCCCCGGGATCGACGGCCTGGAAATCCTGCGCAGGCTGCGCGCCACCGAGGACGGCGCCGACCTCCCCGTGGTCATGCTCACCGCCAAGGGGGACGAGGCCGACCGCATCCTCGGCCTGGAACTGGGCGCGGACGACTACGTCACCAAGCCCTTCAGCCCGAGGGAGCTCGTCCTGCGCGTCCAGTCCGTCCTGCGCCGATCCCGCGCCGCCGCTCCCACGACGCCGCCCCCCCGGACCGCTGGCATCCGGGGACATCGTGCTCGACCCGCAGGCCCGCCGGGCCCACCGCGGAGGACGTGAACTCACGCTCACACTCAGGGAGTTCGACCTTCTCGCGTTCCTCCTCCGGTACCCCCGGACGGTCTTCCCCCGCCAGGAGCTGATGCAGCGGGTCTGGGGCTGGGACTTCGGGGACCTCTCCACCGTCACCGTCCACGTCCGCCGGCTGCGCGAGAAGATCGAGGACGACCCCGCCGCACCGACGCTGATCACCACGGTCTGGGGCGTCGGCTACCGCTACGACCCGGTGACGGACGAGAAGGACGGCCCGGCGTGAAGGACCTGCTGCTGATCGCCCTGTTCGCGGGGCTCGGCGCCACCGGCGCCGGCCTGCTCGGATGGGTGGCCGTGCGACTGCTGCGCCGCCGCTCGATGGCGCTCTCGCTCTTCTGCGTCGCCGTCGTCACCGTCCTCGCCGTCACCTCCGGGACGTTCGCCGTCGCCCAGGCGATGTTCCTGTCCCGACACGACCTCGGCGTGGTGATCACCGTCCTCGGCATGGCCTCGGTCGTCTCGCTGCTCACGGCCGCCCTCCTCGGACGCCAGGTCGTGGCCGGAAGCCGCGCCCTGACCGCGGCCGCCCGTACCGTCGGGAGCGACACCGGCTTCACCGCACCGGAGCACCCCCTCGGCCTCGAACTGGCCCAGCTCAGCGAGGAGCTCGCCGCCACCAGCGCCCGGCTCGCCGAGTCCCGCGCCCGGGCGCAGGCACTGGACGCCTCGCGGCGCGAGCTGATCGCCTGGATCTCCCACGACCTGCGCACCCCCCTCGCCGGGCTGCGCGCCATGGCGGAGGCGCTGGAGGACGGCGTCGTCGACGAGCCCGGGCACTACCTCAAGCGGATCCGCACCGAGGTCGAGCGGCTCACCGGGATGGTCGACGACCTCTTCGAACTCTCCCGCATCCAGGCCGGCGCGCTGTCCCTCTCGGTGTCCCGGGTCTCCGTCTACGACCTGGTCGACGACGCGCTGGCCGGTGCCCACCCCCTGGCCCGCCAGCGGGGTGTCCGCCTGGAGGGCCGTCAGGTCGCCGCAGAGCCGGTCGAGGTCGACAGCCGCGAGATCACCCGGGTGCTCGGCAACCTCCTGGTCAACGCGATCCGCTCGACGCCCGAGGACGGCGTCGTCGCCGTCTCCGCCCGCCGGGAGGTGGACGAGGTGGTCCTCTCGGTCACCGACGGCTGCGGCGGCATCCCGGAACAGGACCTCTCCCGCGTGTTCGAGACCGGCTGGCGCGGCAGCACCGCCCGCACGCCGCGGCGGGATCCCGGCGAAGGCGGGGACAGCGGCGCCGGGCTCGGCCTGGCCATCGTCCGCGGCATCGTCGAGGCGCACGCCGGGCGTGCCCGGGTGCACAACGTCACCGGAGGCTGCTGCTTCGAGATCGCGCTCCCGGCGGCGCGCGGGTAGTCAGGCCCGCAGGGGCGCGGCGGCGAACTCGGCCATCCCCGCACGGAACGGCACCCGGGCCCGCCAGCCCAGCTCGGCCCGCAGCCGGGAGGAGTCGGCGGTGACGTGCCGGACGTCCCCGAGCCGGTACTGCCCGGTCACCACCGGGGCCGGCCCGCCGTAGGCGTCGGCCAGCGCCCGGGCCATCTCGCCGACCGTGCGCACCTCCCCGCTGCCGACGTTGTACGCCCGGGCGTGGCCCGGCAGCCGGCCGCGGACGTCCTCCAACGCGGCCAGGTTCGCCGCCGCGACGTCGTCGACGTGGACGAAGTCCCGGCGCTGGCCGCCGTCCTCGAACACCCGTGGGGCCTCGCCGCGGGCGAGCGCCGAACGGAACAGCGAGGCCACCCCGGCGTACGGGGTGTCCCGCGGCATGCCCGGGCCGTAGACGTTGTGGTAACGCAGTGCCAGGACGGACCCGTCGCACGCGCGGGCCCAGGCGGCGGCCAGGTGCTCCTGGGCGAGCTTGGTCGCGGCGTACACGTTGCGGGGGTCGCCCGGTGCGTCCTCCGCCACCAGGCCCGGCCGGAGCGGCTCGCCGCACGCCGGGCAGGGCGGTTCGAACCGGCCCGCGTCGAGATCCTCCGGGCGCCGCGGACCGGGCGTCACGCTCCCGTGCTCCGGGCACGCGTACCGGCCCTCGCCGTAGATCACCATCGATCCGGCCAGCACCAGGTTCCGCACCCCTGCCCGTGCCATCGCGGAGAGCAACACCGCCGTGCCGAGGTCGTTGCAGCCGACGTACTCGGGCGCGTCGTCGAGGTCGAGACCGAGGCCGACCATCGCCGCCTGGTGGCAGACCGCGTCCACTCCGGCGAGGGCCCGCTCCACCGTCTGCGCGTCCCGGACGTCGCCGTGCCGGAACTCGGCGTCGGCCGGCAGGTCGGGAGCCGACCCCGAGGGGTGGGCCGCGGGCAGCAGCGCGTCCAGCACCCGGACCTCGTGGCCCGCCACGACCAGGGCACGCACCACGGCCGAACCGATGAACCCGGCGCCGCCGGTGACCAGAATCCTCATGACCGGGGACGCTACCGGTCGAGCCGCCCCCTGGACCGCTGCGCTGCGACGGTGTCAGCAATCCGTAAGGCGGACGTGCCAAGTCGCGGTCGGGAAGGCGGAGTACGCCCTCGGACGCCGAAGCGGCCCCGGCGGACCCGCTCCGCGCACGGGCCGGCCGTGCAGGCCCGTTCACCCCGCCGGACGTGGAGGACCGGCACGCGGCCGGCCGTCCGCGTGGCCGACCGTGTGGCCGTCCGCGTGGCCGCCGCGCCGGGGGCCGGCTCAGGGGGCCATGGTCAGTCCCGCCGCGGCGGCGCCCCGGCTGAGCACCACCGAGCTGATGTGCTCCAGGGCCCGGGCGTAGTCGGCCCGGGCGGGCTCGCGGCGGGCGGCCTCGCGCAGGTCGAGGACACGGTAGGGCGGGCCGAGGTCCGTCACCTGGGGCACGAACTCGGCCCGGGAGACCGTCCACCGCTGCCCCGGTGCGGGCGGCGGGGCGAAGGTGAACCGGGCGATCGAGCTCCAGTTGCCCCGCGGGTCCTCGGCGCCGTCGTACGTGAACATGTGCCCGGCGAGCTGGTCGCCGAGGCCGTACACCGTCCAGGTCTCGTTGACCTTCTCGTACGCCTGGGGGACGTGCGCGTGGGTGCCGAGGATCAGGTCGATGTCGGCCCGGGCCCCGTCCTGTCCCGCGGCCAGCTCGCGGGCCAGGGTGAGTTGCTGCTCGTTCGGCGTGTCCTGCCATTCGGTGCCCCAGTGGATGCTGACCACCACGAGGTCCGCGCCGGCCTGCCGGGCGGCGCGCGCGTCGGCGAGGATCCGGTCCCGGTCGATCAGGTTCACCGCCCAGGGCCGGCCCGCCGGCAGCGGGATGCCGTTGGTGCCGTACGTGTAGGCGAGCTGGGCCACGGTGGCGCCGCCGGCCCGGAGCAGCGCGGGCCGCCCGGCCTCGTCCGCGTCGCGGGCCGAGCCGGTGTGCGCCAGGCCGACGGCGTCCATGGCGTCGAGCGTGCGCCGGATGCCGGCCGGGCCGTCGTCGAGGGTGTGGTTGGAAGCGGTGTCGCAGGAGGTGTAGCCGACCTCCTTGAGGGCCCGGGCGACCTGGGGCGGCGACTTGAACGCCGGGTAACCGGTGAACGGCCCGCCGTCGGCGCCGTAGACCGTCTCCATGTGACAGATGGCCAGGTCCGCGCCGCTGATCAGCGGTTTGACGCCGGCGAGCATCCGGCCGAAGTCGTACCCGTCCCCGCCCGCGTCCTCCTTGGCCTGCTGGATGATCTCGGTGTGCGGCAGGACGTCGCCGGTGGCGACGAGGGTGAACGCCCGCGGCCCGGTCGGCGACGCGGTGCCCCGGGCCGGGGACGCGGTGGACGTGGGGCTCCCGCTCTCCACCGGCGGCAGTGCGCCCGGGGCACCGCAGCCCGCGGACGCGAGGAGCAGGGTGACGGCCGCCGCGACGGCTGGTGGGCGGATCGGACGCATGGTCATCTCGTCTCATGGTCGGAAGGTAGGACCAACCCTCCGACTATGCGACGGCCCGGCCGCGCACCCTCGGACCCACGCCCGGAGGTCACCCCCGGTCACGCGTCCGTCCGACGGCCGGCCCTGGTGCGCCGGGCGGCAGGGCCTGCTCCGGCCGGGCCGTTCGCCACCTGCCGATGCGTCCGGGGTGTCGCCGCAACGATCCCCGGGCGCCGCGGCAGGTGGCGAACTGCAGGCGACGAGCCGCCCTCGGCGGTCGGCCACCCGCTGTGCGGATGCGCCTCAGATGCTGGTGAGGCTGACGCTCTCGAAGCTGGGCTTCGGGTTACGCATCTCCGGCTGTGGGACGGACGGCACGATCGAGACGGTGAGCGGACCGTCCGGCAGCAGCCCCTGTTCCGTCAGCCGTTGGACCTGCTCGGTGACGTCGTAGCTCGCGTCGTGCCCGCCGGCGCCGTCCATCCCGAAGAAGGAGATCCAGCCGACGAAGTAGGGCCCTTCCGGGTCGAGGTCGCCGCTGGGGCCGTTGAGGAAGACGTGGAACGGCGTCCCGGGCGGCAGGTTGGTGTGCACGTTGTGCACGGTGAGGATGAGGTTGGTCTGCGGCTTGTCGCTGGCGGCGACCGAGCTCATGGCCCCCGCGACGCCGCTCGGTTCCAGGGACACCGTGGTCGCCGCCTGGACGTCGAGCAGTTGCCTGGGGTTGCCGACGGCGGAGGCCGCCAGGACCCGTTCGCCCGCCTTCGGGGCCGGGGCCGGCGGTGCGATCACCCGGCGGGTGCCCGCCCCGTCGGTCAGCGACTCGTACGTGTAGTTCTCCGCATCCTTCAGGACCGTCGCGGTGGAGGGCCGCGTCTGCTGCCCGGTCTCGTCGAAGAAGATGAACTCCTTGTCCAGCCAGGACGCGTGGTCCGGGTTGTGGTTGCCCTTGTCCAGCCAGCCCGACCAGAGCCGGTCGAGGTTGGAGTGGTGCAGCCAGAAGATCGGATCACGGGGGGAGCCCTCCACCCGGCCCATCCAGCCGCCCACACCGCCGTGCACCTGGTTGTGCGGGACGTCCTCCAGGTCGCCGAAGGCGAGCTGGAAGTGGATCAGGTCGGTGTAGGTGATCTCGCTGCCGAAGGTCGGCTGGATCGACTGCCCCTGGCTCTTCGTGGCGGCGAAGATCGTCTCGCTCATCGCCCTGAAGGGATTGATGTCCGAGTAGGGGAGGATCTGCTTGTCGCGGTTCGCGCGCAGGCGGCGATGCGGGGTCTTCCAGAAGTCGTCGTCGGACGGGTCCAGGTCGTCCCGGAGGAAGAGCGGGTTGTCGACCGTGAGGTTGGTGCCGCCCGGGCGGTCCGGCATCTTCGGGCTGCGGAAGGCCGCCGGAAGCGCGCGCGAGGTGAAGGTCGTGGGCGGGGTCTTGGTGGGTGCGTCCAGGGCGTAGTTCCAATAGGGAAGGGCCCAGGTCGCGGAGGGGTCGGGGGTGATGTTCTCCTCGGCGGCGATCTCCTTGATGGCCGCCCGGATGATCCGCTCGAAGTACCAGAGGTAGCCCCGGTGCCACGGCAGGAAGAACCAGCCGCCGTGCGGGCACTGGGTGAATGCCTCGTTCTCCTCCGTGACGGTGGGCGGGACGCCGTGGATGCATCCCTGGAACACCCAGCTGGTCGGGTCCGTGAGGGGCCGCTGCTGCAGCCGTCCCACGGCCCGGGCGTACCAGTACAGCACCGGATCCCAGTCGGCCATCTTGCTCGCGTCTCGTCGCACGAACGTACCGTTCGACATGTCACTCCTAGGTTTGGGCGGGACGCCCTGGTCGGGCGCCCCGGATTCGTACCGGCGGCGACGACCGCCCCAAAGGTGTTTCGTCTGCAAACGTTCGGGAGGGTGAACCGTGCGCGCTATCCGGACGCGCAGCACTGGCGGCGCGGTCCGGCCGCAGGACCCTGGAGCGAGGTGCTCGATCTGCCTCACCTAGTCCAGGAGGGACGAAATGAACGTCAACGAGTTGACCGGGACGTACACCTACCGGAGCTTTCTCGAGCTGCCGGATCCCGTCGACGACTTCAACAAGCTCCGGTTCGCACAGGCGGAGCTGAGGCTGGTGGCCGCACCGGACGGCGCCGTCAGCGGTGAGCTGATCCTGTCGGATCCGGGCGAGCAACCGTTGATCGTCATGGATATGACCGGTCGGGCATCGGCCTCGTCCCGCGTCTCGTTCACCCTGAGCGGCCGGGGCCGGCCGCCCATCGCGGACTTCCACTACGAGTACGACGGCAGCATCCTTCGCCACTGGGAGACCGGAGTCGACCAGCGGATGGTCCTCGCCGGGACGGTGCTGCGGGCTGAGCCCCACGGGGGTGCGCCCGCCGGGCAGACCGCGAGCTTCCTCGCGGTGCGGCGCGACGACGCGTAACCCTCTCGACCCACGGTCCGGCCGCCGCGTCGGCAGGAGCGTCGGCCGGGCCGCGACGGTCACGGCGGCCCACGGGGCACCCGGCCCTGTGGGCCGGGCGCGCCGGCCGGTCGGTGCGACAGGCCGGGCGGTGTCGATCGCGGGCTCATGCACGGGAACCCCCGTTCCGGTGGCCGTACTCCCGTTCTCCAAGGTAGGCCGGGGCGCCGTGGGGCGCGCGGGGAGCCGGGCCGGGCGCGTCGGCGGTCACCCTCCGTTCCCACGGCCGCGGCAACAGGGAGTGACCAGAACGGCGGGGTACTACAACTGACGAACAGTCGGCGCCGCTGCGTCCCGGTCGGACCGGCACCAGCGCGGCGCTGCGGCCGGGTGCCGGCGTCCCCGGCGCACCCATCGGCCAATCCGCCGTCAGCTCATGGCGAGCAGCATGTAGAACATGCCCATCGCCATCACCGTCCGCCGCGCGGCGACCAGCCCGGACGAGGTCAGGACGGCCGGGCCGCCGGCGCGGGTGAGCCGGGCGCCGGCTGCCGGGCGTGGCAGGAACGAGCCGGCGCCCCAGAGGACGTAGCCCAGGAAGTACGCGGCCAGGGCGAGCAGAGCCCACTCCGGTACGGCGGAACCGATGCTCTCGTGGGTGGCACCGCCACCGGCGTGCTGGTGCGCCGGTGCCATGCACAGCACCAGCGCGGCCATCGCACCCGCACTGAGGACGTGGTGGGGGTAGTGGCTCCAGGCGCCCGCGAACGCCGAGCGGGGGTGGCGGCCCAATCGCCCCGCCAGGAGGAGTGTCGGCCAGGCCACCGAAGCGGTGAGCAGTGCCGCCCACAGGACGGGTGACAAGGGGTCGAACGCCGGCGCCATCATCCCGACCATGGCGAGTGCCATGACGATCTCGGTCGGCTCCAGCCGACGGTCCGGGCAGCCACGTCCCACGACGACCAGGACGCAGTGGACCGTGCAGCAGCCGGTCAGGGCGATCAGCAGGGCGGTGGCGATCACGGGTTCATGCACGGGAACCCCCGTTCCACGGTCGCGCCCCGACCCCGGTGGAGTGGGCGACGATCCGGCCGTTGTGGGAGGCCCTTCGCCTGGTGAGCGCCCCGTGGGCTCCCCTTCCACGGTAGGCCGGGCTGTCGTACGACGCTCGGGGAGGCCGGCCGGTGCTGACGCCCGCCTTCGCGTGCACCACGAAGGCGGGCACGTGGCGACCCGGCGACCGGTCAGCCCGCGGAGTCCCGGCCCCGTCCGCGCCGCCACCACCGGACACCGACGGCAGCGGCGAGCACGCCGACGCCGATGCCGACGCCGATGCCGACGCCGATGGGGACGGTCGGTGACGGGCCGCCGTCCTCACCGGCGGAGGCGGGCGGCACGCTCGGTGACGCGGACGGCGACGCGGACGGGGCGGCACTCGGGGTGGCGGTGCCTGCGGCCGCGGTGCTCGTGCACCAGCCGGGTCCGCGCCGCCCCCACGACGGACCGGCGTGCCCGGGAATCGGGTGGTGGGGCTCCGGGGTGGCGGTTCCGTGGACCGGGGTTCGGGGGCCTGCTCGACTGCCCGTGTCGGGGAGGGGGCCGGGGTCACGTCCTCCCGTGCTCCCGGAGGGTGCGGCGGGCGGCGCCCAGGACGAGCAGGGCCCAGAGGATGCCGACCCCGCCCACGACGTAGACCCCGCCGCCGAAGGGGGTCTCCGCGTCCGTCGCGGCCGGCGGGGCCCAGCCCTCCGGGTCGACGAGGACCGTGATGGTGGTGCCGACGGACGCCGCCGACGAGCAGCCCGAGCCGTCGTACGAGCCGTGCGGCAGCGGCAGGCCGTCGGCTCGGCGGATGCCGCACGTCCAGCTCACCCGGCCGCTCCTGTCCTTCTGGCGGTGGGCCGAGGTGATCACCACGTCGGCCGCCGTCCCGCGGTGGTCGATCAGCTCCGCACGGAGGCTGTTCACAGGTGTGACGATCAGGAGGATGCCGAGCAGGACGCCGGGCCAGAGCACCCAGCCGCTGGCTCGCACCACCACCAGCCCTCCGAGCGCCCCGATGAGTACCAGGACGGCGAGGATCATGCCGGCGGCGTTGTAGTCGGGGTTGGTGGCGATCGCCAGTAGCCCGACCATCAGCACCGGGGCGAATATCCCGGTCAGGAGCGCCGTCCGGCGGACGGTACGGGGCGACGGTCGCCGGTCGTTCCCGGCGCGCCTCCGGCCGGCTCCCTTCCGGCCGGCGGGCCTAGGTGGCCGCACCACGCCCTCGGCGAGTGGTCTCTTCTGCTTCTTCGTCCGGCTCCGTGCCATGCCGCCCCCCGTTCGGTCGCTGACCAGTCGCACGTCTGACTGCCCGTGCGCCTGACTGCCCATGCCTCTGACTGCCCGTGCGTCTGACTGCCCGTGCCGCCACAGTGTGACGCAGGCTCCGGGGGCCGGGAAGTGGACCACCACTGCACAAGCGTGACCACAGGATCGGCGCGAACCCGGTTCCCGCCCCTGCTGGGCGGGTACACCCGCAGCGACCGCCGCCCGGTGGTGCGCCGGCCCCACCGGCCTCGCCGCCCGCGGCCCGACAGCCTCAGCGCGTCAAGGGGGCCGTTCCATGTCCGATCACCCCTCAGTCGATCACCCCTCAGCCGGCCACCAGGCCCAGGACGAGCAGACCGTGCGACGCCTCCGCCTGGGCATCGGCGTCCTCGGCCTGCTGCTGCCGATCGTCCTGCCCGTCGGCAACAGCCTCACCTCCTCCCGCATCGCCCTGCTCAGCTCGATGAGCGCGTCGTACTACAGCCACATGCGCAACGTCTTCGTCGGTGGCCTCTGCGCGATCGGCGTCTTCCTGATCTGCTACCGCCACGACCGACGGGAGGACCGCCTGAGTTCGGTGGCCGGCGTCCTGGCGATCCTGGTGGCACTCTTCCCCGCCGAGCCACCGGCGTCGGTCACACCACACCCGACCACCGCGCAGACGATCATCGGCACGTTCCATCTCTGCTTCGCCGCAGGCCTGTTCGGCGTACTCGCGTACTTCTGCCTCCAGCTCTTCGCGGATTCGCCGTCCACGGGCGGGCGGCGGCCCGCGCGCGACTGGGTGTACCTGGTCTGCGGCTGGGTGATCGTGGCGTGCGTCGTCGTGGTCGCAGCCGGAGCCGTCCTCCACCTCGCCTGGGACTCGCCCCTGACCTTGATGTACGCCGGCGAGGCGGTCTCCGTCCTCGCGTTCGGGGTGGCCTGGCTGGTGAAGAGCGAAGCCGTTGTCACCTTGGTGCCGCGGCCCGCGCCGGACACCGCCACCTAGGTCGTTTCTTTCGGATCAGCGGGCGGACCAGATGAAGATGCCTGCGATGTGGAGTCCGGCCCGGTGGACGGTGGCGGTCTTCTCGTAGCGGGTGGCCAGGCCGCGCCAGTTCTTCAGGCGGTTGATGCACCGTTCGACGGTGTTGCGCTGCTTGTAGGCCTCGCGGTCGAAGGCCGGCGGGCGACCGCCTCGGCGGCCCTTGCGTTTGCGGTTGGCAATCTGGTCGGCGGGCTGCGGGATCACCGCCCGGATGTTGCGCCTTCGCAGGTGTTCGCGGATGGCCCTCGACGAGTAGGCCCGGTCCGCCAGGACCACGAGGGGCCGGGTGCGTGGTCGTCCGACCGGCCTGGGCACGCGCAGGGCGGCCGTGACGTACTCGAACGCGGGCGCGTCGCCGGCCTGGCCGGGCGTGAGCACGAAGCACATCGGGCGGCAGCGGCTGTCCGCTGCCAGATGGATCTTCGTCGTCAGCCCGCCGCGGGAACGCCCGATCGCATGGTGGCCGGGTTCGTCGGCCGGGGCCCCTTTTGACGGGCCCCGGCCGCGTTCTGGTGCGCGCGAACGATCGTGGAGTCGACCGCCACGACCCAGTCCAGGTCGCCCTCGGCGTCGGCCTGCGCGAGCAGGGCGGTGAAGACCCGCTCCCAGGTTCCGTCGATCGCCCAGTTCCGGAGCCGGGTGTAGGCGCCCTTCCACGAGCCGTACTTCTCGGGCAGGTGCACCCACTGCGAGCCGGTCTGGAACTTCCACGCGATCGCGTCGATCACTTCCCGGTGATCACGCCACCGCCCGCCCCGCTTCGGCGTCCGGTCCGGCAACAACGGCTCTATCCGCGCCCACTGCGCGTCAGTCAACGACACGACCAGACCAACGATCCGATGATCGGAAAGAAACGCCCTAGCGCTCCGACCGGGAAGGTTCACCAGGAAGGTTCACCGGGTCGGCGCCGCAGGGCCCTTGGCCGGTTGGACGTCGCGAGACGTCCAACGTGGAAGCGCTGCCGGGCCGTGGGCTCTCGAAGAAGTCCGGCTTCCGCCGGCGAACTCGTCCGGCCTCGCCGGACGGCTTGCTCGCTCGCAGGTCAGGCGGCGCATGATCGTCGGTTCAGCGGCCGGGCGTCATTGCGGGTTGTTAGGGTGGGGCCGGTCAGGGACAGCTGAGGGGTGGGGGATCCATGGGTTCGCAGGACGGTAGTGACCGTACGGGTTTTGGGTGCGTGGCGTGCTGCGCCGAGGACGCTGCGGTGGCGGGGGAGCACCACCGCAGCCGCGAGGGGGTCCGGCTCGAGACGATGATTCGGGACGACTCGCATTTCATCGTCTCAGTTCAGCGGTGCGGCCTGTGCTCGCAGGCCTTCGTGAGCGTGTTCACCGAGTACGTCGACTGGGTCTCCTCGCAGGACGCGCAGTACCGCACCGTGCTGCCGATCACGGACGCCGAGGCGGACGACCTGGCGGCGGGGCGGTTGAGCCCGCACCAGGCAGGGGCCCTGGGAGACGGCCGCCGCTATCTGCAGAGCGACTGGCCGAGCGGTGCCGAGAAGCCGTCCGAGTACTGGGGCAGCGGCGCCTTCGGGGTCCGCGAGGGGTACTGAGCCGGACGGCGCGCTGTGGGCCTGTCGGTTGTGCATGTCGTTGTCGCCCCGGCGGCGACCGCCCGGCGTGATCCGAAAGAGAGGCCCTAGTCCTCAGCCGCCTCGGGGCGGGCATCAGTGCGGCTTCGGGAGGATCCGGACCTCCCGGTTGCACGTCCCGGCCGCGAGGCCACACGCTCGTAGCCCCGGGCCCACCGCCCGGGCTCGCGCACCGGCCGGTCCCGCCGCACACGGCCGCACATGACCGAACTCGACCGGACTTCGGCTTCCGGCCGGGGCACTGAACGGGCGTACTGAACCGGGGCACTGAACCGGCGCACCGCGGCGGCCTCCGCGTGCAGTCCCCGGGCGTCGACTTCCACGGCCCCAGGCGGTGCGTTCCGGATCACCGTCGCGCTGCGCATCGTCGCTGCGTTGCGCACGGCGTCAGGCCCGGCCGGTGCGCGTTCATGGTCCGGGCGGCGCCTGGCGGGCGGGCCGGCGGGCCACCGGCGGGAGACCGAGCCGGTGGGCGCCCGCGACGGCAAGGCCGGCGGTGAAGGCGAGCACGTGGCCGACGGCGGACACCTCGCCGTCCCCGATCCCGGACAGCAGGTCGGGGGCGGCGACCGCCAGCATCACCAGCCACACCACCCGCGACCACACCGGACGGGCCAGCCCGGTCGCCACCGCCAGCGCGGCCACCACGACGTAGGACGGGCCGGTGTCCAGGACGTGCGACTCGGTGGCCGGCAGCGAGCCGTGCTCGATGCGCCACCACACCAGTGCCTCCGTCAGTCCGGTCGCGGCCACGTGGGCGAGGGCCAGCGCCGCCACCGCGCGACGGGCGCCGAGCACCGAGACCACCGCGAACGCGGAGAGCGCGAACGCCGGCCACACCCACACGGTGTTCTGCGGCACGAACGCGGACACCACCAGCGACTCGACCGGGTGGCCCGACGGCCACGGGCGCAGGTTGTCGAGGTTGGTCGACGCCCACTCCCGCAGCGCCACCACCCGCTCGGGAGGCAGCAGCCGCAGGACCGGCCACATCGCGGTGAGCACGGCCACGTACCAGAACGCCGGGTTGCGGACCAGGCGCCGCAGCGGAGGAAGCGTCGGACGCATGCCGGCCACTACCGGGCGCGACGCCGACGCAGAGGTCGACGTCGAGGCCGAGGCCGAGGAGGACAGGGCCGATGACGAGGATTCAGTGTGCTCCGACACCCGCCGATCGTATGCTGCCGCCTGCGCTCCTCCGGTCACGCCCCTGCCCCTGTCGGCGTCCGGCCGGTTCATAGGTCGGACAGGTCGGAGAGGCCAGGCGGGTCGGACACGTCGTACAGGCCGTAGCAGTCGCGTGCGCCCGGGGGGAGGTGAGGCGCGCCCGTGTCCCCAGGGGGGTCACTGGCGGCTCCACGGGCGGATGAAGTCGTGGAGGGCCCGGAGGGCTGCGGGGGCGAGGGTCTTGGTGTTGACCGGTGTGCCGGCCTGGTGGAGGAGGTGGTCCAGGCCGTGCAGGGTCTTCAGCCCGGGGCCGCCGGTGTGAGCGGCGGCAAGGGCGTTGACCAGCGGGGGTGTGGTCCGGCAGGGGATGTTGGCGTCCGCCGTGCCGCAGGTGACGATGACTCGCGTGCCGGGGGCGATGCGGCGGGCGGCGTCGGGCGGATAGATGGCGTCGTCGGTGCGTACGTATCGGGCCATCAGCGGGCTGAAGCCCCCGTTCAGTGTGGTGGCGATCGGCGGGATGATCCCGCTGGTGTCCACGGGACGGGCCGCGCGGAAGTCCGCGATCGCGCGGGAGGTGTCCTTCTTGTTGGCCTCGCCCTGCTCGGCGGTGAGCCGGCCGATTGCGACGTACTGGTCGATCTGGTCTGCGAGTTGGTAGTCGAGGATGTCGAGGATGCGTTGGTCCTGGGGTGCGAGCAGGGCAAGGCCGGCCGGTTCCGGGCGCACGACCGGGGCGACCAGGAGGGCGCGCAGAGCGCCCTCGCTGTGTCCCACGATCAACAGGGCGTGCGGGTCGGCCTCCGGCTGGCTTCGCAGCGCGCCGTTCGCGGCGGCGGCCTGCCTGGTGAGGGCGTCCATGTCGATGCGGCCGGGGTCGTCGCTGGTCGTGGATGGGTGGGGTGAGCTGATGGGCCGGCGCGATGCCGGTGGCACCGCAGCCGGGAATCGGTGATCAGGAGGAGTGTCAACCGGCCCTGAAAATGCCGGAGTTGACGGTCCTGCGGCGACGACCGGTGGACGGTGGGAATTCCGGTGTCCGGCTGCTCGGCCGTCTGCCGCGCAGGTCTCGGTTCACCGCCGCGGCACGCTCGATGAGTGCCACCGCCGTACGCGGATCGGAGAGGTGAGCGACCGGATCCAGCGATGGAAGTGCCGTCGTGGGCCCGGCCTGCGAAGAGTTCCGCGGCCGACCGAACCACTTCGGCCGCGTCGGATCCGCTGGGGCGACCCATGGGGCGACCCTACACAGTTGAGGAACGATCAGTCAAGAACGATCGTTCCTCAACGTTGCCAGCGGGGTCGAGCGGCCGTACGGGCCGCTTCCAGGCCGGGCCTCGGGGGCCTCCGGGGCCTTCCGGTCGCCCGGCCGTCGGGCCTCTCGCCCCGACCCGCGATGCGGCTGTACCGGCGTCAAGTTGGGGTTTTGTGTTGAGTCTTGTGAGTTGCTGATGTGTGCAATATCGTATTGCACTGCCGTCGAGACCGACGGTTCGTGATTCCCCCACGTCAGTGCCTCGCCGGCGGCGACTCTCCGAGTGCTGTCGCCGAGGTGCTCCTGCAGTTCCCGTGCGCACCCGCATCTCCCGATCGATGCCTCGGTGTGCCACGGCGCAGAGCCGACCCACCCCCAACCAGCCGTGGCCGGGCCCGTTCTTCGGGCTGCCCGTGCCCCGGCCCACTCACTCCCTCGGGAAGCCCCCACATGCGCACATCGCCACATCGCGTCGCCGGCATGCTGGCCGCCATGGCCCTCGCCGTCTCCGGCCTCGGCGCGACCTCCCTCGTCACCGCCGCTCCGGCTGCCGCTCTCGGCAACGGCAACGCCCTGACCCCGCCCATGGGGTGGAACTCCTGGAACAGCCTGGGCACCCAGGTCAACCAGACCCAGGTCAAGCAGACCATCGACTTCATGGCGGCCAACGGCCTGGTCCAGGCCGGCTACAACACCGTCACGATCGACGACGGCTGGTCGGTGCGCCACCGCGACGGCCAGACCGCGGACTTCGCGAAGAACCGTGACAACGGCATGCAGCTGTACGACAACTACGGCAACCCGGTCTCCGGCACCGACGGCTCCGGCAACGACCCCACCAGCGGGCACCTGGTCCCCGACGCCGGCCGCTTCCCCTCGCAGACCGTCAACGGCCGCACGGTGAACGGGATCGAGTACCTGGCCTGGTACGCGCACAGCAAGGGCATGAAGTTCGGCCTGTACGCCACCGCCACCTACACCACCTGCCAGGGTCACCCCGGCAGCCTGGGCCACGAGACCACCGACGCGAACGACTTCGTCGCCTGGGGCGTCGACTACGTCAAGTACGACGACTGCCCGTACGGCCCGACCATCGTCGGCCCCGACGGCTACAGCTACTACCCGCAGGGCCAGGGCAAGGAGCTCACCAAGTCCATCTACGCCCGGACACAGACCTTCCAGCGGGCCCTGGACGCCGCCACCGCCGCCGCGGGCAGGCCGAAGGTGACCCTCAGCCTCTCCGCACAGCCCGCGCACACCGGCATCCCGTACCTGCTGGACGCCAACGACCCGGCCCGTACCGACCCGCTGATCGTGGCCGCCGGCGTCCAGCCGCACCAGGCCGCCGGCTACTACCCCACGGGCGTGTGGTGCGGCCAGGTCGCCAACCTGTGCCGGATCGGCGGGGACCGGGACAGCGAACTGGACGGCGTGCTCTACAACGGTCAGCTCCAGACCGCCCTGAGGTACCCGGGCAACGCCCACCCCGGCAGCTGGAACGACATGGACATGATGTTCGCCGGCTGGCAGGACGTGAACGGCATCTGGGGCGTCACCGACTTCAACAAGGGCAGCAAGCCGTTCACCGACGACGAGTCGCGCACCGAGCTGTCCATCCTGTCGATGATGGCCGCCCCGCTCATCTCCGGCGCCGACCTGCGCACCACGGCCGACGCGCAGCGCTCCGCGAACGGCTACACCTGGTCCACCGGGATCAACTCCTCCGCCCTGGCGCTGCTGAAGAACCCCGACATGATCGCCATCGACCAGGACGGCCTCGCCAAGCCGGCCACCCTGGTCGGCACCCCGCCCACCTCCCCGACGGCTCCGGTGATCCTCAAGCGCCAGCTCGCCAACGGTGACCTGGCCGTCGCCCTGATCAACCAGGACCCGAACAACTGGGCCATGCCCAGCGCCAGCTTCACCGACCTCGGCGTGACCGGCTCCAGCTACTCCTACCGCGAGCTGTGGACCGGCGCGACCGGCACCACCACCGGCACCATCGGCGGCAACTGGATCCCCGCGCACGGCGTCGCCCTCTACCGCATCGCCGGCGCGAGCATCGGCATGGGCAGCGGCAACGACGGCAACCGGCCGAGCGTCGTCGGCGACGGCAAGTACCACGCGATCAGCGCGGGCGGCACCGGCGGCCAGGCACTCGAAGTCAAGGGCGGCTGCTACGCCCCGATCGGCGGCAACTCCGGCATCAACGCCTACCAGAGCGGCAACGCCGCCCAGCAGTGGCTGTTCACGCCCAACGCGGACGGCACCGTGACGATCACCGACAACTGCTACACCGCCACCCAGACGCACACCGTGCTCGCCGCCGGCGGCGGAGTCGGCAGCGCCTACCTGCTCAACCCCACGGCCAACAACCCCTGGCAGAAGTGGAAGATCACCCAGAACAGCGCCGGCGCGCTGACCATCACCAACGTCGGCAACGGCCTGGTCCTGGACGTCGCCGCCACCGCCGGCTCGACCGGGATGACCAACCCGGCCAACCCCGCCGCAGCCGGGCAGAGCTGGACCGTCCTGTCCTGACGCTCCTGATCCGGCCACGGCCGGGCCCGGCACGGTGCACCACCGTGCCGGGCCCGGCCGTCGGCCAATGCGGTCCGGACCGCCTCGCGCAGCCGCCCGCGATGCCGCGGGCCGTGGACGCGGAGGGCGGGACCGGCTCCGGGCCGGGCGGGCCGGCCGTCACCGGCAGGCGGCCGGCCCGCCCGGCGTGCACGACGTACGGCGGCCTGGGCGGATGCAGGAACCACCGCGATGCGTCGTACGTCGTAGTGGGGGGTGATCGGCCAGGGGGACAGGCCGCCTCGGCACGTTAGGCTTCACTTTCGGGGTGCGGCCTGGGTGCCGCCATCGGATCGACGCCGAGTCCGCCGGCCAGGCACCGCCGTGTGCCGCCGCCACCGCGGCTCGTCCTGCCACGGAGGTAACCGGCCTTGCACATCGACGCCTGGATCGAGAGCGTCCCGCCGACCGCGGTGTACGCCTTGGTCGCCCTGATCATCGGGCTGGAATCGCTGGGCATCCCGCTACCCGGTGAGATCGCCCTGGTCACAGCGTCCCTGATGTCGGTCAAGGGTGTGGTGAGCCCGTGGGGCGTCGCGGCCTGCGCGATCGCGGGCGCGATCATCGGCGACTCGATCGGTTACTCGATCGGGCGCAAGGGAGGCAAGCCGCTCTTCGAGAAGCTGGGACGGAGGTTCCCCAAGCACTTCGGGCCCGCGCACCTGGCCACCGCCGAGCGGTCGTTCCAGAAGTGGGGCATGTGGGCGGTCTTCTTCGGCCGCTTCATCGCCCTGTTGCGCATCTTCGCCGGTCCGCTGGCGGGCGCGCTGAAGATGCCGTACTGGAAGTTCCTGATCGCCAACGTGCTGGGCGGCATCGTCTGGGCCGGTGGAACGACGCTGCTGGTCTACAAGGTCGGCAAGAGCATCGAGCCGTGGCTGGCCCGGTTCTCCTGGGCGGGCCTGGGCGCGGCGCTGGCCATCGGCCTGATCTCGGCCTGGGTGATGAAGCGGCGGGCTGCCAAGACCCACGCCCGGATCGAGGCGGAGGAGGCGGCTGCGGCGGCCTCGTCCGTCAACGCCACCGTCGCGGAGTGACGGAGCGCTCCCAGCGGCAGTCCGGTGTTGTCGGGCCCCCGGAGTAGCATCAGCAGGTACCTGCCGATCTTGCACTCTGGAGGGCCCGATGGCACAGCAGCCGACGTGGGACGCCGTGGACGCGTACTTCTCCGAGCAGCTGGTCGGGCACGATCCGGCGCTGGAGGCGGCGTCCGCCGCAGCCGACGCCGCCGGGCTGCCGCGCATCGCCGTCGCCCCGAACCAGGGCAAGCTGCTGCACCTGCTGGCGCTCACGTCCGGTGCCCGGCGGATCCTGGAGGTCGGAACGCTCGGCGGCTACAGCGCGATCTGGCTGGCCCGGGCGCTGCCTGCCGACGGCATCCTGATCACCCTGGAGATCGATCCGAAGCACGCGGAGGTCGCTCGGGGGAACCTCGCGCGCGCCGGACTGGAGAGGCTCGCCGAGGTCCGGCTCGGCCCGGCCGCCGACACGCTGGCCGCCATGGTCGAGGAGCGTGTGGAGCCCTTCGACCTGGTCTTCATCGACGCGGACAAGCCGAGCAACCCCGAATACTTCCGCCGGGCGCTGCAGCTGACCAGGCCGGGTTCACTGATCATCGTGGACAACGTGGTGCGCGGCGGCGCCGTCGCGGACGCCGACAGTACCGACCCGGGCGTGATCGGGACGCGCGCGCTGCACGAGCTCGTCGCCGCCGAGCCGGGAGTCAGCGCGACCTCGGTGCAGACCGTTGGCAGCAAGGGCTACGACGGCTTCATGCTGGCCCGCGTCCAGGGCTGACGGCAGCGTAGGCAAGGCAAGGAAGAAGAGGGACTGTATGCGGATCGGACTGCTGGGCACCGGCCCCTGGGCGGCGCGGGTGCACGCGCCCGTCCTGGCGGCGCACCCCTCCTACGAGTTCGCGGGTGTCTGGGCCCGCCGCCCCGAGGCGGCCGACGCCCTCGGCGAGGCGCACGGCGTCCCCGGGTACGCGGACCTCGACCGGCTGCTCTCCGAGGTGGACGCCGTCTCCATCGCCCTGCCGCCGACCGTCCAGGCCGACCTGGCGGTGCGCGCCGCCGAGGCCGGCTGCCACCTGCTGCTGGACAAGCCGGTCGCGCTGACCGTCCCGGACGCCCGGCGCGTCGTGCGGGCCACCGGGGCGCACGGCGTCGCCTCCGTGGTCTTCTTCACCGTCCGCTTCGGCGGCGAGCAGATCCCGTGGATCGAGAAGCAGGCCGCGACCGGGGGCTGGTTCACCGGGCGCTCCGACTGGCTCGGCTCGGTGTTCGCCCCCGACAGCACCAGCCCGTACGCGGCCTCGCCGTGGCGCCGGGAGAAGGGCGCGCTCTGGGACGTCGGCCCGCACGCCCTCTCCGTGCTGCTCCCGGTTCTCGGGGACGTCACCCTGGTGACCGCCGTGGCCGGCCCGCTGGACACCGTCCACCTGGTGCTGCGGCACGCCGGCGGCGCGTCGAGCACGCTCGCGCTGAGCCTGACCGCGCCGGTCGCGGCCGGCGGCACGGGCATGGAGCTGCGCGGCGAGTCCGGCGTCGTCCACCTCCCCGAGCGCGGCGAGGGCCCGGTCGCGGCGCTCCACCGCGCCCTGGACGCCCTGGCCGAGTCCGCCCGCACCGGCGAGCTCCACCCCTGCGACGCCGCCTTCGGCCTGCGCACCGTGGAGATCCTCGCCGCCGCCGAACGCTCCCTCGCCTCCGGCGGCCCGGTGGAGGTCTGAGCCCCGGAAGCGGGTGACCCCCTGGTCCACCCGACCCCTGGCCCACCCGGGCCCCGGGTCCACCCGGGCCCGTGGTCCGCGCCGTCCTCGGCCCGGCCCGGCCCGGCCTGGCCCGGCGCTGCCCCCGCCCCGCCCCGGCCCGGCGCCGCCCCCGGCGCGCGGGCGTCGTCGACGCTCACCCCTTGCCGATGACTCCCGGGCGGCGGTCGGCCGGGCGGGCCGGGGGGATGGCGGGGGCGTGGAAGTCGCGCGGGCCGGTCCACAGCGCCGGGACGGCGTCGCTGCGGCGGGCCAGCTCGTAGGCGAGCGCCTCGTAGTTGACGCGCCAGCCGTGGAAGTGCGGCCAGGCGTCGGCGGTGGCGCGTTCGCGGGGGAAGCCGGCCGCGGTGATCATGGCGACGGCGGCGTCGAACTCGGTGTAGGTGAGGCGGATCGGGGTCTCGGGGGACGGGTCCGGGTCGAAGTCGACGCGCAGCGAGCGGGCGATGTCGCGCAGCGCGGTGAATCCGGCGCGCAGGACGAGTCGGGCCTCCGGCGGGGCCGAGCGCGGATTGATGGCGAGGTGGATGGCGGCCGCGTCCATCACGGCGACCAGGCCGACCACCCAGCTGCGGTTCGGCTGCGGGGAGCGGAAGGAGAGCAGCACGGGGTAGTTGGAGTGGCTCTCGCCGATGTCGGCGGCGAGCCGCTCCCAGTCGCGGTAGAGCTGGGGGAGCGCGTTCTCGGTGTCCACCAGGGACTGGCGGGCCAGCAGCTCGGGCCCCCAGGCGGGCTCGCCGGCCCGGGACTGGAGGAGCGTCACCTCCACCTCGCGGCGGTTGTAGGCGCCGTACAGGGTGGGCAGATAGGCGATCTGAAGGGCGATCACCAGCGGGCCGCTGGCGGCGGCCATGAAGTCGATCGCGGACAGGTGGAGCCGCTCCCCGCTGGCGAACCCGAGGGTGAAGAGGCTGGAGCCGGCCTCCCGGAAGGCAACCGCCCAGTCCAGCTCCGAGGTGCCGTGCAGCAGCAGTGTGTAGGCGACCAGCATGGCGCCCAGCCAGACCCCGAGCATGCCGACCAGGATGAGCGGCGCGAGCCAGGTCTGCGCCCGGTCCTGCGAGCGGTACGTGCCGAACGGCGTGGCGGAGAGCCGCAGCAACGTCCGCAGCATCCGCCAGAGCCGGTGCACCAGGGCGGAGTACAGGCCGCGCGGGACGACGAGCGTGCGCAGGATGCTGCCGATGGTCAGCAGCAGGAGAAGTACGCCGGCCAGGGTGTGGATCAACCTCATGGGGGACATTGTGGCGGTCGGTTGAGGCGGCCGCGGTCACAGGGTGCGCCGCCGGTCGCCGGGGAACCGGCCGGGACGGTCGCGTGGTGATCGAGGCGTCGACGCAGAAGGACGGCGCCCCGCCCCGTCCCAGTGCGGGGCGCCGTCCGGTCCACGGCGTCCCACCGCGGCGCCGGATGTCAGAATCCGACGGCCTCGCGCAGCAGCAGGACGGTGCCGCGCCCGGGCTGCGGCTCGGCGTTGAGGACGAGCAGACGGTTGACCGCGCTCTGCTGCCCGTAGGCCGCCTGGGCGCGCACGTTCTCCAGCGGGAGGGCGTGCTCCTCGACCCGGCGCAGTGCGGTGTTCAGGTCGGGCACCACCTTCTGCGCCCCGACGATCCAGATCGCCTTCGCGGCGCCGCCCGCGCAGGCGGGCAGCTGGCTGCCGCTGCCCGAGGCGATGACGAGCGAGCCGGTCTCGGTCACGGCCGCGACGCTGGCCACGAAGACGTCCGGGGTGGCCACCAGCCGGCGGATCCGGTCGGACTCGGTGGCGCGGTCCATCGTCAGCACGAGCGGCCGGACGGCCCGGTAGCGGTCGCCCTCCTCGATGTCCTGCGCGATGCCGGAGAGCCCGAGCGTCTCGCTGGCCCCGGTGAACACGCTCGCGCCCTCCGGTATCAGTTCCCTGACGCGGGCGCGGGCCGCCGCGGCATCGTCGAGCAGTTCGGCGGCGAAGCCGTTCGCCCGCAGTGCCGCGACCGCCCGGTCCAGCCGCTCGGCGGACGCCGGAGCGCCGAAGTCGTCGGCCGAGCCCGTGGCCGGCGCGTCCGCCCCGGAGGCCTCCGAGGCCGGGCCGGCGTCCCCCGTCTCACCGGTGCCGTGCGCCTGTGCGTCGGGGCCCGGCGCGAAACCCCGCAGCGGGGTCGTGTCGACGTACTTGACCTCGTAGACCCGCTCGGTGAACCGCCAGCCCTTCGGAGTACGGCGGTAGCTGTCGTGGTAGACGGCGAAGTTCAGGCCCGACCGGCCGTCGAGCATCCGCGCGACCTCCTGCATGTAGGTGCGGCCCGTGGCCGTGTCGCCGTCGAGACGGATCACGCCCGGGTGGCTGTTCTGCACGAAGAAGTCCCACTGGGCCTGGAGGCGTTCGCCACCGGTACGGATCTCCTCCCGGCCGATGAACTCCACCGGGACGTTGGGCATGCGCAGCACGCCGTCGGGGGTGAACAGCGCGGCGAGGCGGGCGCGGTCGCGCATCATCGCCGCGTCGGTGAACTCGCCGCGCAGCGCCTCGATCTCGACGCGGTCGGCGATCTCCTGGAAGTCGTTCATGTTCGGCGTCCTGTTCTGTGGCCGGTGTGTTCCCCTTCATCCGGTCCGACAACGCAGCCCCGCGAAACGTGAGGCGGGCCGTCGACCTCACATTCCGGCGCTCTGCTTCGTCGTAGTGGAGAGGGACCGAGAACGAGGAGCCGGAGAACACATGACCACCCCGCGGGAACAGTCACAGCGGCAGGCCGAGGAGCAGCACGACCCGGGCCTGGAGACGATCATGAGCGAGCGGCGGCAGCTGCTCAATCTCGGCTACCGGCTGCTCGGGTCCCTGGCCGACGCGGAGGACGTCGTCCAGGAGACCTACACCCGTTGGTACGCGATGTCCCCGGAGCGGCGGGAGGCCGTCGAGTCACCGGGCGCCTGGCTGACGACGGTGGCCAGCCGGGTCTGTCTGAACCTGCTCGGTTCGGCGCGCAGTCGGCGGGAGACCTACGTCGGGGAGTGGATTCCGGAGCCGCTGCCCGACCCGGCCGAGTGGATCGCCGGGGCGGGGGGTGGTGCCGGTGTGGACCCGGCCGACAGGATCACCCTCGACGAGTCGGTGACCATGGCCTTCCTGGTGGTGTTCGAGTCGTTGACCCCGGCCGAGCGTGTCGCGTTCGTGCTGCACGACGTCTTCCGCTACCCGTTCGCCGAGGTGGCGGAGATCGTCGGCCGCAGCCCGGCGGCCTGCCGTCAACTGGCGTCCTCGGCCCGCCGCCGCATCGCCGCGCGGACCGAGGTGAGCCCGGACACGGCCCGGCAGGCGGGCGTCGTCCGGCGGTTCAAGGCGGCCTGGGAGGCGCAGGACATCGAGGCCCTGCTCGGTCTCCTCGACCCGGGCGCCACCGCGGTCTCCGACGGTGGCGGCCGCGTTGTCGCCCACCTGCTGCCGGTCGAGGGCGCGGAGCAGATCGCCCGCCTCTATCTCACGATCGCCCGGCTCGCGCCGCCCCGAACGATCCTGGAGCGCACCGTCAACGGGCTGCCGGGCCTGGTGATCGAGTCACAGGGCCGGATCGAGACGGTGTTCGCGTTCGAGGTCGCCGAGGACGACCGGATCACGCGCATCTGGGCGGTGCGCAACCCGGACAAGCTCCAGCCGTGGCAGCTGTCCTGACCGTCCTCCGCCGGGGCGATCTCGTTGGTGTCGGTGATGGTGTGACAGCCGCTCGTCGCCTTGTGTCGGAGACGAGCGGCGGCTTGGTGAGAGGTCAGGAGTGGATGAGAAGTCCGAGCAGGTACGTCTGGGCGGACGCGAGGGAGTAGAAGCGCCTGATCCGGTGGGAGGAGCCCGGCACACGCAGGTACTCGTGTCGCGAACGGTCCCGGATTCCCCAGCACTCCAGCAGGAGGAAGTGCGGGCTACGGGAGTCGATCAGGCGGATCTCGTACCGGCCGGGCGGGGCCGCGGGCGGATCGCCCGTCGCGCTGCTCACCGCTCAACTTCGGTGCCGGGAGCGGGCGTTCCGTTGTCGCGCACCCACGCCTGCGCGTTGTCGTAGGAGTGGAAGCGCAGGGGCTCGGGGTGCGTCGGGAGAGCCTTCACCAGTGCGCCGGTCGCGCGGTCGCGGACGACCCACACCGGGTACGAGGCGCCGTCGGGGGCGCCGGCGGGGACGATCCCGTACCGGTCGGTCACCGACGGGTCACCTGGAGGAAGCCGCCTGCCTTCTCGACCTGCCGGGCGAACTCGTCGTACTCGCCGTCGATGGGCGAGATGGCGGCCTTGCTGGCGACGAGGATCGCGCCGGCCCGCTGGTCCTTGACGCGCTGAAGGGCGGCCTGGAGGCTGGACCGCCGCTCCGGGGGCGTCTCGGTGTCGTCGTCCAGGACGGTGAGGGAGACGTCCCAGTTGAAGGCGTGCGCGTACTGCTCGCAGCTGCGCATCTCCAGTTCGGGGAAGCGGGAGTCGGTCTTGGTCAGGTAGACCACCACCTGGAATCGGTCGATGGCTTCAGGTCGGGGTGCGTGCAGGGTCTCCGGGGGCTTCTGGATCTTCAAGGTCCGCTCCGTTCCGTAGCGAAGTGACTGCCGGGAGCGCCCACTGTCGTCTAAGCTGGGGAACCGTTCAACTTGCCTGCGTTTCCAGTGGAATTGGGTGTGAGTCTTGAACCGCAAGGAACTTGACCCAACGTCATCCCCTCGCGAGTCCTTCGGCGCACTTCTTCGCAGCTCACGTGAGGTACTGGGCTGGACCCAGGAGGACCTTGCCGCAGCCATGGGGTACTCGGACAGCTACATCTCGGCGGTGGAAACAGGGCGCAAATCCACCAGCCGTGACTTCGTCAGGGCGGCTGACAAGGCGCTCGGGACGGGCCAGACGCTTGAGCTGATGTGGGTCGGGATGAGGCGCAAGGGGTTCCTGGAGGGCTTTCCCGAGCATGCTGCGCAGGAGGCCCGCGCGGCTGAGATCAGGATCTTCGAACCGAACCTCATCCCTGGGCTCTTCCAGACCAGGGCCTACGCTTCGGCGAGAGAAGCGGCGGCGGTGCAGCGCGGAAGCAGTACGCCGGACCAGGCCGAGGAGAGGGTGAGGTTCCTCGTTGCGCGACAGCGACTTCTCAAGCGCGCCGAGCCACCCGTCATCCATGCGGTGATAGACGAGAGTGGCATCCGTCGCCCGGTGGGTGGCGCCGCGACGATGCGCGCGCAGCTGGACCACCTGGTCGACATGGCGTCCAGGCCCTATGTGATCTTCCAGGTGGCCCCGTTCAGCTTGGCCGAGCATGCCCCGTTCCGTTCCGTCGTCACCTTGTTGGCGTTTGCCGACCGTTCCGTGGTCGGCTACACGGAATCTGCGGATCACGGACATGTGGTGCGGGAGGACAGGACTGTCAGGACGTGGGAGAGAGCCTACGATCGGTTGCAGGTGGAAGCGCTGACCAGAGCGGCGTCCCTTGACCTGATTCGCAAGGCCCGAAAGGAACTCTGACTCATGAGCCGCCCAGACATGTCCCGCGCTTCCTGGTTCAAGTCCTCACACTCCGATAACGGGGGCACCTGCGTCGAGGTCTCGCCCGACTTCCCCGGCGTCGTGCCCGTCCGAGACTCGAAGGACCCCGAGGGGCCGGCGCTCCTCTTCCCCGCCGAAGCGTGGCGCTCCTTCGTCGCCGCGACCGTCGCCGGCGAGTTCGGCGACGTCTGACGTACGACCCGCCCCCGACGAACCCCCGGACCATGTGGCCGGGGGTTCGTCGCATTGACAGGGGGATCGCTCGGCTGGATGCTAAGCAAGCGCTTAGTCAACGCGACGGAATCGACCCCCGAGGAGCCGCCCGATGCCCGAGACCCCTGCCGACCCGCCCGGCCTGGACCTGGCCCGGCTCCGGGCCCACCTGGACCGCGAGCTGCCCGGTGCCGTCCAGGGGCAGCTGCGGGCCGAGCTCATCGAGGGCGGCCGCTCCAACCTCACCTACCGGCTCACCGACGGCACGGCCTGCCGGGTGCTGCGCCGGCCTCCGCTCGGGCACGTCCTGGCCACCGCCCACGACATGGGCCGCGAGTACCGGGTCATGACCGCCCTGCGCGACTCCGGCGTGCCCGTCCCGCGCACCCTGCTGATCGACCCCGGGACCGACGTGCTCGGCGCGCCCTGGTACCTCATGGAGTACGTGTCCGGAACCGCCCACCGCGATGCCGCGACCCTCGCCGCCCTCGGCGAGCAGCGGGTGCGCGCCCTCGGCCGGCGGCTGGTGGAGACCCTCGCCGCCCTGCACCGGATCGACCCGGCCGGCGTGGGCCTGGCTGACTTCGGCCACCCGGACGGCTACCTGGAGCGCCAGCTGCGCCGGTGGTCCAAGCAACTCGCCGCCTCCCGCAGCCGGGACCTGCCCGAGCTCGACCGGCTGCACGCCCTGCTCGCCGAACGGCTGCCCGTCTCCCCGGCGCCCGCCCTCGTGCACGGTGACTACCGCCTGGACAACGTGCTCGTCGACGACGCCGACGCGATCACCGCCGTGCTCGACTGGGAGATGTCCACGCTCGGCGACCCGCTCACCGACGTCGGCCTGCTGGTGATGTACACCGAACTCGCGGGTGTCGGCGGCGGCATCATCCCCTCCGCCATGGCCGCGCAAGGCTTCCCGAAGCCGGACGAAATCGTGTCGTACTACGCCGAACTGACTGGACGTCAGGCCGCCGACCTGGACTGGTACGTCGCCTTCGCCTCGTTCAAGCTCGCCGCCGTCGCCGAGGGCATCTTCTACCGCTACCAGCAGGGCCGCACCCTCGGTACCGGCTTCGAGCGCGCCGGCGAGATGGTGCCCGTCCTCGCCCGGCACGGCCTGAGCACCCTCAAGGAGAGCTGATGGACTTCGCCCACGACGCCCGGACCGACGACCTCCGCGAGCAGCTGCTCGCCTTCATGGACGAACACGTCCACCCCGCCGAGCCCGTCCTGGAGGAGCAGCTCGCCGACCCGGACCGTCCGCACTGGGACATCCCGCCCGTGGTCGCCGAGCTCCAGGCCGAGGCGCGCAAGCAGGGGCTCTGGAACCTCTTCCTGCCGGGAGAGCACGGCGCCGGCCTCACCAACCTCCAGTACGCGCCGCTCGCCGAGATCACCGGCCGCAGCCCGCAGCTCGCGCCGCCCGCCCTCAACTGCGCCGCCCCCGACACCGGCAACATGGAGCTGCTCGCCCAGTTCGGCTCCGCCGCGCAGCGCGAACAGTGGCTCGAACCCCTCCTCGACGCCCGCATCCGGTCCGCCTTCGCGATGACCGAGCCCGACGTCGCCTCCTCCGACGCCGCCAACATCGCCACCCGGATCGAGCGCGACGGCGACGAGTACGTCGTCACCGGCCGGAAGTGGTACATCACCGGGGCGATGAACCCGCAGTGCCGGATCCTCATCGTGATGGGCAAGACCGACCCCGACGCCGAGCCGCACCGCCGGCAGAGCATGATCCTCGTCCCGCGCGACACCCCCGGCGTCACCGTCCGGCGCGGGATGAAGGTGTTCGGCTACGACGACTCCGACCACGGCGGCCACGCCGAGATCCACTTCGACGGCGTCCGCGTCCCCGCCGCCAACCTGATCGGCGAGGAGGGCTCCGGATTCGCCATCGCCCAGGCCAGGCTCGGGCCCGGCCGCATCCACCACTGCATGCGCGCCATCGGCATGGCCGAGCGCGCCGTCGAGCTGATGTGCCGACGGACGCTGGACCGGGTCGCCTTCGGCCGGCCGCTCGCCGAACAGGGCGTCGTCCAGGACTGGATCGCCGAATCCCGCGTCAGGATCGAGCAGCTCAGGCTGCTCGTCCTCAAGACCGCCTGGCTGATGGACACCGTCGGCAACCGCGGCGCCCACACCGAGATCCAGGCCATCAAGATCGCCACCCCGCGCACCGTCGAATGGATCCTCGACAAGGCCGTCCAGGCCCACGGCGCGGCCGGCGTCAGCCAGGACACCGCGCTCGCCCAGCTCTGGGCCGGCAACCGGACGCTGCGCCTCGCCGACGGACCGGACGAGGTGCACAAGCGCTCACTGGCCCACCGCGAGCTCCGGCGGTACCGCTGACCTGCGTCATACCCGGGTAGTACCCGGCGGGTTGGCACCGCGGTATGACGTCCGCCCGCCACCTCGGCCCGTACTGTCGGCGTACGGGCCGGCCGGAGGCGGCGGGCGGACGACACGGGGAGCAGGGAGACCATGCGCACACGGGGACAGGGACGGGCGGCACGGACGGGCATCGCCGCGCTGGTGGCGGCGACGGCGCTGCTGGGCGCGGCGGCCGCACCCGCCGCGGCGGCCGGGGCACCGGTCGTGACGGAACGCCAGGCACGGGCCGCACTGCCGCAGCCCACCGGTCCCTACGCCGTCGGCACCACCGCACTGCACCTCACCGACCTCGGCCGGCAGGACCCGTGGCAGCCAGGACAGCCGCGCGAGCTGATGGTCAGCTTCTGGTACCCGGCCACCCGCCCCGCGTACGGCGACGAACGGGCCCGCTACATGGAGCCCCGCGCCGCCGCGCACTTCGGTGGCAAGGACGGCGCCGCCGTCTTCAACTACGGCGTGGAGCCCGGCCGGACGGACTGGTCCGGCGTCCGCACCCACGCCGGGCAGGACGCACCCGTGCTGCCCGGCGGCGGACCGCGCCCGGTGGTGCTCTTCTCGGCCGGGCTGGGCGACCCCCGCACCTGGGGCACCGGTCTGGTCGAGGACCTCGCCTCGCGCGGCTACGTCGTCGTCACCGTCGACCACCCCTACGACGCCTCCGAGGTGGAGTTCCCCGACGGCCGCCTCGTGGAGTCCGCCCTCCCGGGCCTGGCCGGGCCCGGCACCGACATCGGCGCCCTGCTGCGCAAGGCCCTGCAGACCCGGGTCGACGACACCCGCTTCGTCCTGGACGAACTCGCCGCGCTGCGCACCGACGGACGGCTGCCGGCCCGCCTGGCCGCCTCGCTCGACCTCACCCGGATCGGCATGGCAGGCCACTCCGCGGGCGGCTTCACCGCCGCCCAGGCCATGCACGACGACCCCCGGATCGCGGCCGGCGTCAACCTGGACGGCCAGTTCCACTTCCCCGGCCCGGACGGTACCGGCGTCCACCTGGGCAGCGTCGCCGAGGACGGCCTGGACCGCCCGTTCCTTCTGATGGGCACCGGGAGCGAGGACTCCGGCGACTACCACCACCAGCCCGGCTGGGACGCCTTCTGGCAGCACACCCGGGGCTGGAAGGCCGACGTCACCCTGACCGGCTCCCGGCACGGCTCGTACACCGACGCGCAGTCGCTGCTGCCCCAACTCGCCCGCCAGGGCGCGGTGCCCGGCGACGCCCTGCGGGCCGACGTCGGTGACATCCGCCCGGACCGGGCGGTGCTCGCCACCCGGGCCTACGTCGCGTCGTTCTTCGACCGCTGGCTGCGCGGACACGACGACCACCTGCTGGACGGGCCCTCGCCGCGCTTCCCGGAGATGGAGTTCGCCCGGTAGGACGGAGCCTCAGCGGATCCCGGCGGATCTCAGCGGATCTCAGCGGAGCCCAGCCGATCCCAGCGATCCCGGCGGAGCCTCAGCGGATCTCCGAACCCGGGTTGGCGGCGTCCCAGTCCCGCCGGGAACCGACGATCGCGTCGTGGTGGTCGTAGGACCAGTCCGCCATCGCCCGGACCAGGTGGGTCAGGCTGTGGCCGAGCGGCGTGAGCGCGTAGTCCACCTGGGGCGGGACGGTCGGGTGGACGGTGCGCGACACCAGGCCGTCCCGCTCCAGCCGGCGCACCGTCAGGGTCAGCATCCGCTGCGAGATCCCCGTCACGGCGCGCTGGAGCTCACGGAACCGCCGGACACCCTGGGCGAGTTCGACCAGCACCAGGACCGACCACTTGTCGCCGAGTCGGTCCAGCAGGTCACGGATCCCGCAGTCCACCCCGTCCTCGCACCAGACCACCGGCCGGGGGGTGGTTACCGCGGTGTGCCCCACTGACATGAAAGTGCCTCCTTACGCCGGAACCCCAGGCTACCGAGGATGGTCGCAGGGCAGGGCGCCGAGCCGGGCGCCCGGAAACCATCCTGGAGGAACCATGCTTCTCGTGACCGGTGTCAACGGCGGACTCGGCGCCCTCGTGCTGGAGCGGCTGGCGAAGCTGCCCGGGGGCCTCGACGGCGTCGTGGCCGGCAGCCGCACCCCCGACCGGACCCCGGTGGCCGGCGTCCCGGTCCGGACGGTGGACTTCGACCGGCCCGGGACGCTGACGGAAGCCTTCACCGGGGTCCGGACACTGCTGCTGATCTCGGCCGGCTACGGCGAGGACGACGTGGTGGTCGCCCGGCACCGGGCGGCCATCGAGGCCGCCGAGCGCGCCGGCGTCCGGCACGTCGTCTACACCAGCCTCTCCGGCGACGGCGACCACCTGGGATACGCGGCGGCCCACCGCTGGACCGAGCGCCGGCTGCGCGCGTCGACAACCCTGAGCTGGACGATCCTGCGCAACGGCCTCTACGCCGAGCTGCTGGGCGTCCTGGCCGCGCCCGACCAGGACGGCGTGATCACCGCGCCGCTCGGCGACGGCGGGCTGGCCGCCGTCGCCCGCGCCGACCTCGCCGAGGTCGCGGCCACCGTGGCCCTGGCCCCGGCCGGGCACGCCGGGCGGGTCTACGAACTGGTCGGCGAGCAGGCAATCGGTGGAGCGGACGTCGCCGCGGCGCTCGGCCGGGCCACCGGCCGCCCGGTCGCCTACCGCCCCGCCACCCTCGCCGAGGCCCGCGAGGCGGTGGCGGCGTCGGACGCGGCGCCCTTCCAGGTCCCGATGGTGCTGAGCACCTACTCGGCGGTCGCCCACGGCTTCCTGGACGGTCGTCAGCTCGACAACGCCCTGCCCGCCCTCCTCGGCCGCGCGCCGCGCCCGGCCCTCGACGTCATAGCCGGGGGCGCGGGCGCGGCCCGGTGATCAGGCCTCACTCGCCGAGGACGACCACCCGCCCGGTGCTGCGCCCGTCCGCGACCCGCTGGACGGCGTCGGCCGCCCGGGCCAGCGGCAGGCGGGCGCTCACCAGCGGGCGGACCACACCGGCCCCGGCCAGCTCGGTCAGCTCCTCGTGCGCGGCCAGGACGGCCTGCGGGTCACGGGAGTTGTAGAGGCCCCAGTGCAGGCCGAGGATGCTGTAGTTCTTCACCAGCGCGTGGTTGAGCGCCGCCGCCGGGATGTCGCCGCTCGCGAACCCGACCACCACGATCCGGCCCTCGAAGGCGACACACCTGGTCGAGCCGGTGAACGCGGCGCCGCCGACCGGGTCGAAGACCACGTCCGCGCCGCGCCCGCCGGTGGCCTCCTTGACCGCGGCGGTGAAGTCCACGGCCGTCCGGTCCACCACCAGGTCCGCGCCCAGCTCCCGGGCGACGGCCGCCTTGCCGGGCCCGCCGACCACGGCGATCACCCGCGCCCCGGCCGCCCGGCCGAGCTGGACCGCCGCACTGCCGACCCCGCCCGCGGCCGCGTGCACCAACAGCGTCTCGCCCGGCCGCAGCCCGGCCCGGCGGTGCAGGGCGAACCACGCGGTCTGGTAGCCGATGTGCAGGGCGGCGGCCTCGGCGTCGTCCAGCGGCCCGGGCGCCGGGAACGCGGCCGCGGCCTCCAGCAGCGCGTACTCGGCGAAGGCGCCGCCGGGCAGCACCGGGTTGCCGATCACCCGCTCGCCCGCGCGCTCCCCGGCCACCACCTCGCCGCACAGCTCCACCCCTGGGGTGAACGGCAGCGGCGGGCGCACCTGGTACTGGCCCCGGACCATCAGCGCGTCCGGGAAGTTGACGGCGGCGGCCCGCACCCGGACCAGCAGCTGCCCCGGCCCGGGGACCGGCCGCGGGACGTCCCCGACGAGCCGCATGGCCGCCCGGGGCTCGCCCAGCTCGGTGACCTGCCAGGCCCTCACAGGGCTCCACTCCTTTCCAGCCCCTGCTGGAGCCGGTTGACACCGGCCAGCCAGCGGTCCGGGTCGGTGGCGCGGACGGCGTAGTACTCGGCCACCTCGGGGTGCGGCAGGACGAGGAAGCGGTCCCGGCGCAGGGCGTCCAGCGTCGCCTCGGCGACGTCCTTCGCGTCCAGCGCGGTCGGTGCCAGCAGCGCCTCGCCGACCGCACCGGTCGAGGCGAGCATGTCGGTGCGCACGCCCTGCGGGCAGAGCGCGTGGACGCGCAGGCCACGGTGACGGTAGGTGGCGGAGAGCCACTCGGCGAAGGCCAGCGCGCCGTGCTTGGAGACGGCGTACGGCGCCGAGCCGAGCATGGTGAGCAGCCCGGCGGCCGAGACGGTGGCCACGAACCGGCCGGTGCCGCGTTCCAGCCAGCGGGGGAGCAGCAGGTCGGCGGCCCGGACGTGGGCGAGCACGTTGACCTCCCAGGCGCCCGCCCAGACGTCGGCCGGGGCGCCGGCCCCGCCGACCGGGGCGACTCCGGCGTTGGCGCACCAGACGTCGATCTCGCCGAGCGCCTCGCGGGCCCGGCCGACCAGGTCGGCGAGGCCCTCCGCCGAGGCGGCGTCGCCGGGGGCGGCGGTGCCGCCGGTCTCGGCGGCCACCGCGCGGGCGGCCGCGGCGTCCAGGTCGTTGACCACCACCCGGGCGCCGGCCGCCGCGAAGGCGCGGGCCAGCGCGGCGCCGATGCCCCGGCCGGCGCCGGTGACCACCACGCCCTGGCCGGTGAAGTCCACCGGCTCCCCGGCGGCGGTTCCCGTTGTGTCCCCGTCCCCGGCCCCGGTTGCCTTTCCGGCCCCGCTTGCCTCTCCGGCCCCGGTCACGTCGTCGGTCACAACCCCGGTCACGTCGGCGTCCCCGGCCCCGCTCACAGCCCGCCGCCCAGGGTCACGCCGCCGTCGACCACCAGGGTCTGGCCGGTGATCCAGGCGGCGTCGGAGGAGAGCAGGAACGCCACCGCGCCCGCGACGTCCTCCGGCACGCCGAGCCGGCCCAGCGGATAGGCGGCGGCGACCTGCTCCTCGCGGCCCTCGAACAGCGCCTCGGCGAACCTGGTCTTCACCACGGCGGGCGCGACGGCGTTGACCCGGATGCCCTGGCCGCCGAGTTCGGCGGCCAGCTCGGTGGTGAGCCGGATCAGCGCGGCCTTGGACACCCCGTACATGCCGATCCCGAGCGAGGACCGGATGCCGGCGACGGACGCGACGTTGACCACCGAGCCGCCGTGCTCGCCCATCCAGGCGGCGTGGGCGCGGCGGGTCCAGGCCAGCGGGGCCAGCACGTTGACGGCGAGGATCTTGGCGGCGGCGCCCTCGTCGGTGTCCAGCACCGGGCCGTGGATCGGGTTGATGCCGGTGTTGTTGACCAGGTGGTCGAGCCGTCCGAAGGCTTCCAGGGTGCGGGCGACCGCCTCGTCCTGGTGGGCCGGGTCGTCGGCCTTGCCCGCGATGCCGATGGCGACCTCGGGGCCGCCCAGGTCGCGGACGGCCTCGGCGAGCGGCTCGGCGTTGCGGGCGGTCAGGCAGACCCGGGCGCCGCGCGCGACCAGCTCGCGCGCGATCCCGAGGCCGATGCCCCGGCTGGATCCGGTGACGACGGCCACCTGGCCCTTGAAGGAGTGCACCACGGAGGGTCCTTTCGCGTGGTCCGGCCGGGGGGGGGTGGCCGGTTGGTGACGCTCGTGACTAAGCGCTTGCTTAGCATGCTGTCGGTGGGGGACCCTGTCAACAGGCCCCGGCACCCGCCCGCCACCGGTCCGCCGGGCCGCACGCCACACCGCGGCGTCCACCCGTCGGTGACGGCGGCGGCGTCCGTGACCGACGGCGGAGTGCCGTCCGTGACCGCTGGGGCCCGTGCGACCTGAATGCCTGTACGACCGATCTGGGAGGATGGCGCCATGACCAGCACGCCCATCGCCGACCTCTGGCCCACCCTGCCCGGCGGCGCCGACGCCCGCCCCGAGGCGGCGTACCGGCTGCTCCAGGCCGCCGTCGAGTCCTTCGCCGAGCGCGGCTTCCACGCCACCACCACCCGGGACATCGCGACCGGCGCCGGCATGAGCCCGGCCGCGCTGTACATCCACTACCCGTCCAAGGCCGCCCTGCTGGCCGAGATCAGCCGGGCCGGGCACGCCGCCACGCTGGAGCTGGTCCGGGCCGCGGTGGCCGGCGGGGCAGACCCGGTGACCCGGATGCGGCGGCTCGTCGAGGAGTTCACCGCCTGGCACGCCCGGGCCCGCACGGTCGGCCGAGTGGTCAACTACGAGCTGCACGCGCTGCCCGAGGACGCCTACGCGGTGGTCGCCGCGCTGCGGCTGGACATCGAACGCGAGGTGAGCGACCTCATCGAGGCGGGCGCGGCCACCGGCGACTTCGAGGTCGCCGAGGTGCGGACCGCCGCCCGCGCCGTCACCTCGCTCGGCATCGACGTCTCGCGCTGGTACACCGGGCGCAGCAGCGAGACGCCGGAGGAACTGGGCCGGCGCTACGCCGAGCTGGTGCTGCGGATGCTCGGCGCGCGCGTCTGACGGACCCCGCGACGGACGTCGGCGGCCGGGGCCGGGGCCGGGGCCGGGACCGGGGCGATAACCGTGGCCAGGGCTGGAGTCGGAGCGAGAACCGTGGCCAGGGCTGGAGCCACGGCAGGGCTACGGCTTGACGGCGGTGTGCACGTACCAGGAGACGTAGTCCCGGATCTGGTACATCTCCACCACCGACCGCATGCCGAGCCACCGCTCCGCCGGGCCGAACAGCCGCAGCAGCGCGTACGGCGCCCGGAAGTACGCGTAGAGCGCGTCCGAGGTCGGGCGGTAGCGGGCGGTGGCGTCGAGCGCCTCCTCGATCCGGAAGCCCGCGCCGATCAGCAGGTCGTTCAGGCTCCGGGTGTCGTAGCGCTTCGCACCGGGGAAGGACATGGCGTCCAGGTACGGCCCCAGCACCGCGCGGCCCTCGGGGCTCATCTCCTCCCGCGGGGCCCCCACCGGGCCCAGGATCACCAGCCGGCCGCCCGGCCGCAGCACCCGGTGGAACTCGGCCAGGGCACGCGCCGGGTCGTAGGCGTGCACCAGGGTCTCCATCGAGTACGCGCCGTCGAAGGAGCCGTCGGCGAACTCCAGGTCGTGGTAGTCGCCCCAGGAGAAGGTGGTCCGGTCCTCCAGCGCCGCCCGGACGCTCAGCCGGCGGGCCTCCCGGACGTGGAAGTCCAGCACGTCCACGCCGGTGACCCGCACGCCGAACCGCTTCGCCAGCTCCCGTGCCACCACGCCCGACCCGCAGCCGGCGTCCAGCACCCGCGAGCCGGCGGGCAGGGCCAGCTTCCGGCCCAGGACGCCCTCCAACTGACGCTGCGCCCGCCAGCAGCGCCACTTGGACTGGCCGGGCTCGGTCCACCCCCAGTGCCGGGCGTTGCGGCAGACCGCCCGGTAGAAGAGCCTGCTGCCCGGCCGCCCGTAGACGCGCCGGAGACCGGTGAGATCGAGCTCGCCACTGACCATCTGCACCCGCCAGGTGTTCCGGAGTCCGCTGCTGCCGTTGTGGCCGCTGTCGTCGTCGCCGACTGCCGCCGCGGTCAAGCTACCGAGGCCGCCCCGGCAACGGCGCGGGGCGCGCGGGCCGAGCCGCCCGGTTGGGTGTGCCCCCGGTCCGGTGCGGCCCGTCGGCCGCCCGGCCGGGTGGCGTCGTCTCCGGCACGGTCTGTCCGTCAGAGCCCGTCCGTCAGAGCCTGCCCGTGACGGGCTCCGTGACGGCCGGTCGGTGACGGAGGGCCGGAGGTGTCCCGCCCCGGAGGCGACGGCCACGAGCGGCTTCCCGCGCGGACGGGTGGTGATGAGCCCCCGCAGCCGGTGGCCACGGCGGCCACGGCGGCCACGGCGACCGGTGCCGCCGGGGCGTTCGCAGCGGCCCGCGGGCCGGCCGGCCGGCGTACGGACGCGGGACGCACCCCGGGCGACCCTAGCCCACCACGTCCGGCCGTGGCATGCCCGCGGACGACTGTTCGACCCGCGTGCCGCCACCACCCGGCCGTCACGCCGCCGTCACGCCCGCGGCGGGTCGGCCGTGGGTGGGCCGGCGGGGCGCGCGCAACCGGCCGGGGTGTTCAACGGAGGCTCTGCGGCGGTTGAACGGCGGTGCGCGGGGCCGGGGGTTGTTCGCGTGGTGGAGGTGGGGTCATCCTGCTTCGGGAGCGGGGCGGGTGCCCCGGGGCGGGCGGTCCGGGGGTTCATCTGTGGGGGCCCTCCTCCTTTGCGGGGACCCCTTTTCCTTCGGGCCCGCGGCCGTCCTCCGTGTGGTGTCTCCGTGGTCCGGGCGGCGTGGCCGCCGGGGCGATTCGTGTCTGGTCGGGTCTGGTCGGGATCTTTTCCCTTTTCTTGGAGGGTGGGCGTACATGGCTGAGGAGCAGTTGTTTCTGCGGTCGAAGGCGATTGTCGAGCCGCTGATCGACAGGTTTTTCGCCTGGCCGTACACGATGGCTCCGGTGCAGTCGGCGATGAATCTGGCGTTCCTCCAGGTGCCGCTGCTGGAGTCGTACCTCCAGTCGCCGCAGGTGCACGTGGCGGCGAGCAACAACCCCGAGCTGCGCGGCGGCTACTTCATCAACATCCCGGAGGAGCGGGCCGACGAGGTGCGGGACCTGCTCGCCGCGATCAAGCGGGACCGGGCGGACATCCTGAAGTTCGCGGAGGCGATCGCCGAGGGCCAGGAGCTCCTGCGGGCGAACGCGACCGGCTTCGACCTGACCCCGCTGTACCCGAAGCTCCCGGCGGAGCTGGGCGGCCTGGTGGAGCTCGCCTACGACACCGACAACCAGGCGCAGATGCGCTTCATGGAGCCGGTGGTCTACAAGAGCAAGGTCTACCAGGAGTCGCGGCAGTCGCTTCAGCTGTCCCTGGAGACCGGCGTCGAGCGGCCGTTCGTGCTGAGCACGCCCCGGCTGACGTCGCCGGACGTGCTGGAGCTCGCGATCCCGTTCCGGCACCCGGGCCTGGAGGAACTGTTCAGGACGCGGGTGCGGCCGACCACCCTGGCTCACCTGCGCGAGGCGCTGGAGCTGGACGACGCGCAGGCCAAGCAGCTGTCGGGCCTGCTGACCGACCGGCCCTCAGGGGCGGAGGACCGGCACATCGAGGCGGGCGGGCGGATCCGGTACTTCGGCCACGCGTGTCTGGTGCTCCAGACGCCGCAGGCGGCGGTCGTGACGGACCCGTTCATCAGCGCGGACAGCACCGCCGGCGACCGGTACACCCTGGACGACCTGCCGGACTACATCGACCTGGTGGTCATCACGCACGGCCACCAGGACCACATCGTGCTGGAGACGCTGCTCCAGCTGCGCGGACGGGTCGGGGCGATCGTCGTGCCGCGGTCGTCGCGCGGCAACCTGGCCGACCCGTCGATGGCGCTGGCGCTGCGGCACCAGGGCTTCCCGGTGATCGAGGTCGACGACTTCGACGAGGTGGAGTTCCCGGGCGGCAAGGTCACCGCGACGCCGTTCCTGGGCGAGCACTGCGACCTCGACATCCGGGCGAAGTCGACGTACTGGGTCGAGCTGGCGGGCAAGAAGGTCTTCGTCGGCGCCGACTCCTCGGGGATCGACCCGGCCCTGTACCGCTACATCAAGGGACACCTGGGGACGGCGGACATCGCGTTCCTCGGCATGGAGTGCGACGGTGCGCCGCTGACGTGGCTGTACCAGGCGCTGCTGACGATCCCGGTGACGAAGAAGATGAGCAACTCGCGCAAGCTGTCGGGCTCCAACGCGGAGCAGGCGGCGGCGATCATGACGGAGCTGGGCGCGGGCGAGGCGTACGTGTACGCGATGGGCGAGGAGGACTGGCTGGGGCACGTGATGGCCACCACCTACACCCCGGACACGTACCAGATCAAGCAGATCGAGGAGTTCCTCACCTGGTGCAAGGACCGCGGCATCCCGGCCGGGCACCTGTTCAAGCAGCAGGAGTGGCGCTGGTAGCAGGCTGAGGGCGGGGGTGCCGGACGGCCGCGGTCCGGCGGGCCGGCACCCCCGCCGAGGCGCCGATCGTCCACCGGCCCTTTCAGGAGGTTTCCCATGGCCGTGCAAGACATTGCGTATGTGGAGTTGTACACCCGGGACAAGGTGTCCACCGTCGACTACTTCGAGTCGGCGATGGGCTTCACGCGGGTCGCGGACCGCGTCACGCCGGACCGCAGCTCGGTGCTGCTGCGCCAGGGCGGTGTGCAGCTGGTCGTCAGCTCGGGCCGCGGGATGTGGCGGTTCCTGGACGAGCACGGGGACGGCATCGCCGACATCGCGTTGGTCTGCGACGACGTGGTGGCCACCCGGGACGCGGCGGTGGAGGCCGGCGCCGAGCCGGTCAGGTCCGACGAGCGCTGGCCGGTGGTGTCGGGGTTCGGCGAGGTCTGCCACACCCTGCTGTCGCCCGCTGCCGCCGCCGGGCTGCCGGCGGGCTTCCGGTGGCACGGCGGACCGGCCGGCTCCGGTACGGCCGGCGGTTCCGGGACGGCGGCCGGTTCCGGGACGGCGGGTGCGGGCGGCGTGGTCCGGGCGCTGGACCACATCGCGGTCTGCCTTGAGGGTGGTGCCCTCGACCGGTACGCCGACTTCTACCGGGACGCCTTCGGCCTGGAGCGGTTCTCCTCGGAGTACGTCGCCGTCGGCGGGCAGGCGATGGACTCGGTGGTGGTGAGCAGCGGGTCGGGACGGGTGGTGTTCACGCTGGTGGCGCCCGATCCGGCGCGGGAGCCGGGCCAGCTGGACGCCTTCCTCGCCCGCAACGGCGGCCCCGGCGTCCAGCACCTGGCGTTCCTGGTCGACGACATCGTGCCGGCGGTCCGGGACTTCCGGGAGCGCGGCGTGGAGTTCCTGGCCACCCCGGGGACGTACTACGAGATGCTCGGCGACCGGTTCCCGGAGATGGGCCAGGAGATCGCGGAGCTGCGCGAGGCGCAGGTGCTGGCCGACCGTGACGAGTGGGGCTACCTGCTCCAACTGTTCAGCCGCTCCCCGTACGAGCGGAACACGCTGTTCTTCGAGCTGATCCAGCGCCGCGGATCGCGCGGCTTCGGCAGCTCGAACATCCGGGCGCTGTACGAGGCCGTGGAGCGTGACCGGCTGGCCGCGCAGTGACCGGCGGGGCCGACGGGCGGCTGCTGACCCTGGCCGACTACGGCGAGGCCGCGTCGGGGGCGCTGGACGCCGGCGCCTGGGACTTCCTGGAGGGCGGGGCCGGCGGGGAACGCACGCTGGCGGCGAACCTGGAGGCGTTCGAGCGCGTCCGGCTGCTGCCCCGGTTGCTGGCCGGCGTGGCGCGGCCGGAGCTGGGGACGCGGATCCTGGGACGCCGTTGGCGGATGCCGGTGGGCATCGCGCCGATGGCCTACCACACGCTGGCCCACCCGGCGGGGGAGACGGCCACGGCGCTCGCCGCGGGGTCGGCCGGCGTGCCCCTGGTGGTCAGCACGTTCGCTGGGCGCACGTTCGAGGAGATCGCCCTGGCGGCCTCCGCCCCGCTCTGGCTCCAGGTGTACTGCTTCCGCGACCGGTCCGTGACGCGCCGTCTGATCGAGCGGGCGGCGGCGGCGGGGTTCGAGGCGCTGGTGCTGACGGTGGACGCGCCCCGGCTGGGCCGGCGGCTGCGGGACCTCCGCAACGGTTTCCGGGTACCGGCCGGAGTCGGGCCGGCGAACCTGGAGGGCGGCGGGTACGAGGAGCCGGGCGCGCACGCGCTCGCCGAGTTCGACGCCACGCTGGACTGGTCGGTGATCGACTGGCTCCGGTCGGTCAGCACGCTCCCGGTCCTGGTCAAGGGCATCGTCACCGCCGCCGACGCCACGCGGGCGCTGGCCGCGGGCGTCGACGGCCTGGTGGTGTCCAACCACGGCGGGCGGCAGCTGGACGGCGCCCCCGCCACGCTGGACGTCCTGCCGGAGATCGCGGCCGCGGTCGGCGGCGCCTGTCCGGTGCTGCTGGACGGCGGGGTGCGGCGCGGCGCGGACGTGCTGGCCGCGGTGGCGCTGGGGGCGGACGCGGTGCTGGTGGGCCGCCCGGTCCTGCACGCGCTGGCGGTGGGACGCGAGCAGGGCGTGGCCGACGTCCTGGGCATCCTGGCCGACGAGTTGACCGAGACGATGATCCTCACCGGCACGCCGTCGGTGGGGGACGCGGGCACCGGGCTGGTGCGGCTCGCCCCGCCCGGGCACACCTCCGGGCACGGCGCCTCCGGGTACGGCCCGGTGCCGGTACTCCGCGAGCCGGTACTCCGTGAGCCGGCAGGTGGTGAGCCGGTGGGTCGTGAGTCGTCCGAGGGGATGCCGGGTCCGGGCCTGAGGCGCGCGGACCTGCACGCCTCCGTGTCGGACCCGGTCCTCGACACGATGAACTTCCTGAACGAGATCACCCACCGCTACCCCGACGCACTGTCCTTCGCGCCGGGTCGGCCGTACGACGGCTTCTTCGAGACGGAGCAGATCTTCACCCACCTGCGCCGGTACCTGGAGCACCTGGAGGAGGGCGGGGCGTCGCCCGGGCAGATCCGCTCGGCGCTGTTCCAGTACGGACCGACCAGCGGGCAGATCCGTGAGCTGGTCGCGCAGTGGCTTCGGCGGGAGGAGGACGTCGACGTACCCCCGCAGTCCGTCGTCGTGACGGTCGGCGCGCAGGAGGCGATGTTCCTCGCCGTGCGGGCGCTGATCTCCGGGCCGGACGACGTGCTGCTGGTCTCCAGCCCCTGCTACGTCGGGATCACCGGCGCGGCCAGGGTGCTGGACGTGCCGGTCGGTGCGGTCGCGGAGGGCGCGGACGGCTTCTCGTGCACGGCCCTGGAGGCGGCGATCCTCGCCGAGCGGGCGCGCGGACGCCGCCCCCGCGCGTTCTACGTGATCCCCGACCACTCGAACCCCTCGGGTGCCACGCTCACCCTGAGCGCCCGCCGGGAGCTGCTGGAACTGGCGGCCCGGCACGACATCCTGATCCTGGAGGACAGCCCGTACCGGATCGTCAGCCCGGGCGCACAGCTGCCCACCCTCAAGTCCCTGGACCGCGAGCGGCGGGTCGTTCACCTGGGCTCGCTGTCGAAGACGCTCTTCCCGGGCGCGCGGGTCGGCTTCGTCGTCGCCGACCAGGTGGTGATGGGCCCCGACGGCACCGAGGGTCTGCTGGCCGACGAGCTCACCCGGATCAAGAGCATGATCACGGTGAACACCTCGCCGGTGAGTCAGGCGGTCGTCGCCGGCATGCTGCTGGCGGACCCGGAGGAGGCCTCGCGGCTGAGGGCCAGGACGGCCGCGTACTACGGCGACGCGATGCGCGTGACCCTCAAGCAGCTCGCCGAGCACCTGCCGTCGGTCGAGCGGGCCGCACTGGGAGTGCGCTGGAACGAGCCCACCGGCGGCTTCTTCCTGACCCTGTCGGTGCCGTTCCGGGCGGACAACGCGGCGCTGACCCGGTCGGCGGAGGAGTTCGGGGTCATCTGGACGCCGATGTCGTACTTCTATCCGGAGGGCGGCGGAGAACACGAGATCCGCCTCTCCGTCAGCTACCTGACCCACGAGGAGATCGCCGACGGGGTCGGCCGGCTGACGCGGTTCATCAAGGCCCAGGCCGGCGCCTGAGCCCCCGACCACCTGCCCGACTACCCGCCCGGAACCTGTCCGGGTACCTGCCCGGATCCTGTCCGGGTACCTGCCCGGATCCTGTCCGGGTACCTGCCCGGATCCTGTCCGGGTACCTGCCCGGATCCTGTCCGGGTACCTGCCCGGAACCGGGACGGCACCCGCCCGGGCATGCGCCCGAGCACCCGGCACGGCCCGGGCCCGGGCCGTCCACAACACCGAGAAAGGGACAACCCATGGCGAACCCGTTCGACGATCCCGACGCCTCCTTCCTGGTCCTGGTCAACCACGAGGGCCAGCACTCCCTGTGGCCGGTCTTCGCCGACGTGCCCGAGGGCTGGAACACCGTCTTCGGCGAGGCGCCCCGCCAGGACTGCCTGGACTACATCGAGAAGTCCTGGACCGACCTGCGGCCCAAGAGCCTGATCGAGGCCATGGCCAAGGACTGACCCCGCGGGGCGAGTCGGGCAGACCACCCGGGCGACCGCCTCCGCGTCCCCGCCACGGCGCCGGACGCGGGCGCGGTCGCCCCGCCCGGTACCGACCCGCCCCGCCCCGCCCCGCCCCGCCCCGCCCCGTACCGACCCGTACCGCACGAGGGAACCGGCGGCATCCGTCCCCGGGACCCGCACGAGAGAGCCCGCACACCGATCCGAGCCGGAGGTACCAGCAGTGTCGGCAGTAGTACGCCGTGTCCGCAGCAAGACCCGTATGTGGGGGTGGACGTTCCGATGACCGCCAGCAGCAGCCGCCCGGGCCGACCCGGCCGACCGGAGGGCACGACGCGTCCGGGCACGACCGGCCGTCAGGGCCGTTCGAACGTCGGGGTGCTGGAGCCCCCGGCACCCGAGAGCAAGCAGGCCCTCAGCGCCGCCCGGATCGTCGGAGTCGGCACCGCCAACACCGGGCAGTCCTACGCGCAGCGGGAACTGCTCGACATCTTCCGGATCACCGATCCGAGGGTCCGATCGGTCTTCCTCAACAGCGCGATCGAGCGCCGTTACCTCACCGTCCCCCCGCGGGACGCCGACGGCGCGGTACTGCCGGAGGCACAGGGCGAGCTGCTCGCCAAGCACAAGCGGCTGGCGCTGGACATGGGCGCCAGGGCCGTCCGGGCCTGCCTGGACGAGAGCGGCCTCGAACTCGACGACATCGACTACCTGTGCTGCACCACCACCACCGGCTTCCTCACCCCCGGCCTGAGCGCCCACCTCATCCGCGAGATGGGCATCGCGCCCAGGACCAGCAGGGTCGACGTGGTGGGCATGGGCTGCAACGCCGGCCTCAACGCCCTCAACGCCACCGCCTCGTGGGCCACGGCCAACCCCGGCAAGGTCGCGGTGCTGCTCTGCGCCGAGGCCTGCTCGGCCGCCTACGTGATCGACTCCACGATGCGCACCGCCGTGGTCAACAGCCTCTTCGGGGACGGCGCGGCCGCGATCGCGCTGGTCGCCGACCCGCCGGACACCGCCGGCGCCCCGGCCGACGTGCCGGCGGGCGCGGGAGGACCGCGGATCCTCGGCTTCGCCAGCCACCTGATCACCGAGGCCATCGACGCGATGCGCTACGACTGGGACGACGACCAGGGCAAGTTCAGCTTCTACCTCGACCCGCACGTGCCCTACGTCGTGGGCGCCAACGCCGAACAGGTCGTCGACCGCCTCCTGGACGGCGCCGGCCTGCGCCGCAGCGACATCGGCCAGTGGCTGGTGCACTCCGGCGGCAAGAAGGTCATCGACGCGGTGCGGGTCAACCTCGGACTGACCCGGCACGACGTGCGGCACACCACCGGCGTGCTCCGCGACTTCGGCAACCTGTCCAGCGGATCGTTCCTCTTCTCCTACCAGCGGCTGCTCCAGGAGGGCGTCGCCAGGGCCGGCGACCACGTCGTCATGATGACCATGGGACCGGGCTCGACGATCGAAACCGCGCTGCTGCAATGGTGATGGAGACTCAGGTGAGCGAGAAGACAAGCACGGTGGACACCGCCGGCGTCCGGCTGGGCCCCGAGGACATCTCCCTGGTCGTCGACGGCGCCAGGCCGCTGACGCCCGAGAGCGTCGCGGCGGTCACCGCCGTCTGCGACACCGCGGAGGACCGGGCCGGCCGCGGCAGGGTCGTCCTCCAGGTCGGCGGCGTCCCCGACAGCACCTGGACCGGCGAGCTGACGGTGTCGCTGGTCAGCAAGTGGGAACGCGCACTGCGCCGCCTGGAGCGGCTGCCCGCCACCACCATCGCCCTCGCCGACGGCGACTGCGGGGGCACGGCCCTGGACGCGATGCTCGCCGCCGACTACCGCATCGCCACCGCCTCGGTGCGCCTGGTCGTGCCTGTCGGCGACGGCGCGACCTGGCCCGGCATGGCCCTGTATCGGCTCGCCCAGCACGGCGCGAGCGCGGCCGCCATCCGGCGCGCCGTCCTGTTCGGCACCCCGGTGGAGGCCACCGACGCGCTCGCCCTGCACCTGGTCGACGAGCTCACCGAGGACGTCGCCGGCGCCCTGGCCACCGTCGCCCGGCGCGCCGGCGCCGTCAGCGGCACCGAACTCGCCCTCCGACGCCAGCTCATGGCCGACGCCGCCACCACCAGCTTCGAGGAGGCCCTCGGCGTCCACCTCGCGGCCGTCGACCGGACCCTGCGCCGCGCGGCCGGAGCCGCCTCATGAGCGCCCGCCGCCCCCCGGAGGCCGGCCCCGGCGACCCGGGAACCCCCGGGGCCCCGAAGGCCTCCCGCCCGCCCGGCCCCGGGGACACCCCCGCCCGCCCGCAGACCCGCGAGGACGACCTGCGGACCATGGGCGGCGACCTCGCCACCGCCCGCGCCGCACTGGCCGCGGCCGCCGCCCACACCGAGGACCTGCTGGCGATCCTGCCCGACCCGCCGGAGCGCTCCACCGCCCAGCGCGCCGCCGCGGCCGAAGCCGTCGACGCCACCCGGACCCTGCGCGAGGCCTTCCTCCGCACCCACGTGGACGCCGTCCACGACGAACTCACCGCCGGCCGGACGCTGCACCTGCGCCTGGCCGAACTCGCCGACGCCGCCGCCGAGGCCTTCCCCGGTCTGGTGCCGACCGCGGCCCAGCTGGCCGGCGAACGCGCCAGGACCCAGGCGGGGAAGGAAGGCCACGAGATCGACCAGGGGCTCTTCTTCAGCCACCTCCTGCGCTCGCCCACCGCGGGCGCGCACCTGGTCGAGGCGATGCTGCGCCCCACCCCGCGGGCCCTGGAGCTGCTGCCACTGTTCACCGCCACCGGCCGCGCCGACCTGGGCTCGGTGCAGCTGGAGCGCACCGGCGCCGTCGCCCGGCTGACCATGTGCGGCCACGACCGGCTGAACGCCGAGGACAACCAGCAGATCGACGACATGGAGACCGCCGTCGACCTCGCGCTGCTGGACCCCGAGGTGGAGGTCTGTCTGCTGCGCGGCGGCGAGATGACCCACCCCCGCTACCGGGGCCGACGGGTCTTCAGCGCCGGCATCAACCTCAAGGCCCTGCACGGCGGCGGGATCTCCCTGGTCGACTTCCTGCTGCGGCGCGAGCTCGGCTACATCCACAAGATCCTGCGCGGCCTCCTCGTCGGCGACGGCGCCGGCTGGCGCCCCGCCACCGTCGAGAAGCCCTGGGTCGCCGCCGTGGACGGCTTCGCCATCGGGGGCGGCGCGCAGCTCCTGCTCGTCTTCGACCACGTGCTGGCCGCCGCCGACTCCTACCTCAGCCTGCCGGCCGCGAAGGAAGGGATCGTGCCGGGCGCGTCGAACTTCCGCCTCACCCGCGCCGCCGGGCCCCGCCTGGCCCGTCAGGTCATCCTCGGCGGCCGCCGCGTCCACGCGCACGAACCGCAGGCGGCGCTGTTCGTCGACGAGGTCCACGAGAGCGACGAGCTGGACCTCGCGATCGAGCGGAGCCTGGAGCGCCTGCGCGGGCAGGCGGTCGTCGCCAACCGGCGGATGCTCAACCTCGCCGAGGAACCGGTGGACGCGTTCCGCCTCTACATGGCGGAGTTCGCGCTCCAGCAGGCGCTGCGGCTCTACAGCGCCGACGTCATCCACAAGGTGGGCCGCTTCACCGCCGAACAGGACCGCCGGCAGGGGTAGGCGCGCGTGTCCGGAGGGCGGCCCCGGGCCGCCGGGGCGGCTGGGGGAACGGGGCCGTGCGTACCCTCTGCCGTCCGTCCGTTCTGCGTTGTGCCCGTCCGTCCCGTACGGCCCGTCCGCAGCGTCCGTCCGTTGTGCGTCGTATCCGTCCGTCCCGTACGCACCGCCCGTTCGTCCCGTACGCACCGCCCGTTCGTCCCGTACGCACCGCCCGCGCGGTGGGCGTACGCGACGGGCGGGCGGCTTTGCGGAGTGCGGCGCGTTGTTCAACCGCCGCAGTCGACCAGTTGTACGACAGTCAGTGATTACAGAGGATTGGGCCACGGTCGTTCGGCCCGCCCGTCCGCGGCGGGCCGCACACGTGTGGCTCCTCCGAGTCGTGATGCGGGCCGCCGATGGCGGCGCTAAGAGTGCTGACCACCGAAGCACAGCACCAACTCCCTGGAAGCCGGGCGCACATCGGCATGCCGAGACGGCGGCCGACGCCCGCTCCCACCAGTTGGCGAGTCTGGCGAGTCGAAACGTTTGGGGTGCGCAGGAATGGCTGCATTCGAAGGTGAACTCCGAGACCTGACGGCCGGTCAGCTCGGCGTCTGGCAGGCACAGCAGCTCGCGCCGGAGAACCCGGCCTACAACATCGGCGAGTACCTGGAGCTCCACGGCGACCTGGACGTCGACCTCTTCGCCGAGGCGCTCGGCCGGGTCGCGGCCGAGGCCGAGACCCTGCGCCTGCGGTTCCGCGTCGACGCCGGCACCCCCCGGCAGTACATCGGCGACGCCCCCGAACAGCCCCTCCACGTCGTCGACTTCAGTGCCGAACCCGACCCGCGCGCCGCCGCCGAGGCCTGGATGCGCGAGCGCCTCGCCCGGCCGGCCGACCTCACCGGCGGTCCGCTGTTCACCTTCGCCCTGCTCACCCTCGCCCCGGGCCTGCACCTCTGGTACCTCGGCTACCACCACCTGGTCGCCGACGGCCTGGCCGGCGCCACGATCGCCACCCGCGCCGCCCGGATCCACGACCTCCTCCTGGCCGGCCAGAACCCCGACGACGCGGCACTGGAGCCCCTCTCCGTGCTCCTCGACGCCGACCGCGCGTACCGGGAGTCGGCCGACTTCGCCCGCGACCGCGCGTACTGGCTGGGAGTGCTCTCCGACCTCCCCGAGGTGACGGACGCGGGCACCGCACGCCGGACACGCGGCCACCGGCTGCCGGAGCGGCTCGTCCGCCACACCACCGCCCTGACCGCCGACCAGGCCGCCGACCTGAAAGCGGCCGCGCGCCGCCTGCGCACCAGCCTCACCGGCCTGATGATCTGCGCCGCGGCGCTCTACCGCCACCGCGTCACGGGGCAGCGCGACGTCGTCGTCGGCCTGCCCGTCGCCGGCCGGACGGGACGGCGCGAGCTCGCCGTCCCCGGCATGACCTCCAACAACGTGCCGCTGCGGCTGCGCATCGAGCCCCGGACCAGCCTGGAGGACCTCGTCCGCCAGACCGCCCGGACCATCCGCGAGGGGCTGCGCCACCAGCGCTACCGCTACGAGGACACGCTGCGGGACCTGCACCTGACCGACGGCGACGCCCTGTGCGGCATCCACGTCAACGCCATGTCCTTCGCCTACCCGCAGAGCCTGGGCGACTGCCGCGTCGGCGCCGCGCACAACCTGTCCAACGGGCCGATCGACCACACCCGCGTCGACGTCTACGACCGCGGCGGCTCCTTCGGCGTCCAGCTCGACGTCGACGTGAACGCCTCCCTGCCCGACGCGGCGCCGGCCGAGGACGTCGCCCGAAGGCTGCGGCGGGTCCTGGACTGGCTGGTGGGCGCGGCGCCCACCGACACCGTGGGCCGGATCGACCTGCTGGACGAGGACGAGCACCACCGCGTGCTCGTGGAGTGGAACGACACCACCTTCGAGGTCCCGCCCGCCACCGCCGTGGAGCAGTTCACCGCCCACGCGGCGGCCCGGCCCGACGCCGTGGCCGTCGTCGGCGACGGGGTGCGGCTGTCGTACGCGGAGCTGGACGAGCGGGCCAACCGGCTCGCCCGTCTTCTCGCCGCCCGCGGGGTCGGACCGGAGTCCGTCGTCGCCGTCTGCCAGCACCGCGGCGCCGACCTGGTCGTGTCCCTGCTGGCCGCCTGGAAGGCCGGAGCCGCCTACCTGCCGATCGACCCGCAGTACCCGGCCGAACGCATCCGGTACGTGCTCGCCGACAGCCGGGCGGTCGCCTTGCTGGGCGAGGAGGAGATCCTCGACGAACTGCCGTCGGGGCGCGTCCTGACGGTGGCCGTGGACTCGGCCCGGGTCCGTGCCGAACTGGCCGCGACCCCGGCCACCGACCCCGCGGTCCCCCTCGGCCCGGACGCCCTCGCGTACGTGATCTACACCTCCGGCTCCACCGGAACCCCCAAGGCCGTCATGCTCACCCACGCGGGCGCCGCCAACCTCGCCGCCGTGCAACGGGAGCGGTGCGCGGTCGACGAGGACAGCCGGGTCCTGCAGTTCGCCTCGGTCGGCTTCGACGCCGCCAGCTGGGAACTGCTGATGGCACTCTGCTCGGGCGCGGGCCTGGTGGTCGCGCCGGCGGAGGACCTGCTGCCCTCGGCCGCGCTCGCCGAGGTGATGGCCCGCCACGGCGTCACGCACGTGACCCTGCCCCCGGCAGTCCTGGCCGTCCTGGACCCCGCCGACCTGGCACAGGTCCCCACCCTGATCTCGGCCGGCGAGACGCTGCCCGCCGACCTCGTGGCGCGCTGGGCGCCCGGGCGGCGCCTGATCAACGCCTACGGGCCGACCGAGGCGACCGTCTGCGCCACCATGACCACCCCGCTCGCCCCCGGCGACCGGCCCCACATCGGCCGCCCCAACCCCAACGTCCGGGTCTACGTGCTGGACGAGTCGCTGGCACCGGTGGCGCCCGGCGTCCTGGGGGACCTGTACATCGCCGGGGCCGGCGTCGCCCGCGGCTACCTGGGCCGGCCGGGCCTCTCCGCCCAGCGCTTCGTCGCCGACCCCTTCGCCGCCGACGGCACCCGCATGTACCACAGCGGCGACCGGGCACGCTGGACGCCCGACGGGCAGCTCGCCTTCGCCGGCCGTGCCGACGACCAGGTCAAGGTGCGGGGCTTCCGGATCGAGCCGGGCGAGGTGGAGGCCGTGCTGGCCGCCCACCCGGGCGTGACGCACGCCGCGGTCATGGTGCGCGAGGACGCGCCGGGAGACCGCCGACTGGTCGCCTACGTGGTTCCCGGCGGCGATACGGGCGAGGAAATCACCACCTCGGTACGGGAGTTCGCAGGACACCGGCTCCCCGAGTACATGGTGCCGTCTGCCGTCGTGGTGCTGGACGCGCTGCCGCTGACCGTCAACGGCAAGGTCGACCGCCGCGCACTCCCGGCACCCGAGCACGCCACCACGACCGACCGCCGCCCCGTCACCGCGCAGGAGGAGCTCCTCTGCGCGGCCTTCGCCGACGTCCTCGCGGTGCCCGCCGTCGGCGTCGACGACAACTTCTTCGACCTCGGCGGACACTCCCTGCTCGCCACCCGCCTGGTCAGCCGCATCCGCGCGGTCCTCGGCGTCGAGGTCGAGATCGCCGCCGTCTTCGAAGCGCCCACGGTGGCCGGCCTCGCGGCCAGGCTCTCCGGTACGCACGTGGCCCGCACCGCACTGACGGCGCGGCAACGCCCCCAGCACGTCCCGCTGTCGTTCGCACAGCGCCGGCTCTGGTTCATCGGCCAACTGGAGGGGCCGAGCGCCACCTACAACAGCCCGATGGTGCTCCGCCTGACGGGTGAGCTGGACCGGACCGCACTGGCCCAGGCGCTGCGCGACGTCGTCGAACGGCACGAGGCGCTCCGTACGGTGTTCGCGGTGTCGGGTGGTGAGCCGTACCAGCGGGTCGTGGGTGTGGACGAGTTGGTGTGGGACCTGCCGGTCGAGGAGGTCGCGCCGGAGGAGCTGTCCGGGGCGGTGGAGCGTGCGGCCCTGTACGCGTTCGACCTGTCGGCCGAGGTGCCCGTGCGGGGCAGGTTGCTTGCCGTCGGCGTGGACGAACACGTGCTGGTGCTGACGGTTCATCACGTTGCTGCTGACGGTTGGTCGATGGGTCCGCTGGCGCGGGACATCTCCACCGCGTACGCGGCCCGGCTGGCGGGCGGTGCTGCGCCGGCGTGGTCGGCGCTGCCGGTGCAGTACGCGGACTACGCGCTGTGGCAGCGTGAGCTGCTGGGTGCGGAGGGCGACCCCGACAGCTCGCTGTCGCGCCAGGTGGCCTACTGGCGTGAGGCTCTGGCGGGGGCGCCGGAGGAGCTTGAGCTGCCCTTCGACCGTCCGCGGCCGGCGGTGGCGAGCCACCGCGGCCACACCGCCGACTTCGAGCTTCCTGCGGAACTGCACGCCAGGTTGGTGGAGTTGGCGCGTGCGGAGGGTGTGACGCTGTTCATGGTGTTGCAGGCGGGGTTGTCGGTGCTGTTGTCGCGTCTGGGCGCGGGGACGGATGTTCCGATCGGTTCGGCGATCGCCGGGCGGACGGACGAGGCGTTGGATGATCTGGTCGGTTGCTTCGTGAACACGCTGGTGTTGCGGACCGATCTGTCGGGGGATCCGACGTTCGCCGAACTGTTGGTGCGGGTGCGGGAGTCGGGGCTGGCGGCGTTCGCGCACCAGGACGTGCCGTTCGAGCGCCTGGTGGAGGAGCTGGCCCCTGCCCGCTCGCTGGCCCGCCACCCCCTGTTCCAGACCGTGCTCACCAAGCTGAACACCGTCGCGGGCACCACTGGGGCAGCACAGGGCCGGGACGCCGTAGCGCCGACCCTCGACCTCCCCGGCCTCACGGCCGAACCGCTGCCGCTGGAACGGCCGGTGGCCAAGTTCGACCTGGACGTCATGGTGGGTGAGGCCTTCGACGCCGAGGGTACGCCGGCCGGGGTGCGCGGCACGGTGACCGTGGCGGCGGACCTCTTCGACCCGGAGGCGGCGGACCGGCTCGCGCGCAGGCTGGCGCGTGTGCTGGACGCGGTGGCCGCCGATCCCGGGACCCGGGTGAGTGCGGTGGATGTTCTCGGTGAGGTGGACCGTGGGCGGGTGCTCGTGGAGTGGAACGAGTCGGTGGAGGTGTTGTCGGGGTCGTTGACGCATGAGTTGTTCGAGGCGCGGGTGGCGTTGTCGCCGGGTGCGGTGGCGTTGGTGGTGGACGGGGTGGGGGTGTCGTTCGGGGAG